>NZ_JBMDIY010000008.1:0-164729 GCF_057808895.1 Flavobacterium sp. FG68
AACGTTTGATTTTGACATCGTTTTTTAATAATCGGGCATATCAAACGTTCCTACGCAACGTAAATGTGGCTGACTTTTATTTTTGCTACCAACGAAACATTCCTATGGAATGATAACGGGATATCAAAAAATAATAAGTCATATCTCTTTGTTCCGTAGGAACATATCGTCGGTAGAAAAATTATATTGTTATAATCGTTACGTCCCGTAGGAACGTTTGATTTTGACATCGTTTTTTAATAATCGGGCATATCAAACGTTCCTACGGAACGTAAATGTGGCTGACCTTTATTTTATCTACCAACGAAACATTCCTATGGAATGATAACGGGATATCAAAAAACAACAAGTTATATCTCTTTGTTCCGTAGGAACATTTTATTGGTAGAAAAAATATATTGTTATCATCGTTTACGTTCCGTAGGAACGTAAATGCGGCTGACTTTTTATTTTTTATCTACCTACGAAACATTCCTATGGAATGAACAGTATTTCCAAAATCCGTAAAAAGAATACAAATTGCCCGAATTAGTATTATTCGTAAACATGCTCCTGTTTAGACCTTTACACTATTAATTTAATAGCTAAAAAAATGGACAAAACAATTTTAATTACAGGAGCAAGCAGCGGAATTGGAAAAGAAACTGCAAAATTATTTCAATCAAAAGGATGGAATGTTATCGCGACAATGCGTAATCCTGAAAATGAAACAGAATTAAAAGCATTACAGAATGTTTTTGTTACTAACCTTGATGTATTGAACTTACAATCTATCGAGAATGCGGTAAAAGCCGGGATCTCTAAATTTGGTAAAATTGATGTATTATTAAATAATGCCGGATATGGCGCTTATGGAACTTTAGAATCTTTTTTAAGAGAAAAAATTGTACGTCAGTTTGATACGAATGTTATTGGGCTTCTTGATGTTACAAAAGCATTATTACCTCACTTTCGTGAAAATAAAAATGGAATTATCATCAATATTTCTTCAATTGGAGGTAAAATGACTTTTCCACTTGGTGCTTTATATCACGGAACTAAATTTGCTGTTGAAGGCATTTCTGAATCCTTAAGTTTTGAAGTGGAACAATTTGGAGGAAAAGTCAAAATTATTGAACCGGGTGCTATTGCAACTGATTTTGCCGGACGCTCGTTTGACTTTAGCAACGACGAAAATTTTACCGAATATCAAAGCATGGTTGGAAAAGTAATAGAAGCACTGCCGGCTTTATTTGATACTGCTTCGCCTGCAAGTTTAGTGGCCGAAGTAATTTACGAAGCGGCTACCGATGGAACGGATAAACTAAGATATCACGCCGGAGAAGATGCAAAAGTCATTATTGAAAACCGTAAGCAATTTGATGATGAAACATTTATTGGCGGAATGAAAGCACAATTCGGACTTTAAATTTTAAACTGATAAACCTATTAGAATCATCAGAACGTGGTGATTCTAATAGGTCTTTTAAAAATTGGTATCTTTACATTAATGATCCTGTTATGAGCGCATTTATACATTTACAAACGATTTCAGATTTGTTCCGTTTTTTTCATCTGGAAACTCCTATTCTGCACCCTCTTATTGCCGTGGTAGATTTTAGTCAGGTAAAAGAGCAGATTACGGAAGACACTAAAATTTCTCCAGATTTCTACGGATTGATATTCAAAAACTACAATAGAAATAATATCAAATACGGACGAAAAATCATTGATTTTCAAGATGGAAGTTTGATTTGTGTGGCTCCAAATCAAGTTCTCGAAATGGACGAGGATATTGAGGTTTCACCAGCTATGATGGGCTGGGGATTATTTTTTCATCCAGACCTCATCAGGGCAACTTCTTTAAATAATAAATTAAAGGATTATAGTTTTTTTTCATACGACATGTCTGAAGCACTTCATATGTCAGAGAAAGAAAAACAAATTTTATACGATTGTGTGCTTAAAATTGAAGGAGAATTAAAAGAAAATATCGATATACACAGTCAGGATATTATCGTTTCGACAATTGAACTGCTGTTGAATTATTGTTCCCGTTTTTACGGAAGACAGTTTATTACCCGAAAAAGTTCGAATAATTCTGTAGTTACTGAAATCGAAAAAATACTGACCGGATATTTTAATGCAAAAAGCAATACCGAAAAAGGATTACCAACTGTAAAATTTCTGGCAGAACAAGTACATCTTTCACCAAGTTATTTAAGTGATCTGCTAAAAAAAGAAACGGGCAAAAATACTCAGGACCATATTCATTTTTATTTAATTGAAGAAGCCAAAAACGTTTTATTAAACAGTGATAAATCGGTCAGCGAAATCGCTTATTCATTAGGGTTTGAATATCCGCAGTATTTCAATAAACTGTTCAAGCAAAAAACAGGAAAAACACCAATAGAATTTAGAAGTCTGAATTAAATTCGTAATCAATTATCGCTGCAGGTAAAAATATGTTTGGAACCTTTGCTGAGTGAATTAACAATTGCATCCTTTAAGCCGGATCCTAAATTAGAGGTAATCACCCTTAATATTTCTTTTAAATCATTAAAATTATTTGGCTTGACAAAATAGCAAATCGACCCTAAACTTGCAGCTGCTTCCATATCCTTTTTATGCGACGATGTCGAAATCATAATTACGGGTATATCCTGATACGCCGGATCTTTTTTTAATAATTCCAAACAGTTCCAGCCATTCATAATCGGCATATTGAGATCCAGAAAAATAAGTTCCGGTTTTTCATCAATTGTCTTTAATATTTCAAATATTTCTACACCATTAACGGCACAATGACATACAACATTTTCATTTACATCTTCTAATGCCTCACAAAACATTTCTGTATCATCGATATCATCATCAGCCAATAAAATTATTTTCTTTTCCATAATCTAAATATCATTTTCATTTTGTTTTAAAGGGAGTGTTATAATAAAAGCGGCACCTTTTGTATTACCTTCTGCAACAATATTTCCTCCATGCCGTTCTGCTATTTTTTTACAAAGTGATAATCCTAAGCCGGTTCCTTCGTAACTATCTTTAGAATTGAGACGCGTAAAAGTTTCAAATATCCGCTCTGCCTGTGCAGATTCAAAGCCAATTCCGTTATCTTCCACTGTAATTACAGCAAAACTTTTATCCTCCTGAGTAACTATTTTTGATGATAATTTAATTTCAGGCGGCGTTTCATTTTTGGCAAACTTAATAGAATTATTAATAAGATTATAAAAAAGCTGATAAAGAAGTACCAAAGCTCCTTCAATTGTTGGGAGATCGTGATAATGAATTTTCCCGCCTGTTTTTTGCAAAATGATTTCTAAATCAATTTCAATATTTTTTATAACCTTATTGAGATCAACCAAAGTTGGTTTCTGCAAATCGGCATTGATTTTAGAATATGCCAAAACGCCATCAATCATATTGTACATACGATCTGTCGCAACGTGAATTCTCTCTATAAACCTGCTTGCAGATTCGTCTAACTTTCCATCAAGATGATCTTCCAGCCTGCTTGTAAATGTTTTAATTTTTCTTACCGGTTCTTTTAAATCATGAGAAGCCACATGTGCAAACTGTTGTAAATCTTCGTTGGAACGTTTTAATTCTTTCGTTCTGTTTTCAACCAGAACTTCCAGTTTTTCAGTAATCGTTTTTTTTTCATGAATATCGGTGCAGGTACCAAACCATTTGACAATAGCTCCCGATCCATCTTTTATAGGTACTGCTTTACTTAAAAACCATCTGAATTCTCCTGTATCTCCATTTTTTAATCGCAGTTCAATTTGATATGCAGTACCTTTTTGAACGCTTTGATACCAATATCCCAATACCAGATCAACATCATCCGGATGCAGGAAAGGAGTCCAGCTTGTATCTCCAAATTCATTTTCTTCAAAACCGGTATATTCATACCAGCGTTTATTATAATAATCGACAAAACCATCCGGTTGTCCGGTCCAGATAATTTGCGGTACCAAATCTGCAAGAAGTCTGAATTTTTCTTCGCTTTCCTTAATAATCTGCTCTACCTCTTTTTGCGAAGTAATATCACTTGCTGCACCAAACCATTCAATTATATTATTTTCATGGTCTAATATTGGGATTGCCCTTGAAAAAGTCCATCCTAATGATCCATCTGCGTTTAAAACTCTGTATTCTAATTCAAAAACACTTTTGTTTGCTATCGATTCCTTAATATGGCTCAGCACTTTTTGCTTATCATCTGGATGAATGTATTTATCAAACCAATTTATAGTTGGTTCTTCAACATCAGATAAAAATCTGCTTCCTTCCATGGTTCGCATTATTGTCCAGTCTGCATTCATGCTGTACACCATATCAGATGAAGCATTAACCAAAGCGCGGAAACGGGTTTCACTTTCCTCCATCTTTTTTCGGGCCACTACCTGCTGTGTAACATCAACCGCTACCTGAGTCATACCGGTTATTTTTCCATCTTCCACTAAAGGGCGATAGGCCAGATTATAGTAATAATCGACCATTATACCTGTACGGTTATGCTGAACCAGGACTTCACTCTGGTCAAAAGAAATTCCTCTATTATAAACATTTTGAACCTGAGTCCAAACGTACTGCCCTTTTAATTCGGGCAAAACTTCAATCAGCGGCATGCCTATTATTTCCTCGTCGCGACCAATCAGGGTGAGCATATGTTTGTTAATCTGCTCGATTACCAAATTGTCACCCATTAACACCAAAGTTGGAGACGGCGTTTGATCGATCATAGATTTTAATCGGGCTTCGCTTTCTTCTATTTTTTTTCGGGATAAAAACTGCTGTTCCTCTGCCAGTTTTATTTCAGTAATATCACGCGTCGTACCTGCAATAGCTTCTACTTCTCCTTTTTCATTTAAAACCGGGGCAAAAATATAATCGTAAACTCTTTTGCCCAGTTCTGCATGCGGAAAAGAAACTGTTCCCCTAATAGATTTTTTAGAAGCAACAACTTCGTCAATTTCTCTTTCATGCATTGCAGCATGCCATTCTTCATATCCATTTTCTCTTAAACCTTTTCCAATGGCATCTTCTGCTGATTTTCCCCACATGGTAAGCAAGGCTTTATTGGCATATGTAAACTTGTATGATAAATCAAATACATAGACCAAATCCGGAGTTGTACTTGTGATGGAGTCGTAAAGTCTTTTTTGTTTTTCTGCAGCTGTTAAGGCATTGTTGAGTGTAATTTCTGTTTTTTTTCTTTCGGTTATATCTTCTGTAGTTACAATGAGTAATTCATCTTGTTTTACAGCCGTAAACCGAAACCAAAGCTGTATTCCCTCTCCATCATACCAGCTTTCAAAATTAGCTGTTACTCCGGTTTGAGCCGCTTCAATAAATCTTTCCAGAATACCATTTTTTTTTATCGTGGGAAAAACAACGCTGAAACGTTTGTTTTTGTATTCGATATCGCCAATCCATTTTTTGGTATAAGTATTAAAAAGTAGTATAGAAAAGTCTTCTATTTCGCCTTTATCGTTATACAAAGACTTTATAACTGCGATTCCGTTTGCAGCAGAATTAAAAACAGTTTCAAAAAAATCATTATTTTCTGTTAATTCCATCGCAGCATTTTAGTGTAATGAATATTTTTTATTGCTATGCTAATGCTAATATAATTAATTTTATGGCATAAATAAAGTAATTATTTATGATTCATTCCGCTTTATAATTTCACACTAAATGCTGTATTTTTTTAATCTGCATTATAAGCATCAAAATGATTTTAATTAAAAAACCCCTTTATTGAATTCATAAAGGGGTTCGTTTTTGTTTTATTCAAAGATTAATTTTTAATAAACTTTTGTACATAACTAGCTTTATCAGTTACAATATTTATAATGTATAATCCTTTTATTAAAGAACTTACGTTAATTTGTTTATTATTAACCTCAGCATTGATTGCTTTTCCTGAAATGTCATAAACATTCACACCTAATACTTCATCTTCTGTTTGAATATTCAGGATTTCTGCAACCGGATTAGGATAAACTGCCAGTTTTACTTTTGTAAATTCCTCTGTTCCTAAATTAATTGATGCTTTAACAGTAATTGATTTTTCAACAAATTTACCATTCGAATTAAAACTGATTACAACTGTCGCATTTCCAGTCTTTTTTGGTGTTAAAACCAACTCGTCTTTTTCATTTATTACCGCTGTAACAATTTGTGCATCACTATTTGATTTTACCGATTTTGCAATGGCAAGAGATAAATTATCGGCATCCGAAACAATATTTTTTAAATCAATTACGGTTGCATTTTTTACTGAAACTTCTGAAGGCAAAGCCGCACTAATTACTGGCGAAGCATTATCCGGAAAAACAGTCATGGCTGGAAACCAGTAATAATCATCTAAAATTTTAGTGTTTGTTAAAACTCCTTTGTTATCAAAAGTATGAATCCAGTTTTTTTGGTAATGCGCTCCAAATCCGCTTTCTGTTGTGTTCAGAATTAATTTATCAGAAATCGGATCAATACGCAATGCTGCGCCATAAGGAATTTGTTTAAAAGTTCCTGTTTGTCCCGGAATTACTGCAAAATTCTCATTGAACGTTTTTGTGGCAACATCAAACTTTACAATTTGTGTTCCTGAATTAAAACTATTAATAGAATTTATCCAATACAAAGCATTCTGCTGATTGCTGTAGGTAAAACTTCCTGCGTTCCATGCTCCCCAAGATCCTAGATATTTTGTCGTTGGAATAGCATATTCAGTTACGGTAAAAGTCGTTTCATTAATATTGATTAATTTCTGATTTTGGATTCCCCAAACACTTCCGTCTTTGGCCTGAACTACAGAATGAAATGCTCCGGTAATAGTAGTTTTTACACTATTTGTCGCTGGATCAATAACCAAAATTCCTGCATTTTGTTTTACAGCAAATACATAATGAGAAGTACGAATCATGTTTCCTATTTGTCCGGAATACTGACTTCCGCCACCTGTTCCTGTTACTAGGCTTCCCACTTTTAGATTGGCAATATCAAAAAGAAAAACTCCGTTTGAAGCACCTATATAACCTGTCTTTTCATCAACACCAACAAACGAACGTCCATCGCCTCCGCCAATATCATTAAATCCGGCGATTTTTTTCATCGTTTTTGCATTGGCAACAACTAATCTTCCGCCCGGAGTATATTGACTGTCTCCTCCATCTGAAGCTTGTTTTGAAATAAAGTAAAACTTATCTCCGTAAATTGTTCCATACTGCGTTGTTGCTCCAAACGCCTGACTACTGTTTGTCGCACTGTAAACACGATAACTAACGTTTCCGTCAGCATTCACAAAATTTACAGATCCATTCGTATGACCAAACCATTCTTCGTTTACTAAAAAATAACCCGCAGTAAAATCTGTTGTCGCAACGTATGGCGTTACCGCAGTAAAAGTTGACGCAATATCAAACGAATTAAATCCCGGATTATAATTCCAAACATCCCACGAACCGTTTTCTAAAACACGGCTGCTTGCTCCTAAACCAGAATAACCAAATTCAGTATCCGTTGGATTTTTTACCCAATACGACCAATATCCGTTACTTGTCCAGCCAGACTGCCAGTGATCTGCAGCATCAATAGGCGTATATAAATCAAAATCGTATTCTGTCGTATTTACAATTCCGTTTACCGGATAATAAGGATAAGTTACATTTTTATCTTTATAAAGTCCGTTTGTATTGGCTCCGTTCAAATCAAAACCAAGTCCGCCAATTGCAGATCCAAACTGAGTTCCCTGATATAAAAGAGAGAAAAAACGGCGATCTGCTTTTGCGATTGCTTTCAGCATATCTTCTCCCGTTGCATTTCCATCCCATCTAAAACCCCAAACTAAGGCATCGGCATTTTTCCCGTCGTTCCATTGTACCACAAAAGCTGCTTGATTTGCGCCTGTTCCAACCCAATATTTAATTTGATCAAAATCTGCCGCGCTAGCCTTTTTTTTACTCGTCAGTTTTTTAACCGATGATTTTTGCTGAATATCATTTCGCGGAACACCTTGCACCGTTACCTGTGCATTGGTAAAGAATGCGATAAATAATAGTACTATTAAAAAGTAATTTTTCTTCATATTATAGTTGATTTAAAAAATTTGTTAGTTTAGATATAAGTCGTAAGCCCCTGCTACTTCTGTAGAAACTTCTCCCAACCAGCCCGCTTCCTGATTGATTGCTGTATGTATTTTGATAAAATCTATTCCGGGAAGTTTTACATAATTTCCGTTTTTATCTACGGCCCAGGCAATGTCAATATTTGAGGCTTCGTCGTTATTGGGAGCATTATCGGCATAGCCAAAATCAAAAGATTTCCCTACCCAGTAATTTCCTGCCCCGCTTTGATCGTAAAAATTGTCTGCTATTTTTGTTCCTTTCAGCGTATAAGAAGCCTCAGAAATCCAAAGCGGATAATAACTTTGTTCGTGAAATATGTTTTTAGATTTATAGCCGGAATTCCCCAAATTATCCTGCCATTTAATATATTCAGAATCAAGTTGCCAGGATTCATTCCCCTCAACCACCATTGGAGTTTTATTTGGATCTGGTTTAAAATAAGTAATGCTGTAATTCTTTAAAGTTGTGTTTTTAAAATATTCACTTCCTGCTATTTCGTACCATTCATCTTCATCGGGTTTTCCGTTTTTATTTTTGTCGTAAGCCACAGAAATAATTCCCGCTTCGCAAGATCCAAAACGTGCTTCATTCGCCTGATTTCCCCAAAATGCATTTCCTAAAACTTTAAAATCGCGTCCGGCCATATTTGGGATTGTATGATCAAATCCAAAAACAACATATCCGCCAAAACCGCCTAATGAAATCATTGTTGTACTTGAACCAACAAGAGCTTTTTTTGCTGTACTAATAAGATTACTTTGTGTATTTCCCGTTACATATTCCGGAATTGTATTCGTAAACTGACCAGCTGCCGGACGAAAATCAAATACATTCGAGATGTATTTACTGTACGCTTTTGTTTCTTGCACAACATTGATAGTTGACGTGAATGTTTTTACCGCTCCGTTAACTTCTACTTTTAAAGTCAGTTTGTAATTTTTTAAATACGGACTAATAAAATCCAATTGTAAATTCTGAGAAATCAGAGAATCTTCATTTGCAATCCACGTTAGTTTTGAATTGGCTGGCAGATTTGGCGCAATATTCAGCACTTTAAATCGGTCAATTGAATAAGATTCTTTTAGTACTTCTGCGGGAATTTCAACATTGTCTTCTTCCTTATCGGTTTCACAAGCAATAAATCCCAAAAAGAGAATTGACAGCAATGTGGTTTTTAAAATTTTAAAAGGAATTGTTTTCATTTATAATATTAGTTTTTTTACTTTTTACTTCTAACTTTTTGCTTTTTGCTTCTCACTTCTTAGTGATAAAAGTGATATGCGCCGGAATATTTCCAGCCGTTGTTTTCCACTTCAATTTGCCTTCTGGCGTAAAACAATAGATGTAACCTGTTACGACATAATTCTGGGCATCGGTTATATAAATTTCTTTTGTTTCGGGATTTACCTGAAGTCCGTACGGGATCATAATTTGCTTTTCAGTTCCGTCGGTAATAATTCTATCCGTGATTATTTGTTTGGTTTTCGTATCGAGGATTCCGTAAATAATTTTATTGCTGTTGGTTAAGTAACTCCACGATACGCTGTAGAAATAAAGTAAATCGTCGACCAGACAAGTATCTGAAACCGGAATATCTAACTGCATTTTTTTCTCATCGGTTTTGGTATCAATGACAAAAAGATTCGAAGGCGTGTTGTAATAATCCCCTCTGGAACTCACATAAATATCGCCTCGGCTGTCAATCTGCATGCTGTACAAATTGATTCCGACATCTATTTTTTTGATTTCTTTGAAAGTTTCCAAATCAATTACAGAAACAGTTCTATCGTAATTCGGAACTCTGTAACCTCCGGAATTCGCTACATACAATTTTCCGTTATGAACCACCATTTGTTCGGGTTGATAGCCAACGGTTACTTTTCTTTTTATTTCTAATGATATGGTATCGATTTCGGCAACAAAACCAATTTCTGCATTTGGATCAATCGCTACCGGACCAGAATAAGAACTTACATAAGCTTTGTCTTTATAAAAAGTCACATAGCGGCAGTTGGGAATATCTATTTTTTTGATGCGTTTTGCTGTCCATTTTTCTATGACCTCAACTTTGTTGGAACAATTGATTACGGCATAAACTTTATTGCCATAAATTTTAATATCGTTTCCAACATCGCCTAATTCTTTTACAACTGTTGGGTTTCGTTCCGAATAAATATCGGTGGTGTAGTTTCCGGTTCTGTAATTAAAAACGTCAATACTGGCGCGGTTCATTCCCATATTTCCTTCGTTCAAAAGATAAAAACCTTCGATATTGCCGTCACTTCTTGGCGCAGCAACACTTTTATCTGTTGATGGAAAAATGGTTTCATCTTCTCTGCAGGAAGCAAAAGCCAGAATGATCCATAAACTGAGAATTATTTTTGCGGTTATCTTTTTCATAGCTCAATACTTATTATAAATTTCACTGTGCGGCCCGGCATTGGATAATTGTATATCACTTCATAATTTTGGTTGAGAACATTGTTGAGTTCTACTGCGCCCTTTAATTTGTAATTCTGAAATGCAAATGATTTTTGAACGGCTAAATCATGAGTATACCACGGTTGAACTTCATTAATTTTTATGTTATTGACATTTCCGTTATAGCGTTTCCCAACATAAATAAAACTGTAGTTGAAATTCCAGGTTTCATAATCAGCATTTAAGATTCCTGAACCGCTGTGCCACGGTGTATACGGAATTTGGTCTCCGTAAGAGGATAATTCAAGACCGCCGAATTTGGTATAATCTTTACTTTCAGAATAGGTGTAAGTAAGATTTGCAGCAAGATTTACTTTTCCAAAATGAGTTCCCATATTCAAAACAGATTCTATTCCTTTTCCTTTCACCTGTCCGATATTCGTCATCATCCAGCGGAAAAGATTTCCGGTTGGCGCGGCGATTATTTTATCTTTTGTATTGGTGTAATAACCGTCTAACTGAAAAGAGAATTTGTCGAAAAAGCCTTTATTCTGAGGAAAATTATACGTGAATCCAATATCGTATTGATTCATATATTCTGGTTGCAAAGTGCTTGAACCAATCATGGTATAATACAAATCGTTGAAAGTAGGCATTCTGAAAATTCGTTTTGCAAACGCTCTCAGGTTAAAATCGTAACTTTTAAATGGTGTATAGCCTAAAAATAATGCCGGAGTAAATTCTGTTTTATCGGGAGCTTTTGCATTGTAGCGAACTTCTTCCTGAACATTGGTTCCAATAACGCTTCCTAAAGCTTTAAAACCGCCAATTCTGTAAGTACTTGCTAAAGAAACTAATGTAGTATATCGCTGCGGAAATGAAAATTGAGTCTGGATTCCTCTTCTTGTAGCGTTTAATTTGTTGTATTGAAAATCTGTAGAAAGCGAAACATCCCAATTTGATAAAATGCTATACATATTGACTGCGGAGATATAATATTCCTGCTGATAATAACTATCGTCTGACTGCGAGCCTTCGGTTACGGTTTCGCCTAATATGTTTGTGGTATCTCTGGCAACGTAATGTGTATAATCGTAAGCGAATTTTGCCCTTGCCTGAAATTTATATTTTTCGGTAAAGTCTTTTACCAAAAATGCCTGAGTGAAAAAATTCTTGTCGTATTGCCTGAAACCGTCTGAAAATTTGTTTTCTACAATCGCTCCCGGCGCTCCTCTGTCTGAATCGTAATAATAAACTTTAGCATCCCACGAACCTTTATTTATTTTCCCATAAAGACCAGATTCTACTCGTAAAGCTTCAATATCACTATTATGTCTCGTGGCTGTGGTATCGTAAGCAACCGTTCCGTCGAGATTGTTTCTTTTGTATCTGAATTTATATTCTCCGTTCGATTTTATGTATTCAGAACTAAAACTCATGCTGACTTTGTCGCTTAATTTTTGTTCCCATCTAAAAGACGGATCAAAATAATTGATTGACATTGTCTTGAAACGTACTAAGAGATTTGTTTTTTTATAGCCAATAAAAACCGGACGTTTTGTTCTTAAATAAATTGTAGAAGCCGCCGCAAAGTCTTTTGCCGATTGGAATATTTCGCTTTTCTGTCCGTTATACATCGTTAGGGATTCCATGTCGTCAAGAGAATATTTCCCTAAATCGGTAACGCCGTTTTGTGCATTTCCTAATTGTATTCCATCATAAAAAACACCTACGTGATGTGTTCCCATGTTACGAACATCAACGGTTTTAAGACCGCCAAGTCCGCCGTAATCTTTTATTTGGCTTCCGGCAAAATACCGAAGTGCATCGGCAACATTATGGCTCGCTAAATTTTCAAGTAATTTACCCGAAAGTGTCTGCACCGGAATAACTTCCTGATAGGGTTTTCCTTTTAAGATTACTTCTTTTAAAACCCGCAGACTATCTGTCTCTACTTGCGAATGAAGTACAAACGGAGCAAAAAGTATAAAAGTAAATAAGAGTATTTTTTTTCTATAATACATCACCAATTTAATTAAATAAACTTCGGGATGTAATAGCAAAAAGAGATAATCCTGTTATGTAAATAACAGGTCAATTCTTGTTGTCAACTTTATTCCACGAAAGTCTTAAACTATATGATTGTGGCAGGTCTCCTGACTTGTTCCATCTTAAACAGCCTTCTCATCCACACGGGACAATGGCAATAGTAGTGTTTAAAGACTTATATAGAACTTACAGTAGCGGGTCTGTTCAGGATTTACACCTGATTCCCTTTTAACTGTTTTTTCATTAAATTTGAAAAAACAGACCAAAATCTGGCGCAAAGATAGAACTATCCTGAAAAAAATGATGCAGGAATTGGTAAAATAAGTTTATTTAAAAAATTAAGAAGTCTTTTCGAGAACTAAATTAAATTAATCAGCACCGCCGTCGACGCTGTCAAAAGTTTCTCTTTCTTTAGGTGTGATACTGTATTTTACAGAAACCATTGGCCCGTAATACACATCAAACTGATTTCCGTTGGCACGCAGCTGCATCTGACCAATGATGCCTGCCAGAAAATGGATATTGGGCGTTATACCTGCCGTGTAGTAAACTGATAATCTAAAAATATCAAAATGCTCTTCGGCATAATCTTTTGAGGCAAACTTTAGCATTAATTCTGTATAATATCCAATGTTTGGTGCTAAAAATATAGGTTTTTCTTTAGTTTGACGCAGAAAATGATTTCTCTTAATCGCGGAATTGTTTGATGAACTCCGTTTCTATCGTCAAAAAATTTGGTTTCAAAACGCACTTGTTCAAAAATGGATCCTTTTGGCATATCCTGAGAAAAAGTTCCCATTACAATAAGCCTGTTTTCTAAGGTTTCATAATTTCCGGCTTCTTCTACGGCATATTTTTGATTGTGAGCATAACCCAGCCACAGTTTTATATTTTTAAATCCTGAATAAATAAGCCACGGCCTAACTACAACACGCTGTGTATAAGCAAAAGGATTTCCATTGGTATATGCACCTTGTGTCACCAATTGAAAATCGGCCTGTCCGCTCAAATGCCATTTTTCATAAATTGGGAAAGCAATATCCCCTTCTTCAATAGATGCCGGAATAAAACCAATAGAATATGGAGCATCCTGCGCTTTAGCAATTTGTATAAAAACTGCACAAAATAATAATAGAAAACCTTTTTTAATCGTACTCATAAATCTTAGTTTACTTATTTAAAATAAAGCCTAAACAGGAGTATAACAAAGATAAAAAGGCTGTGCGTTATGCTTAAAGGATTTAATGTTGCAGATTATAATATGAAACCAAGTTTTACTTTATTTCTTTTTTGAAAAAGTAAGTTTTTCAATTTCCCTTAGAAATTCAGAATCAAACTCAGAATAAGCACGTAACATATATTTTTCGTCTCGTTTATGCATCACCAAACGGATTTTCTGAACCATCAGCCAAATAGGTTCGTAGCGTTTGTGTCCTAAAAGATATTGCAATTGTAAAATGGAGAATTTCTTTTTAGAAAGTGTCATTAATTCAATACAAATCATCCAGTATCTAAAGGGTAAATTGGAGTTTTCCATCACGGTTCCGGATCGAAGACTGATTCTGTTTTTGCATTTTTTACATTGAAATTTTAAATCGACTGTTCTGAAAGAATGGGAATTATGCCCGCACTTTTTACAAACCAAACCGTTTTCCAGTCGTTTGTTTTTAAATTCCTCAATGCAGGTTTCTTCGTCATTGTATTTTTCGAAATATTGCCGTAATTCCATTAAAAAAAATCTCTTTTCAGAAACTAAATATAAAATAAATCTTTGCTTACAAAAAACGATTTTCCATAAAAAAGAGGAAATTCAAATTAGAAAATCCTCTTTTAAAATTATAAAAAATACAATTACAGTTTGTGGGCTATTTCTTTTTTATACTTATTCAATATAGATTTTGTCATACCCAAACTTGCTTTGGTCGAGTCTACTGCTAAATAAATAAAATACTCTCCGTTATCAGAAACATCAATAATATGAATTTGAGAAGTAAGCGTAATCATAACGTTATCAACAACCTGACCTTGTAATTTTAAAGCTCTTATGGCGTTCATTTCTGCTTTAACGACTTCAAGATTATAGGCAGATGCTAATTCAGGGTCAAAATCGCTAAAAGCTGATTGTGAATAATAGGACATTCCGCTTTTGATTTCTGCTACAGAAACTGCGATAAAACCAGGTACGTTCTTTTTAAGATCTTCTCCAAATTGTTTTAAAAAATCAGACATATGTTTTGGGTTTAATAGGATTCTAAAATGTTATTTCTTGTGGTACTTGACACAAATTTATAGATCTGATTTTATTTAATTATCCGCAATACATACCTTTTTTTATTTTTTTTCTTACTTTTTTCTAAAAGAAAAATGATCAAAAAAAAGGGAAAGATATCGAATACCTTTCCCCTTTTTATAACTAACCTTTGTATTTAAAAAGTAACAAATTTTGCACCTAAACTGAACCATCTTGCCGGCAAAGGAAACGCTCCAATTTCATAATAAGTAGTATTGAAAATGTTTTGTGCATCAATAAAAATGGTAAACTTTTTAATAGACTGACTAATTCTGGCGTCATTAATCCAGTAAGAAGCTCCGGTAACTCTTTCGTTAAAACGAGTTGCCAGTAAAACGGAGAAATCTTTATGCTGAAAATCTATCGTATTGGTTACCTGATGTTTTAAAGACGAAATCAAATATTTAGAATACGGTTCGTCGCGGGTATCTTTAAATTTAGAATCTAAGTAAGAATAGCCTAAAGTGAAATTCATTTTTGAATCATCAGAAAAATTAAAACTGTATGATCCACGCATATTGATTCCGTTAGTAATTAAATCACCGTAGTTTTGACTTTGCCACGGCACCGTTGTCACCATTCTGGTCCAGTCAATATAATTGCTTATTTCTCTGTAAAAATAATTCACGTTTAAGTTTAAAGATTTTCTGTTGAATTTAAAGCCGAATTCACTTTGAAAAGCATTTTCTGATTCCAAATCTGGATTTCCAATATTTCCCGGACGCTGATTCAAGTACAAGTCTGTAAACGAAGGAATCCTTTGACTAGTCCCCACATTAGCAATAACCTTAAACTCGTTTGTCAACTCGTAACTTGCATCAAGCCCTGGATAAATCTGCCATTTATAATCTGAATTATAATTAAGATAAGTTCCTAAATTCACGTTCAGTTTTTCAAACAAATACGTTTTGTATTCTGCATAAATCCCAACATTTTCACGATCGTGATCGCCAATGTTTGACGAATGAATATCTTCATTTCTGAATTCGGCACCAAAACCAATTTCACCTTTTTCCGTTTTGATAGAAGAATTTAATTCTGCCGCAATAGAATTGGTATAATGCTGACTTCTTCCTGCGTTTAAATTATTATTTCCTAAATATCTGTAATCATCATAATTGTATCTGTAGGTAAATCTTGGCATAATTTTCCAGTTTTCCGTAATAGAATGTTTCGACTGAATATTAGCAAAAGTTGTCTGCACTATTTCTGTAGAATTTTTATCGCCCGGTGCAGCGTAAAATCCGTTAGCTCCAAATCCGTTTTTTACATAACCAAACGAACCTAAAATTTCGTTAGAATCATTCACCTGAACATTTCCCTGATACAAGATTTTATTGTTTTCAAATCCTGTATTATAGCGATATCCGTTGCTTTTATCGTGCGATGCAAAAATCGAATGCTGTTGCTTTTCTTTTCCTAAAACAGCGCCAACTTGAACTCCGGTTCCAAAAAATGTATCTCCAGTATCATCAGAATCTTTCTCAAAATTAGAACCTGCATAAGTACTTAGTAAAACTCCTGATTTTGTTGGCTTTTTAGTAATAATATTAATTGCTCCCGTTAAGCTATTGATTCCGAAGATTCTCGCAGCAGGACCACGTAAAATTTCGATTCTTTCAATTGCTTCAACCGGAAGCGGCAGATTAAGCATATTGTGAGCCGTTTGAGAGTCAATTATTTTCGCACCATTTAACAAAACAACAGTCTGCTCAAAACTTCCTCCGTCTACACTTATATCGGCCTGTCCTCCAAAAGGTCCTCTTTGTCTTATATCAACCCCGTTTGCATATTGCAAAACTTCCTGAAGCGTTCTTCCCGGTAATTTCTTAATCGTTTCGTTGCTAATAACATAAACGTTTCTGTTTTGTTTTGAAATTGGCGTGCTTAATCGGTTTTCATGAATAATTACCTCATCAATTTCTATAATCGAATCCTTTTTTGTCTGGGCATAAAAGTTGGTACATATTAATGCTGTAACAGCAAAATAGATTTTTTTCATTCTGGTTTTAATTTTTTTGCAAAAGTAGTACCTTGCCGTACTAATAAAGTATACCAGTTTTGTAATTATGAGTGGTCCGGTTCAAATTCCTTTTAAAAGCTTTATTCAGCTTAAGCCAGAAGAAAGCACCGCAATTTACCTGCAGATCGTTTTTGAATTTATAAAAGCGATACAAACGGGATTTCTTCCAGAAGGAACAAAACTTCCGGGAACACGCATTTTATGTAAACTTTTAGCCGTAAACAGAAACACTTTAATAAAGGCTTTTCAGGATTTAGAATCTCAGGGCTGGATTGAAACACTCCCTAATAAAGGAACTTTTATCCTTTCTCAGCACAAAGAAAAAAGTAACACCGAATTTATAGTTCCAAAGGAAAATAAAACGCAGGAAATCAATATTGGTTTTGAATTCAAACGTTCGACCATTCTTGAAAACCCAACCGAAACCAGTAATCTTCCGTATCAATTTAATGACGGAATGCCGGATTTAAGACTGGTTCAAAATGATATTTTGGCTAGACTTTATGTTTCAAAGTTAAAAAGACAGAAAACATCCAAAACATACGAACAGATTCAAATTAGGTCGCATTTAAATTTTAAAACACATTTCTCAAATTATTTAAATCTTACTCGCGGATTGCGAATTGCGACTTCAAACTTACTCACAACGAGCAGTCACGAAATTAGTTTGTACCTCGTTACAAAAGTTTTGATTTCTCCCGGCGATAAAGTGGTTGTGGCTTCTCCCGGATATTATATTTCGAACATGACTTTGACGAATACCAGAGCGCAGATTATTACGATTCCAGTTGATCAGGACGGAATTGATACGAATCGTTTGAAGGAGATTTGTGAAGAAACCAAAATCAGGGTTTTATACCTGACTTCCAATTATAATTATCCAACGACTATTTCTTTAAGTGCCAAAAGAAGAAAGGAATTACTGGAACTCGCTAATCAATACGGTTTTGTGATCCTGGAAGATGATTACGATTTTGATTTTCATTATGATAATAATCCTATTTTGCCTTTAGCGGCTTTTGATTCGAATCAAAAAGTGGTTTATATTGGTTCGTTTGGAAGATCGCTTCCGTCTGGATTTAGTTATGGTTTTGTCGCCGCTCCGCCGGAATTTATTTCTGAATTAGAAAAACACCAAAACATTCTGGAACCCGGAATTGACGTTTTAAAAGAACAGGTTTTAACCGAATGGATTAACGAAGGAGAAGTACATCGACTTTCCAAGAAAAATAAAAAGATCTACAAAGAACGCCGGGATTATTTCGTTTCCTTATTGAATGAAAAACTGAAAGGCAAAATTAAATTTAAAGTTCCTGCGCGTGGTTTGGCGGTTTGGATTGAATGGCTTGATAAATTCAATTTGATTACGCTGCAAAAAGAATGTGCCAAAAATGATTTGTTTCTGCCCAAAACTATTTTATACCAAACAAAAGATGTAACTGCGACAAGATTAGGTTTCGGGCATTTAGAAAAAGAAGAAATGGAACAGGCTGTTTCTATTTTGTGCCAGTCGATTGAAGCGATTGAAACACAAAAGTCCTGAATTTGAACACTTTTTAAACTTATAGTTTTTTGAATTTTGCTTTATAATTAAATATAAAAAATTATGAGCAGTCAAAAAGTATGGTTTATAACCGGAGCATCAAAAGGAATGGGACTTGAAGCCGTAAATACAGTCTTAAAAAATGGTGATAAAGTAGCCGCAACATCCCGAAATTTAAAAGAGTTAATCGATCAAATTGGGAATCAAAATGAAAACTTCCTTCCGCTTCATGTTGATATTACAAATGATGCAGCAGTAAAAAACGCGATTCAAACTACAATTGATACTTTCGGAAAAATTGATGTTGTCCTGAACAATGCGGGTTATTATTTAGTGGGAAGTATGGAAGAAATAAACGACGAAGAATTCCGCAAAACAATCGATGTCAATTTATTTGGAACTGTAAATGTGATTCGAAATGTGATGCCATTTCTGCGTCAGCAAAAATCGGGGCATATTTTGAATATTGCTTCTAATATGGGCTATATTGGTTATGCGAATACGGGAAGTTATAATGCTGCTAAATTTGCTATTATGGGACTTTCTGAAGCTTTGGCACAAGAAGCAAAACAATTCAATATCAAAGTTACTGCAATTGCGCCGGGAATGTTTAGAACGAGTTTTATGAGCGACAGCACTTTGGCGCAGGCCAAAAATAAAATTCCAGTTTACAATGTAGAAAAGCACGTAAATATGCTGAAAAGTTTTGACGGAAACCAGCCCGGCGACCCAAAAAAACTGGCTAGAATATTAATTGATGTTACCGAATTACAAAATCCGCCCGTGCATCTTCCTTTAGGAAATGACAGTTATAATTCAATTATCGAGCATCGAAAAACCGAAGCCGAAGAAATGGAATCATGGAAACATCTTTCGTTTGCGACTAATTTCGATTAATTTGTAAATTTGTTTAGATGAAAAAATCGGTTCCACATAAAATCAAAAGTATTTCAGAACTGCATCAGTTATTTGCGCTTCCTAAACCGGATCATCCTTTGGTCAGCGTGATTGATTTTGCTTTACTGAGTTACAAACACAGCGATATCTGGGAACATTTTTCGAATGATTTTTACTGTATTACTTTGAAAAAAGGCGTTAACGGAAAATTTAAATACGGTCAGCGTGATTATGATTTTGATGAAGGAATGATAACGCTCACAAAGCCAGATCAGATATTTTCGGTTACACAGACCAATGATAATCCTGTTACGGGTTTTATGCTGGTTTTTAAAACTGATTTAATCCGAAATTATCCTTTAGGAAAAATGATTAATAATTACGGATTTTTTTCCTACTCCATTGCAGAGGCATTACATCTTTCTGATAAGGAAGATGTAATTATTTCAGGGCTTTTAAAGCAAATGCAGGACGAACTGAAGAACAATATTGATCATTACAGCCAGGATTTGATTGTGGCGCATCTTGACTTGATTCTTAATTATATTAACCGATTTTACGGCAGGCAGTTTATTACCCGAAAAACTGCTGCACACGATCTATTAAGCAGATTAGAGGAATTATTATTTGATTATTTTGAGAAAGAAAATCCTATTGAAAAAGGACTTCCTACAGTGCAGTATTTATCGCAGGAATTAAATATTTCTGCCAGTTATTTAAGTGATTTACTTCGAAATATTACGGGTTTAAATACGCAGCAATACATTCAGAATCATATTATTGAAAAGTCAAAACAACTGCTTTCAACAACGAGTTTAAGTGTAAACGAAATCGCCTTTTCATTAGGTTTCGAATATTCGCAGTCGTTTAGCAAACTCTTTAAAAAGAAAACCAATTTAACGCCGCTTCAATTCAAAAAATCTCTTAACTGATTTTAAAAAATCATTCAAAATTTTGAATCCAACTTATTTTTTATATAATTTTGTACCGATCATTACAAAATAAATCTGCGATGCGAGGAAGACCGACAATTTACGAAGACGCTAATATTATAAAGAAAGCTCAGGAAGTTTTTTGGCAAAAAGGATACAGTGCCACTTCACTGAGCGATTTGCAAAAAGCAACCGGAGCCGGAGCCGGAAGTTTTTATAATACGTTTAAAGGCGGTAAAAAAGAGGTTTTTCAAAAAGCCATTGAAGAACGCCGATTAGCTTTTGATGCTTTTAAAAGTGAATTAAACAAAAGTGATTCTCCTTTAGAATTGATTAAGGATTTTTTTAGAAGTATCGCTTCCGCGGATGAAAATGAGCATCTTAAAGGCTGTATTATTGCTAATACGGTTGTTGAAATGACTTTTATTGATGAAAAACTGGAAGCCAATGCCGTGCAGATTTTAAAAGAAGTGGAAGAAATGTTTACGCAGGCAATAAAGCTTGAACAGGCAAATGGAACTTTACAAACAAAAACGGCTCCCGAAATATTAGGGAAATATTTGATCACTTTTTGGTGCGGATTGAATACGCTGCGCCGAATGTATCCTGACAGAAATGTCTTGAAAAATCAAATCGAAATGCAATTAGCTGTTCTCAGCTAATTTTTTTGACTATTTATGTATCAATCGTTACAAAATAAAACAATAAAAATGAATTTAAAATTAGAAGGAAAAAAGGCTTTTATAAGCGGTTCAACTCAGGGAATTGGTTTTGCAATTGCAAAGCAGTTATTAAATGAAAAAGCAGAAGTTATCATTAACGGACGAAATGAAGAAAAAACAAATCTTGCTGTACAAAAATTAAAAGCTGAATTTCCTGATGCAATTGTTTCTGGAATAAAAGCTGATTTTAGCAATAAAGAAGAAGTTTCAAATTTATTAAGCAAATTAGACAATATTGATATCTTAATTAATAATGTCGGCATTTTTGAATTAAAGGCTTTTGAAGATATTCAAGAGGAAGATTGGTACAAAATTTTTGATATTAATGTGATGAGCGGTATTCTTCTTTCACAAAAACTTTTACCGAAGATGCTGGAGAAAAAATCGGGACGGATTATTTTTATCAGCAGTGAATCTGGAGTGAATATTCCCGGAAACATGATTCATTACGGAATGACAAAAGCATCTATGATGGCTGTAAGCAATGGTTTGTCTAAATTAACAAAAGGAACAGAAGTTACGGTAAATACCATTTTAGGAGGTCCAACATATTCTGACGGCGTTGCGGCTACGATTGAACATATTGCTTCTTTGCAAAATATAGAAGTCGAACAAATGAAAAATGCTATTATTCAACAGATAAATCCGGATTCTTTATTGCAGCGTTTTATTAATCCAGACGAAATTGCTTGTCTTACGACTTATCTTTCAAGTCCGCTTTCGATTGCAACAAATGGTTCTTGTTTACGCGCTGATGGCGGCGTTTTAAAAACCGTTTAACCAAAATATTCTAAAGCCTTGACTATTAAAAATCAAGGCTTTAGTTTTTAATTTATTTAAGATGTTTTTCGATAATTTAAAACGGCGGCAGTATTCAAAACAATAGCAAAACCTATAATCACCAAAATGTGTTTTTGAATATCTCTAAAATCGCTTCCTTTTATGACAACCATTCTCATTACATCAATAAAATAACTTATGGGGTTGAATTTTGAAACGGTTTTTGCCCAATCCGGCATACTGTCAATTGGTGTAAACAAACCGCCCATTAAAACAAAAATCATTACAAAAAAGAACATGATAAGCATGGCTTGCTGCTGTGTGTCGCAGATGGTGGAAACCAATAATCCGAAACCTAAAATGGCGAGTAAATAAACGGCGATAAAAGCGTATAAAACCAAAAGATTTCCGACTGGAATTATTCCGTAAAAAATCCAGCCGACTAATAATCCCAATGTAAAAACTACATTGCCGAGAATCCAGAACGGAATTAATTTCCCTAAAATAAAATGGTATTTTTTGACCGGAGAAACATTAATCTGTTCGATTGTTCCGGCTTCTTTTTCTTTTACAATATTTAACGCCGAAAGAAATCCGCCAACAAGTGTTACCAAAATAGCGAGAATTCCCGGAACCATATACAATTGGTAATTTAAATGCGGATTATACCAGTTTGATGATGTAATTTCGATTATCGGCATAGCATTAAAACTTGTGGGAACATTTAGTTTTTTCCGCAATCCGTTATTGTATTCTCTAATAATATCGCTGATATAACCGGCACCTAATCCGGCTTTTGTTCCGTTAATGGCGTTTACTCCAATAAAAAGCTGCTGCTTATTTTCTTTAATAAGATCTTCTTCAAATCCATGTGGAATTTCCAGAATTAAATCGGCATTGTCTTCTTCTAATTGTGTGAACGCTTGTTTATACGAATCGTTATACGTTCTCAGTTTGAAATAACCCGAAGCTACAACCTGATTAATTAAATCTCTTGAATAATCAGATCGGTCGTTGTCCACCACAGCCAGATTGATATTTTTGATTTCATAATTGGCGGCAAGCGGCAAAATAATAAGCTGCATAACGGGCATTACCATAATCACGGCTAAAATGGCGCGATTACGAAATATTTGTTTGAACTCTTTGATGAGTAAAAATTTGATGATTCTCATGATAAACGTATTTTAAAGCTTTTAAGACTTACAATCAATAAGAAAATGGTGATTCCGAACAGGATTAAAGTTTCTTTCCATACATAGGAAAATCCTAATCCTTTTATCATGATTCCTTTTACAATAATGTAATACCATTTTGAAGGCACAACATTCGAAAACCATTGCAAAGGCAAAGGCATATTTTCGATAGGAAACATAAATCCGCTGAAAAGTAAGGTTGGCAAAAGCATTCCGAGTAATGAAATCAACATGGCGGTTTGCTGCGAATCTGTTTTAACCGAAATAAATATTCCTAAAGTCAAACAAGTTATGATAAACAAGGTGCTTTCTGCAAAAAGTAAAAGTATGTTTCCTGCAATGGGTAAATCGAGCACAAATACGCTCAATAATAATATCGAAACTACATTTACCATTGAAAGTAAAAGATACGGAACTGCTTTTGAAAGTATAACCATTAAAGGTTTAAATGGTGAAACCAAAAGAATTTCCATGGTTCCGGTTTCTTTTTCTTTTACAATAGCAATTGCCGTCATCATTACGCAGACTAACATTAAAACCAAAGCCATAACGCCGGGAACAAAATTTGGCGCGCCTTTTAACTGCGGATTGTATAGCATTTTTACTTCTGGTTTTATTTGCAACGGCACTGCATTTTCCTTATTCAAATCTGCCTGATAATCGTTTATAATCGACGTAACATAATTGGTTAAAGTTGTCGCATTATTTGGATCTGATGCATCTGCCAAAACTTGAATCTGTGCTTTATTTTGATGTAAAAGCTGGTTATTAAATCCTTCCGGAAATATCACTGCCATTTTTATTTCACCGGTTCTAAAGGCGGCTTCCAATTCTTTGCTTCCGGTAAGGCTTTTTCTAATTTCAAAATAACGGCTTGCTTCTATTTTAGTAATGATTTCTTGTGAAGCAATATCTTTGGCATAATCAACGACCACTATTTGGGAGTTTTTTACTTCATTGGTTAAAGCAAAACCAAAAATAAGAATCTGCACTACCGGCATTCCAAAGAGAATCAGCAGTGTTTTCTTGTCACGCAGTACGTGCAAAAATTCTTTTTTTACAAATGTTAGAAATTGTTTCATATTCGGATTATTTTTCTTTTTTTTTTCGAACTTTATCTTCTCCTGCAAGGTTTTCAAAACCTTGTAGGTATGCTATTATTTGGTGCACATTATACTTAGACCTACAAGGTTTTGGAAACCTTGCAGGATGGAATTCATTTAGAATATGGTCTATTCTTAATACCTACAAGGTTTTGAAAACCTTGCAGGACGAATAGCTATTCTCCGCGTTTGGCTTCTCTGGCAAGATGATAAAATACCTCATCCATTGTGGTTACGCTAAATTGTTTTTTTAGGTTTGTTGGCGTATCGAGTGCTTCTACTTTTCCGTCGACCATTATCGAAACCCGGTTACAATATTCGGCTTCGTCCATATAATGTGTGGTTACAAAAATGGTAATTCCGTTTCCCGATGCTTCGTAAATCAAATCCCAAAATTGTCGGCGCGTTACTGGATCGACACCGCCTGTTGGTTCGTCCAGAAATACAATTTCTGGTTTATGAATAATTGCGGTTGAAAAAGCCAGTTTTTGTTTCCATCCTAACGGAAGTGAACTTACTCTTTTGTCTGCCTGATCTTCCATTCCTAATTGTTTCAAAAGTGCGGCACTGTTTTCTTTGATCGCTTTATCACTTAAACCATAAATTCCGGCAAAAAAGGTAATGTTTTCCTGAACCGTCAAATCATCGTACAACGAGAACTTCTGGCTCATATATCCTATACTTTTCTTTATTTTCTCGGTTTCTTTATAAATATCAAAACCTGCAATTTTTGCTTCGCCGGATGTTGGGTTCGATAAACCGCAAAGCATTCTCATGGCTGTTGTTTTACCTGCACCATTTGCGCCGAGAAATCCGAAAATTTCTCCTTTTTCCACTTCAAAAGTGATGGCATCTACGGCAGTAAAATCTCCAAATCGTTTGGTTAATGCTTTGCACGAAATTACTTTCTCGTTCATAAAAATTGGTTTTAAACCATTGGTGTAAACTTTGTCAAAGTTTGAAACTTTGACAAAGTTCTAAGCCTGGCAATATTTTAACTTAAGAGCTTAATAAAACTGTCTTCAATCGTAACGGCAGCTTCTTTTATTTCTATATTTTTAATTCCTTTTGTTTCCAAAAACTGTAATAAATCTGCTTTGTCTGGGTTTTCTTTGAAAGAAAAATGAGCAAATTCTCCAAAAGCATAACTCATTAACCGATTTGGATATATTGCCAAAGCTTTCAAAAGCTCATACATATTAGCTGCTTTTACGGCAAAAAGTGCATCTGGATAATTCTGGATTATATTTTTCGGACTGTCGATTGAAAGAATTTTTCCGTCCTGAATCAATGCAATTCGATCGCAAAGATTGGCTTCATCCATGTATGGTGTCGAAACAATAATCGTAATATCCTGTTTTTTCAGTTTTTGGAGCATTTCCCAAAATTCCTTTCTGGAAACAGGATCAACTCCGGTTGTAGGTTCGTCCAGAAACAAAACATTGGGTTTATGAATTAAGGCACAGCATAAGGCCAGTTTTTGTTTCATTCCTCCGGATAATTTTCCTGCTCTTCGGGTTTTAAAAGGTTCAATCTGAACATAAATATCTTTGATCAAATTGTAATTTTCCTTAATTGTAGTTCCGAATAATGTGGCGAAAAAATTCAGGTTTTCTTCAACCGTTAAATCCTGATACAAAGAAAATTTCCCCGGCATATAACCAATTGTATTTCTGATAGATTTAAAATCTTTTACCACATCCAATCCATCAATCGAAGCCGAACCGCTATCTGCCAGTAAAACCGTAGTCAGTATTCTGAAAATACTGGTTTTTCCTGCGCCGTCCGGGCCAATTAATCCAAAAAGCTCACCTTTGTTTACTGAAAATGAAACATCATTTACGGCAACTTTTTTTTCTTTTCCGTAGGTTTTGACAATATTTTTTACAACAACGGATTCCATTATTTTGAAAGTTTGAGTTTAATTTCGCCATACATTCCAATTTTCAAATAACCATCATTTTTAACTCTTACTTTAACGGCGTAAACCAAATTGGCGCGTTCGTCTTTTGTTTGAATTGTTTTTGGCGTAAACTCCGCTTTATCGCTAATCCATTCAACCACACCGCTGTATTCTTTATAAGTTTTGTTTGTATCGTCTACAAAAACTTTTACATTGTCGTTTAATTTTACGCCCGGCAATTGATCTCCGGTAATATAAACTCTTAAGTTGATTGTTGATAAATCGGCGATTTTATAAAGCGGTTTACCAATGGTCGCCATCTCTCCTACTTCAGCATATTTTGTCAAAACTGTTCCGTTGGTTTTATTGACAATTTTCGATTTAGCCAGCTGATCCTGAATTTGACTTATCTGAACTTTTAAGGTTTGGGTTTCATCGTCAATTCCTGTTGTGCTAATATTAAGCTGCGTTTGTAAAGCAGTAATTTGTTTTTGAATAACCGAAACTTTTGTCGTTGCGTCATCTAGTTGTTTTCTCGTTGCGGCATCGGCTTTTACCAGATTCTGCATACGCTGCTGATCTAATTTTGCTTGTTTTAATTCTTCTCTGTAAACATCTAACTGCGAATTAATATCTGGTTTTTTACTTTGCGTTGCTTTAATTTGTGCCAAAAGCTGATCTTTTTTCAGCGAAAGCTGTATGGTATCAATAAAACCTACGACTTGGTTTTCTTTTAAAATATTCCCTTCTTCAACTTTTAATTCTTTGATTATACCGCTTGCTTCTGCCGGAATAATAGTTTCTACTGCTTCAAAAGTTCCTGTTGCATCAAATTCGTTCTTATTATCAGAACATGATATTGCTGTTGCTGCTATTAATATAAATGCTATTTTTTTCATTTTATGCTTAATTACCGGTTATTAATTTTTGTCTGTATTTTGCTAAAAGCAAATCTGTTTCATGAATAATTTTGTTTTGCGTTGCTGCGTTTTCTTCGTTTACTTCTCGCAGATAATCGCTAGAATCAATTACGCCATTGTCTAATTGTGCCAATGCGGCTTTTTTGACATTGTTTCTCAGTGTTATAATTTCATTATCAGAAACCAGATATTCTTCGAGTTTTGTTATTTCTGCACTTTGCTGTTTTATGGATTGATTGGTATTGAAAAGAAAAACTTCTTTGTCGACTTCGAGCTGCTGTTTATTAATGTCGATAATTTGTTTTTGTTTTTTATCTGTATAAAGTCCCGTTAAAGACCAGTTTAATCGTACTCCGCCAATGTAATAGGATTTCCAGCCCACTTCGAGCATATTAAGTCCAGGATTTCCGTAACCGCCCTGCACGAAGAAATTGAACTTAGGAAGATTTGCAATATCAACTGCTTTTTTACCTAATTCCAGACTTTCATTTCTGTATTTAAAAAGCTGTAATTCAGGGCGATTTATTTCAATTGAATTGACAATATTTTCAGGCGTTTCTAATTTTGTGTTTGGAGATAATTCTGAATTGATAAAAAGACCCAGCATATCTAAATAGGCTTTTTTGTAGTTGCGAATTCCAATTGCGGTTTGGTCGGCTTTTAGATACTCTGCTTTAAGCAAATCTAAACTGCTTCTGTATGCTGTTCCGTTATTTAATTGCGCCTGAACGGTTTTGATTCCGATATTAATATCATTTTTCAGTAAATCGTTTTGATGCAGCTGCTCATCAAAAACTAAAATTCCAAAATAAAGTTCGGTCACTTTTTGTTTTACAGCATACAAATCAACCTGAAGCTGCTGTTCTGAAACTTTGGTTTGTTTTGCTGCAACTTCTTTCTGCTGTTTTAAATTTCCTCCGTCATAAAGCAGTTGATTTACTTCTGCGTAAGCACGATACTGATCTTTATTTAAAATGGGAACCTCAACGCCCGGAAGACTAACTGGCAGCTTTGTGACATCTGACTGATAGGTTGCCTGACCAAAAATGTCGAATTTGGGATAATATCCTTTGGCAATATTATCGATTGTGAATTCGCCGCTTTTGGCAATTAAATCTCGTTTTTTAGATAACGGATAATTTTCTTCTGCTAATGTGTAACAATCCTGCAGTCGTAATAACTTGTCATTTTGCTGTGCATAAAAATGAAATACGGGCACAAAAACCAGCATAACTACTAATAACCTTTTCATATTCAATTATTTAATTTTAATATTTCGTTTTAATCATTTGATTAAATTTAGTCCAAAAAAATAGCTAGGAGTTCATCATAGCTTTAAACCATTGTACAATCAATGTTTTTCTTTCTTCTGCAAAATCATTCATTTGACTTGGTGTCATAACTCCGGCTGATTCTAAAACCGGTTTTGCTATAAAAGGAAAAATACACATTGATAATAGATTGATCATAAAATGCAGCGGATTAATATCCGGTTTTCTTTCTTTCAATTGTTTTACAAAAATGGATTCGGTCAATAATTTTCCAGCTTGTACTTTATTCCCAAAATGTTCGGGATTATTTCTTATTTCGCTTAAAACAAATAAAGGCAAACCTGGATTTTGAAGTAACATCGTGATATAATTATCGGCTATCAACGTTACTTTTTCTTCTATTGAAGTTGTATCACCATTCACTATGGGTGCAATTACACCAAATAATTTTGCCACTTTCTCTGACATTACCAATTCAAAAAGTTTTTCTTTACTTCTGAAATAATAATTTAAAAGCGCCAGATTAATTCCTGCTTCTTCGGCAATATCACGAGTACGCGTGGCAGAATATCCCTTTTGGGTAAATACTATTCTTGCTGCTTCTTTTATCTTTTCTTCGGTACTTGCGTCTTTGTTTTTTGGGGTCATAATTTTGTAAATGTTTGGCAAATATATAAATGTTTTTTAATTAAACAATAGATTTAATCAAATGATTAAAAAATATTTTTAACCTAATAATAAGTCATTGAATCATTTATACAAAAAATGCCTGCAAATTGTGGATTTACAGGCATTGTAGATAACTAACAAATATTAACAATAAAAACTAAATGCTCACTAAAAAGTATTTTAGTTTATTTCGAAAATTCAACTGTATTTAGTTTTTTCCAGCTTCCGCGGGTAAAATCCGGGATTTCTACCGGAGCTGAATTATGGTCTAAAGAGATTTCTGTTAATGGACTTAAACAAGACCATTCGGCTAAATCGTAAACATCCATATCCAGCGGAAGTCCTTTTTGCAGACAATAAAACATTCTGTAATCCATAATAAAATCCATTCCGCCGTGGCCGCCGACTTTTTTAGCCAGTTCTTCGATATCTTTTACGATTGGGTTTTTATATTTTTCCATTAAAATCTTTTTCACATCTTCCGAAACATATTCTTCGGCATTAAGATTTTGATAGTTTTTAGAAATTTCTGCTCCAACTTCTTTTGCATCGATTGCATAACCTTCTACCGGATATTTATTAGCAAATCCTTTCGTTCCGGATAATTGATACATTCTGCTATAAGGTCTTGGACTTGTAACATCATGCTGAATCTGAATTGTTTTTCCCATTTCGGTACGAATCATCGTCATGGTGTGATCTCCATTTCTGAAATCTGTAACAACTTCGCCTGTTTTTTCTTTTATAAAAGCCGGATTTCCAACTGCTTTTGTATCCATAGAAACGAGAAAATTCATTTTATCACCTCTATGAATATTTAATGCCAAACAAGCCGGACCCATTCCGTGAGTTGGGTAAATATCACCTCTGTGTTTACGGTTGTAATCCATTCTCCAGTTGTTCCAGTAATTTCCCCAATATGGCTGAAGTCCGTGAATATAAGAACCTTCTGCATGAAGAATTTCTCCGAATACGCCTTGTTGTGCCATGTTTAATGTTGTTAATTCGAAGAAATCATACACACAGTTTTCCAGCATCATACAGTGTTTACGTGTTTTTTCTGAAGTATCAATTATATCCCAGATTTCGTTCATGGTTAAAGCTCCGGGAACTTCTACAGCTACATGCTTTCCATCTTTCATGGCTTGCACGGCAATATTTGCGTGGTGTTTCCAATCGGTTACAATATAAACTAAATCAACGTTGTCTAATTTTGTTACTTTTTTCCAGGCATCTTCTCCAAAAAATTCCTGTGCTTTTGGGGCTCCAAGTTTAGCCAAAGTATCGTTTGCTGCTTTTGTTCTTTCTTCGAGCATATCGCATAAGGCTACAATTTCTACTCCGGGAACATGCGGAATACGTCCTACGGCACCCGTACCGCGCATTCCCAGACCAATAACTGCTACACGAACGTGCGGAATTGCCAGTGTGGCTAAACGCAAAACATCTGTTTGTCCTTTGTCTCTTTTTGGTGCTTTTGTTTTAATAAGCTGCGCGGATGTGTCGCAGACTTTGAATAGCAAAAATGCTATTAGTAAAAATCTTAAACTTTTCATTTTTTTTATTTTAGTGATATTTTTGTTTGAACGTTTTATTTGTAACATTTTGTTTATTACACTTTTATATAGGTTTTGTTTTTATGCATGTACCAAAGTATGAAATAAAGAATTCCGAATCCGGCTAAATCGCAAAAGGCGTCATAATATGCTCCTGTAAATTGCTCAAAACCAAAGAAAATTTGTTTGGCGATTAAAGAGAAATTAAAAACATGCGATCCAACATAAGCGGCGATGGCGTTTAAACCAATTACTCTAAACGGATAAGCCCATTTTGTATAACCCTGAACGTCGACAAGCCAATAGAATAATGCTAATAAAACAAAGCTGATTCCTGATGAAAAAATTACAAATGAACTTGTCCATATTTTTTTGATGATGGGATGCCAGATACCAATTATTAATGAAAGGATAATTGCGGTTACTCCGATTAATAAAAGATATTGTGCTATTTTTTTTCTTGAAAGAGAAGATAAAAGCAATTCTCCGGCAAACAATCCTGATAATGTTGTGGCTGTAAATCCTAAACCTGTTAAAAGCCAGGAATACTGTGTTTGATCATAAAACTGCCCGAAAACCTGCTGATCGATAAATATGGGAAGATTTTTTTCTGGTAATAATTCGAAATTGTGACCAAAATAACTCGGAATTGCTAATAATACGGCATACAAAACGAGACAAACTACAAAGAAGATGTATCTTCCTTTTCTTGACAAATTTAAATAGGCAATACATGAAAATAAATATCCAACTGCAATAGCCTGAAGTGTATTACTAAAGATGTGAAACTTTGAAATATTCAGTTCAAGAAGATTTCCCTGCACGATCCATCCTAATATAAACAGTACTACAAATCGTTTTAAAATGTGTCTGTATAATTTAAAATCTGAATACGTTTCTTTGCTTCTGTTTCCTAAAGAAAACGGAATTACAACGCCTACAACAAATAAAAATAAGGGCATTATGACATCATACAAATGAAAACCAATCCATTCAGGATGTTCGAACTGGTCGGCCAGTGTTTTTGTTAAACTGGTATTTGCCGCTGTATTCAAATTATAGAAAAATCGGTCTGCCACTATAATCATCAAAAGATCAAATCCTCGCAGTACGTCTACAGACATTAATCGGTTATTGGCAATTGTTTTAGTCATTTACTTCTTTTTAAAAATTGTTTTAACACATAGGAACATAGTCTTTTTTTAATGGGTAAAGGCGTTTCACTTGTTTAAACAAACATAGAACTATGCGAAAAATCCTGATTTTATTTAGATCTCTGGTTAAGCCTTAAAATCTATGTTTCTATGTGTTAAAAAAATTGCGCTCAACAGAGCTAATTTATATTTACTCGATAGCTTATGCCATTTGGTTTAAAAAATTAATCTCCAAAAAACTCTTCGCCAAATGGCACATTTTGACCGGCTATCGATGACAAACTACAATTGTAATGTAGAGAACTTAGGCGCTTCCGGGAAGTTGGCAACTAATCCCCATCCTCCATTCATTTCGGTAATGGCAATACCTATTGAACTTCCTAATGTTCCTAACTGTGATTTTGGGATGCTGAATTCCATCGCATTTGTGGTGTCATTTAAACTCACAATTGGTGACGCTTTTAAATTTGCTCCAGAACCTGCAATTCCAGCCCATCCCCAGCCTCCGTTTGGATCGGTGTGGTTGTAGAATTGCCCCCAGCCGTTAGTTACTACCGGACCTTCGAATAAAAATTCGGCTCCTGAACCTTGTGCCCAATTGCTGTGTAAAAATCCTGTTTGGGTATTTCCATCGGTATTTATGTACATATCAACCAGTTCCATCAGCATTTTTTTGTTTCCTTCTAAATACACATTAACATTTGGACCTCCAGCCCAGATTTTAATTTTTTGGATTGAACCGTTTCCTGATGTATTTTGATCTGTTACGGCAACATCATCCCAATCTGTAAATTTTCCGTCGATTTTAATGTCGATAATTATAATTCTTGGCGCAGTAATGGTTTTTGTAATAAAAGCTTCTTCTCCTTTATCGTTAGTTACGGTCAAAGAAACTCTGATTTCTCCTCCAATTTTATAGGTATAAACCGGATCTTTTTCTCCAGATGTATAATATAAATCTCCAAAATCCCATCTGTACTTTGTACCGTTTGTAGAAAGATTGGTAAAGGTAAACGTGCTTCCGTCATTTGTAAATGAGAAATCTGCGGTTGGTTTTGTTGCCGAATCGTCTGACGAAGCATTATCGCTCGAACAAGCCGTTAGCAATAACAAAGCAACAAGCAATGTTATGTATTTGGTTAGTTTTATTTTTTTCATGGTTTTTAATTTAAATGTTTTAATAACTATTTAATGATAACCGTTTGTGATAATTTATTGAATCCAGTTGCTGCTTCCCAAACTCCTGTATTCGCAAAACGAATACAATAATCTGGTCTGTCAACTAGTTTTGTTGAACTGTCTTCTATTTTTAATAACAATTCATAAGTTCCTGCCGGAATTCCGGATAAGCTCACCGATTCTTTTAAATCGTACGTTACTCTTGGCACTACTTTTCTAACATCGAAGTTTAATTTTTTCTTATAAACCGTTCCGCCAGAAGCTGCTCTTAAAATTAAATAAGCATTTTTTGGATTGTAAACCGGAGCAAAACCACCATTATTCAGCAATGCTTCAAACTCTAGAGTTCCATTTAAAGTTGCTTCTTTTTTTAGGCTTGACGATGCTAATGAAAGTCTGTAACCCAGTTTTCTTTCAAAATCTGTAAAGCAGTTGTTGTTTCTCCATTCCTGTAAAACCGGACCGTAATAATCTAGGTTTAAATACGTCCATTTTAACATTGTCATTTCTTTTTCGGCAATGCTGCAGCTTGCGATTGGCACATCTACGGGCGGACAAGTTTCTCCTCCTGTTGGTACATAAAGTGCTTCGTTGCTTATGTATGTTTTTTCGGAAGTGATATCTATGTATGTTCCGTAATCGTCTACACTTGCCATGAAACAGTCATTATGAAATCCTAAACGAGCTGTATTTGAAGTTCCGTAACCAACGTTCGCGTCCATTGCAATTGTAGTTGCAACATAGTCTTGTTTGATTTTTGGAGTTCTTAACTGAATTTTTACTTCTTTTGGAAAAGAGGCTAAAAGTTTGTCTATAATCAGTTTTTTGTTTGCCGGCGTTGTAAGCTGGTTTGTAGTATAATACCATTCTCCCCAAGCTCCAACAAATCCTGCCTGAACAAAAGCAATTACATCTTTGTTTTCTTCCAAAATTGGTTTCAACTGATCTAAATGTCCAGAGATAACTGCCACAGAAGCATCTGAACCATCTTGTGCATCTGTATACGCAAAACGTAAAACACATTTTAAACCTGATTCTCTCAAACGTGTAAAATCGGTTTTGATAAGATCTAATTGTGTTTGGCTTAAAGCCGAAGTTTTAAACTTTTCCAAATAATACAAACGCAGAATAAGGCTTACATTTTCTTTTTTCAGATTATTTAAAGAGGCTGCTGTCATTGCTGCTCCTTCTGAATTTACCTGCCACGAATGCATAAATCCACGCTCCGGATTGGTAAAAACTTCGTTTGAAGCGGTGTAAGTTACTTTTTCAACTCCGTTTACTTGTTCGCCTCCTTCGTTTTTGTCACCGCCATCGCTTTGACAGCTTGACGCGACATTAAGAAAAAGGCAGATTAACATTAGTAAATTTTTCATTTTTTGTATAATTAAATTATCTGATTTATTTTATTCCTTCACCAATTGTGATAGCCGTCTTCTAATTAATTATATCCAGGGTTCTGAATAAATTTACCTTTTCCTTCACTTATTCTGTCTAAAGAAAATGGGAACAACGCTTTGTATGGAGCACTTTGACTTGCTGCACCGTTTAAGTCAAGAGCATGTTCTGTAAATTTTCCGTGTCTGATTAAGTCTGAACGATATTGCCCGTTTTCGCACCAGTATTCGTGTGATCTTTCTAAAAGAATCATATCATTGAATTTGGCAAGTGTATTATAATTAGCTAATTGAATTTCACTGATTTTAGCTCTTTTTCTCACGATGTTTACCAAATCAATTGCTTCTTGTGTTGGCGTTCCGGTTTTGTTTACCAATGCTTCTGCTTTTGATAATATTACATCTGCATAACGATATACCACAATATCTACTGTTGTTAAAGCGGTTGTTCTGGCTGCATCCGGATGAATTTTCAATGGAATTGGCCCTAACTGCATATAGTTCGCAGGATTTGCTCTGTTGTACGTTACACCATCTGTTCCTGTAAACTCGGCAATAAGTGCCGTTTTACGTATGTCTGTTGCTTCAAAAGAATCATAAAATTTCCATGAACTTTGGATAGTTCCATAACCACCGCGTTCAGGGTAATTAGCCGGCAATACCATTAACTGCCATTGGTTTTCACTTGTTCCTGCATAATCTGCCGGAACTGCCCAAATTACTTCTTTGCTGTTAACAGGAGGTTTAACATCCCATAATCCAACATAATCTGCGTCTAATCCGTAGTAGTTCATTGCCATGATTGCATTAGCTTGTTCTTCAACATCTGCCCATCTTTTTTCATGCAGATATAATCTTATCAGAACCATTCTTGCCATTCCGTTGCTGAATCTTCCGTATGGTGTGTCGCCCGGAGCTTTTAAATCTGCTGCGGCTTCTTTAAGGTCTTTTTCAATAAAGCTTACCATTTCTGCATTTGAAAGTCTGGCCAAAGGCACTTCGTTCAAAGGACTTTTAAGAATCTCAAGAGGCGCTACAACAAGCGGTCCATATAAATCAAAAAGTTCATAGGCTAATAATCCTCTTGCACATTTAATTTCGGCAATAGCATTTTTCTTAACCAGCTCGTTTACATTGGCATTTTGTATTCTGTCTATACTCAAAGTCATACTGCTTATTTTGTTGTAAAACACATCATAAAATCTTGTAAAAGATGTAGAACTGGCTTTGTAGCTGTGTAATGATGCTTCCTGCTGTACACCATAAGGTCCCTGAAGAATTTCTGTCGTGGCATCAAGTATAAACATTAATCCGTTTTCTGAAGTAGAATGAATACCGTTTCCGTAAGAACCTCTTAACGGATAGTATGCAGAAGCTACTATTGCCTGAACATCAGCCTCCGATTTAGGAAATATACTCGGATTAATCTCATCGTAATTGATAGACTCAATATCTTCATTACATCCTGAGAAAACTAGTAATAGTAAAACTATTGTATAATTTTTTAAATTTTTCATGTCTTTTTGATTAAAACTTAAGATCAATTCCTACTGTGTATGTTTTTACATTTGGATATGCTGCTGCATAACCATCTGTTTCAGGATCTATACCATCATATTTTGTAATAGTAAAAAGGTTTTGTCCATCAAGTCTAATGGCAGCTCCCTGCATGTATTTACCAAACCATCTTTGCGGAAAATTATAGCTTAGCGATACGCTTTGTAAACGAACAAACGAAGCATTCTGCATAAAGAAATCACCTGAACCATATTGTGTATATCCAAAGTGTGAACCCGGACGTGTGTTTGTTGGATTATCCGGTGTCCATCTGTCGTAAACACTTCTTAATGCATTTCTTCCATTTTGTGCTACTCCTACTGCAGTTACACCATAAGTAAAATCGGTTTGATCCACAATTTTTCGTCCAAACATTCCATTAAATACAAAATTCAATTGAAAGTTTTTCCAGATAATTGTATTGCTTAAACCCGCAGAAAAATCAGGATCTGCCGAGCCCAGTAAAACAGTATCAGCTTCGTCAATTTTTCCGTCTGGTGCTCCAGTTCTTAAAAACACTCCTTTTTCATCTGTAACCGGATTTCCTGATGCATCTCTAACGAAACCGTTAAGATCTTTTATTTTAATTTGTCCCGGATATAAATCTGGCTGTGCCGGAACTACTTCTCCAATCTGCATAATACCATCTGCAATCTGGCTGTATTGTGCACGTACCGGATCATTGTAACTCATATATACTGAAGGTTTCCAGTCTGGAGCTCTTTCTTTCCAATTCGTTTTATATTGTGAATATGTAAAAGTTGTATTCCATTTAAAATCCTGAGTATCGATATTTTTCGAGGTTAAAGTAACCTCAACACCTTTAGTTTGTGTACTGCCTATATTTGCCCAAACGGTATTGATTTCATGATAACTATTAATAGGTTTTTCCATTAATAAATCAGAAACTACTCTTTCATATACCTCTACCGAACCTGAAATTCTTCTGTTTAATAATTCAAAATCAACACCAAAATTCTTTTCTGTCGTTGTTTCCCATTTCAAATCAGGATTTTCTAATCTGCTGGCAAATACTCCAGTCCAAATTGATTCATCTGAGTTTAAATAAGCTGGCTGTGCATAAAATGCCCCTTTAGAAAGTCCGGCAGAATTACCTACGGAACCATAGCCAAATCGCAGTTTAAGTTGTGATACATAATCTGTAATACCTTTCATGAATGGTTCTTGCGACACATCCCAACCCACCGAAATTGATGGAAACAAAGCATATTTTTTATTTGCTGCAAAGAAACTTACTCCGTCACGACGGATGGTAGAAGTTAACAGGTATTTGTCTTTATAAGAGTAGTTTACTCTTGAAAAATACGAACGGTAACTATCTTCATTTTTTGATGATGTAGTTAATTTTGTTCCTGCTCCCGCATTCATATTATGCCATAAAAAAGCATCTGTGATAAAATTACTGTTTCCTAAGGATGCTCTTTCATTTCTGTAGGTTGACTGAGAATAACCTGCCATAAAAGTAAAAGAGTTGTCGTCTCCAATTTTTGTATTATAGGTTAATATAACATCTAATAAATCATCATTCTTTTTTTGTGTATTGAAAGTTGCTTTACCATTTTCTAATTGCCCATACAATGTCGTTCTTGGCAAATAATTACCTCTGCTTGTCTCGCCCTGATCAAAACCTGCCTGAACTCTTGCAGTAAGACCTTTTAATGGTTTTATTTCTGCATAAAAATTGGTCAGTGTTCTGTCTATTACTCCTTCGTCTGTAATTGTTAACAATGAGTATGGATTTGGTTCTAAAGCATTATCCGGGTTAATTGGATAATTACCAAATTCATCAATTGCTTCAATATTTGGACTTTGCTGTATAGCAGATCTTATAATTCCTGAATTTTCAAATTGATCACCGCCTAATTGTGAGTTTTGATTTTTGATTCGGCTTTTAGTCATGTTCATTCCAAAAGTCACATAATCAGTTAGTTTTTGATCAATACTAAAATGAACCGTACTTCTTTTTAATCCTGAATTTTTAACAATCCCTTCCTGATTGAATAAGTTTCCTGATAAAAAATATTTAGTCGATTTTGTTCCGCCTCGTATAGAAAGGTTATTTTGCTGAACCATTCCGTCTCTGGTCACTAGTCCAAGCCAGTCTGTTCCTTTTCCGGCATTTCTAATCTGCTCGTCAGAGTAGAATCTTTTAAACGGAATTCCGTTAACAGGAGCAGCATTTGCTTCTTCCAATGTTTTTGGAGAATATGGATATACTTTATTAATAAATTCCCAGTTTTCTCTGGCAGCGTCATTTCTTAGCTGCATCCATTCCTGCAAATCCAGCACCTCATAACTATCATTGTATTTTTGATACGAATAAGAACCAGAATAATCAACTCTTACATCTCCTTCTTTTCCTTTTTTGGTCGTAATCATAATGACACCATTTGCAGCTCTTGCACCATAAATTGCAGAAGCACTGGCATCTTTTAAAACCTCTATAGATTCGATATCATTTGGGTTAAATGAGTTTAAGATACTCTGCGTACCACCATCATAACGGTTTCCTGTTCCCGGCTGTTGTAAATTTGTAACCGGAAATCCATCAATAACAACTAAAGGATCGTTGCTTGCATTAATAGAACCCGCACCACGAATCTGGATATTAAATCCACCACCTGGCTGGGCGCTGTTTTGTACGATTTGCAAACCCGCCACTTTTCCCTGAAGTGCTGTTAAGACTGAAGGCGCTGAAGATAAAGTAAGCGTTTCTCCTTTTACAGAAGACATTGCTCCTAATACATTTTTCTTTTTCTGTGTTCCGTAACCTACAATAATAACCTCATTTAAACTTTTTGACGATGGTACTAATGAGACTTTAATTGTGGTTTGTCCGGCAATTGCCACTTCTTTCGTTTCGTAACCTACATACGAAAACAAAAGCGCTTCTGTAGCGGCAGGAACTACTATTGTATAACTTCCGTCAAAATCAGTGGTTGTTCCTCTTGATGATCCTTTCGGCAAAATGGTAACACCAATCATTGGCTGTCCTAATTCATCTAAGACAGTACCTTTAATTGTTATATCTGCTTCTGACTCTTTATTTATAATTTCTGATTTCTTCCCATCTTCTGTAGAAGAAACCGCGCTTACTTTAAAAACAGAAACTATCAGAAATAAGACCGTGAGTAATGTCTTTAAATTAAATTTTATTTCTTGATAGTTACTGTATAGTAACTTGTTACTTTTTTTCATATTATTCTGGTTAGTTTAATGGTTAATGTGAAAAGCAAACTTTGCGTGAGTAAAAATTGGTTAAGGCTTTTTCAAACACAAAGCGAAATGGGTCGGTTATGTTTTTTTTGAATTCATAATTTTTGTCTGTTTTTTGTTTTTGTTTTCGTTTGGTTATTTTTCTTAATTGATATTCTTATTTTATTTTTTTTCTTTTAATAATCAGCTGCTTATTTATTTTTTAGGAAGTCCTTTTTTGAGTTTTAAAATTGATTTTTAAGCTTAAAAAAATGGATAAAAAAAAGCTGTTTTTTGACTTAACTATGGCTAAACTAAATAATATTTTTTAATAAACAATGGCAAAATCGAAAAAATGTGTTCGTGCACATAAAAAAAGTGTTTTCGAGCACATTTTTTAGAAAAAGTATTATTAAATTCTTATCATTTTCAAATATTTATCTTGTAAGAATTTAAAAAATTGTCTAAAAAATTTTATTATCAATCGAAAACCAAATCATTTATTTTGATATCCATTTAATTAAAAATCGCAGTTAAATGATTTTTTTATTATTTTAAAATCAGCACTATATTCGATTTAGAATAAAATTTTTATTTAAGCCAAAATCAATTTTTGAACTATTATTTCACAGTAATTCTTTAATGACAGAGATGAATTTTTCTGCCAGTTCATCTGCATTTTTCTGTGACTTACTTTCGGTATAAATTCTAATGATTGGTTCTGTATTTGATTTTCTCAAATGCACCCATTCTTCGTCAAAATCTATTTTAACTCCATCAATACAATTTGGGTTTTCATTTTTGAATTTTTGAGTGATTTTTTCCAAAATTTCATCGACATTAATTTCCGGTGTTAACTCAATTTTACTTTTGCTCATATAATAATCCGGATAACTTTCGCGAAGCGTTTTACATGAAACTTTTTCCTTTGCCAAATGCGATAAAAACAACGCCGTTCCAACTAATGAATCTCTCCCGTAATGTGATGACGGATAAATAATTCCACCGTTGCCTTCTCCTCCAATAATGGCATTTGCACTTTTCATTAATTCCACAACATTTACTTCTCCAACGGCACTTGCCTGATATTTTCCGCCATGCTTTAAAGTAATGTCTCGTAATGCTCTTGAAGATGATAAATTAGAAACCGTATCGCCTTTTGTTTTTCCTAAAACATAATCGGCGCAAGCGACTAAAGTGTATTCTTCGCCAAACATCGAACCATCTTCGCAAATAATCGCCAGGCGATCTACATCTGGATCAACCACTATTCCGAAATCAGCTTTTTCTGTTACGACCAATTCTGAAATATCTGTCAAATGTTCTTTTAAAGGCTCCGGATTATGCGGAAAATGTCCGTTTGGTTCACAATATAATTTGATGCATTCAACTCCTAATTTTTCCAGTAAACTCGGAATTGCAATTCCGCCCGTAGAATTAACAGCATCAACAACTACTTTGAAGTTGGCGCTTTTGATTGCTTCAACATCAACTAAAGCTAATTTTAAAACTTCGTCAATGTGTTTTTCGATGTAACCTTCTTTCTTTTCATATTTGCCTAAATCATCAACTTCTGCAAAAAGAAAATTTTCATCTTCTGCGATTTTCAGGATTTTTTCTCCTGCCTCGGCATTTAAAAATTCTCCTTTATTGTTTAATAATTTTAGAGCGTTCCATTGTTTTGGATTATGACTTGCCGTGATGATGATTCCGCCATCTACTTTATCTAATGTTACGGCAACCTCAACAGTTGGCGTTGTTGATAAACCAATATCAACCACATTAATTCCTAAACCCGTAAGCGTATTCGAAACCAGATTACTAATCATTTCTCCCGAAATTCGGGCGTCTCTCCCTATAATTACGGTTAATGATTGATTTGAGTTTTCACTTTTAAGCCACATTCCGTAAGCTGCAGCAAATTTGACCGCATTTACCGGAGTCAAATTTTCATTGACAACCCCGCCAATTGTACCTCTTATTCCTGAAATTGATTTTATTAAAGCCATTTTTTATTTATTATTTTAGTTTTTAGCCACAGATTAAAAGGATTAAAATGATTTTTTTGCCACGACTCGAGCGATAGCGAACAGGCGAAGCAATTGCACGAATTATCACGAATTTAATTTGTGAAAAAACAGAATAATAAAATCTGTGAAAATCCTTTTAATCTGTGGCAAAAACTAATCTCATTTTATTAAACTTAGAATCTTAGCATCTCAGAACCTTAGCAACTTAAAAGTGCCATCTCACAAAAGCCTCCATTGCTGCGTAGCTTGAAAGTCCCATTTGTTGGTAGACTTGTGCGGTTTCTCGGTTTCTGTCTTCGGCTCTCTGCCAGAACTCTCTTGAATCTGTTCCCTGGAAAACAACACCGTCTTTTTGAGATTGGTGTTTGAAGATTCCGTGGCGTTTTGCTAAAACCTGGTCTGGGCTCATCGGCACTGCCATTTCAACTTCGTCGATTCCCCATTCCTGCCAAGCTCCTCTGTATAACCACAACCAGCAATCATTCATGAATGGTTTTGGTTTTAAAGCTTTTACAGCTTCAAAAATCGCATCCAGACAAACTTTATGCGTTCCGTGCGGATCTGCTAAATCTCCTGCAGCATAGATTTGATGCGGTTTGATTTTTTCAATCAAATCCATTGTCAATTGAATATCTTCTTGTCCAATTGGTTTCTTTTCAATAGTTCCGGTTTCATAGAACGGAAGTTCCATAAAATAAATCTGATCATCAGTCAAACCTACAAAATGGCTTGTCGCTCTTGCCTCACCTTTTCTGATTAAACCTTTGATGTATCTTACTTCGGGAATATCAATTTCACTGTTCTTTTTATTCTCTAAAAACGTTTGTGCTTTTTTATAAATGTTATCTGCTTCTTCGCTTTTAATGTTAAATTTTTCATTGTAATCAATTACGAATCTTGCAAAACGTAACGCTTCATCATCCGCGACAGCGATATTTCCAGAAGTCTGGTACGCCACATGAACTTCATGTCCCTGCTCCTGCAGACGCATAAATGTTCCTCCCATACTAATGATATCATCATCAGGATGCGGACTAAAAATCAAAACACGTTTTTTTGCTGGTTCAGCTCTTTCAGGACGATTGGTATCTTCCGCATTTGGTTTTCCTCCCGGCCAGCCCGTAATAGTATTTTGAAGTTTATTGAAGATTTTAATATTGATGTCGTATGCCGGACCAGAATCTGCCAATAAATCGCTCATTCCGTTTTCGATATAATCGGCATCGGTAAGCATTAAAATTGGTTTTTTAAGATCAAGTGCTAAACCTAAAACTGCTTTTCTGGTTAGTTTATCTGTCCAAACGATTTTTTCTACCAGCCACGGTTTGTTGATTCTTGTTAATTTTGAAGAAGCTTCTTTATCTAAAATAAAAACTGCGTCGTCATGTTCCTGTAAAAATGAAGCCGGAACTCGGTTTGTAACTTCATCTTCAACAGATCTTTTTACGATGTTTGCTTTTCCTTCTCCCCAAGCCAGTAAAATAACTCTTTTGGCTTCCATGATTTTTTTAACTCCAAGTGTAATGGCTGTTCTTGGCGTATTGTTTAATCCGAAGAAATCTTTACTTGCGACAACTCTTGTAATATGATCCAGTGCCACTAATCTTGTTTTTGAGTTTTGAAGTGAACCCGATTCGTTAAAACCAATATGTCCGTTTCCTCCAATTCCCAGAATCTGCAAATCGATTCCGCCTAAAGCTTCAATTTTAGCTTCGTATTCGTGGCAGTAATCTGCAATTTGTTCTTTTGTTAAAAGTCCGTCTGGAACATGCGCGTTTTCAGGTAAAATATCAACGTGATCAAACAAAAGTTCTTTCATAAAACGAACGTAGCTGTTGATTGAGTTAGGTTCCATTGGGTAATATTCATCCAAGTTGAAACTAATTACATTTTTAAAACTCAATCCTTCTTCTTTGTGAAGTCTTACCAGTTCTGCATAAAGTCCTTTTGGAGAAGAACCTGTTGCTAAACCTAAAATACAAGGTTTGTTTTCTTTTTGTTTCGATTGAATTAAAGCTGCAATTTCCTGTGCAACGGCTTTTGAAGCTTCACCTGAATTTTCAAAAACAACGGTGTTGATGTTTTCGAAGCGTTTTTCAAAACCGGTTGCTTTGTCTATTTTACTTTTTAACATTGTGGATATTTTTAATATGTTTTTGATTTAATTTTTTGAATGTCTTTTGGTTAAAAAAGGCATGAGTTGAGCTGGAGCACTTCAAATTTGGGTATTTGAGCGCCTTTTTATGTTGAAATGAAATGTTTTTATTTATTTTAAGTTCTACGCAATCTTGTCATCTAGACGAAGGAGAGATCGCACTAGAAACTCTGCAAAGTAAGTCGTCAATCTTTGTCGAATTACGTGTGCGATTTCTCGTTCCTCGAAATGACAAACGTTGTGGTGAAACTTTGTCGAAGTTCTACTTACTCATCTTTGTCGAGTTTTTTAGTGCGGTTGCTTCGTTTCTCGCAATGACCCTACTTTGGGTTATTTACCATTTCCTGTATTTATGCCCTTTGAAAGCAAAAAACACAATCATTAAATAGGCTGGTAATAATATTAAATACGCTAATTGATTGCCACTTTTTGCTGTTTCGGTAATTCCTGCAGCTGTATTTGAGGTGTTGATTGTATCGGCAAGAAGTCCATAAAATAACGGGAAAACGGCACCGCCAATAATTCCCATAATTAGAATTGCGCCGCCAATTTTTGTATATCCGCCTAAATCCTGAAGCGCCATTGGCCAAATCGCCGGCCAGCAAAGTGCATTTGCTAAACCTAATAAGGCAACCAAAATAATTATTACAGGCAATTGTGGAATTCCCGGTAACTGAACCATAATTTTTGGAGAAAGTATTACGATTAATGCAACCAAAATAAGTCCTAAAAATCCGGATACTTTTAAGGCGGAAACCTGCGAAACGTACTTTGGAATCAATGTAATTCCCAGAATATATCCTATAACCATAAAAGTCATTGTGAAAGAAGTCAGTTTTAGGTAAAAAGAACCGCTTTCGCCATAAACTCCCAATTGTTTTCCGAATCCGCCGATGGAATCTCCGGCCAGAACTTCTGCGGCGATGTAAACCATTAAAGTAATTACGCCAAAAACCAGTTGCGGATGCTTGAATGCTTGTTTTATTTGTTTGAAAATGCTTAAATGTTCTACTTGTCCTTCATCGTCTAAATTGATTTCCGGAAGCGGAGAAAATTTCACCAAAACGGCCAAAACCACCATAATCACTGCCATATAAATATACGGAGTTTGTAATTGCAAAGCCAACGCATCTAAAGCACTTTCTTTTTGAACGGAAGTCATAACGGCAATTTTATCGGCAGAATAATCTCCAATATTAGATAAAACCAAAGAAGTCAATAATAACGGAGCCAGAAAACCTGCCAGTTTATTGGCAATTCCTAAAACGCTGATTCTGGCTGCGGCACTTTCGCGCGGACCAATTACGACGACATACGGATTTGCTGCTGTTTGCAAAACGGCTAAGCCGGTTCCCATTACAAATAATGCGATTAGGAAAAATCCAAAAGTTCTTGATGCTGCCGCGGGATAAAATAAAAGTGCCCCAACAGCAATCACGCCTAATCCTAATGAAATTCCGTTTTTGTAACCTACTTTTTCGATTAAAAATGAAGACGGAATAGCCATTACAAAATAGGCAATATAAAAGGCAAACGTCACAAAATACGATTGTGATTCGGTTAGTTCACACGCTAATTTAAAAAATGGAATCAGCGGCCCGTTTAACCAGGTTACGAATCCAAAAATAAAAAACAAAGAGGTTAAAATAACCATTGGAATCAAAGTGCTGTTTTGCTCTTTTTTTAAGGTAAGATCGATTTGTGACATATTTTTGGTTTTTGTTTGGTTTGTTCTTTGTTAGTAATTTTTAACACATAGAAACATAGATTTGGGCGGTTTAAAAAAGACATTCACTTATTCAAATAAACATAGCAATGTGTGGAACTTGTTTCTTTAGTATTCTTTTTTATACACATTTAAACCTATGTTTCTATGTGTTTAAATATTGCATTGCTATTGGTTAATTATATTTCGGTCTAAAAATTATTTGCTTACTAATTCCTGATGGTAAAAAAGAATAGTTTCTTCTAATGCCTGATCAATTGTGTATTCTGGTTTAAAACCTAACTGATTGAATTTTTCAGGATTGGCTTTGGAGTGTTTGATATCGCCGGGTCTTTCGTCTAAAAATTTAATCTGCGATTTAGAATTGGTGATTTTTATAATTTTTTCGGCTAATTCTAAAACCGAAGTACTGTGTCCTAAAGCAACATTATAAGTTTCGCTTCCTTTTTGCGAAGCGAGAATATTAGCTTTTACAACATCTTTAACATAAATAAAATCTCTGGTTTGCGATCCGTCTCCATAAATGGTTATCGGTTCGTTTTGAAGTGCTTTATTGATAAAAATTGGAACTGCCGCCGCATAAGCCGATTCTGGATTTTGACGCGGGCCAAAAACATTGAAATATCTTAAAGAAGCCGTTGGAACCTGATATTGGTCTAAATACATTTTTAAGTAATATTCGCCATCCAATTTCGTAATTGCGTAAGGCGTCATGGGTTCAGGAAACATGGTTTCTACTTTTGGTAAAACGGGATTGTTTCCATAATTCGCTGCCGATGTTGATAATACGACTTTGCAATCTATATTATTTTTTGCAGCTTCAAGAATATTAATGGTTCCAATCGTATTGATTTCAATACATTCTTTAATTTTTAAAAGAGATTCGGGAACGCTCACTAAAGCTGCCAAATGAAAAACACCACTTGCTCCGTTTATTACTTCATTAACCAAATTTTCGTCGCGAATGTCGCCTTTTACAAATTCAACATTTAATCCGTTTAGGTTATGTTCGAATCCCGTTCTAAGACTATCAAGTATCAAAACTTGTTGTCCTTGATTCGATAAATGTTCTGCAATATGGCTTCCTATAAAACCGGCACCTCCGGTAATAACATATTTTTTCATCTTTTTTATTTTAATGATCCAATGAAATTCAAATTATAATCTTCCATTTCCCTGAATTGTTCGGTAAGGCTTTCAATTAACTTAAATTGATTTTTGGAACGATCTAAATTATGTTCGGGATATTCTGTTTTATAATACACATCATCATTTAGAAAATCGGTTAAAAAACGAAGCGCCATTATAAAAGTCATTGTTTTGGCTCCAAGCGGTAAATATCTTATTTCCAATGTCGAAAGCGATGAATTTGTCTTTTCTAAAAAGCCTTTTACATACGCTTTATAAAACTCTAAATTGAAGTTTACCAAATCAAGATTTTGTTCGTCTTCGGCTGCTGTGTTGCAGATTGTTCTTATTGCGTCTCCAAAATCATAATGAATAATTCCCGGCATAACGGTATCTGTATCAATCACACAAAGTCCTTTTTTATTTTGGTCAAAAAGTGCGTTGGAGATTTTTGTATCGTTGTGCGTAACTCTAAGTTTTATTTTTTTAGCGTCTTTTAGATTTTGAAGAATGTGCATTTCTTCTTTTAAATCCTGAACATTTTGAATTAAGATTTTTGCCTGCTCAATTCTTTGTTCTGAAGCTTCTTTTAAAGCAGTATCAAACTGCGAATAACGAAACGCCATGTTATGAAAATTCGGAATTACTTCTGTCAATTTTCTGGCATCAAAATCGCTGGTAAGATTTAAAAATTCTCCGAAAAGTTTTCCGCCTTCATAAGCAATTTCTTCATTGTTTACGGTTTCAAAAGTTAAACTTCCTTCTATATAAACCATTACATTCCAGAAATTTCCATCTTTGTCCTGATAATAAAAAATGCCTTTTTTTGTTCCGATAAAAGTTAAAACCCTGCGCTTTAATTCAGCTTCAGATAAATTTTTTAATTTTTTCTGTAAATGTTTACTAACGCTTACTTTATTGGCAATTAATCCCGGAACATCTTTAAAAACACCTTCGTTAATACGCTGTAAAATAAATTGTTTACCACTTTGAGTCGTTAGTAAATACGTGTCATTAATATGACCGGAAGACAGTTCTTCGAAGGTTTTAAAAACCTCGATATGGTCAAACTGTTCGAATATAAATTTTAGTTGTTCGGCTGTCATATTACCAAAGATTTGTTGGATAAACTTTTTGCGCTCTTAACTTTTCAATTTCTTTTTTTACTATTTCTTTATCCTCTTTATAGGTTACTCCAAACCATTTTGCATTGGACTGAAGTACTTCGACAGACGCATTATCTGATTTTAAAATCTCATTTACGACAGATGTAATAAAAAACTCGGCTTTTAAATCGTGTTCGTTTTCTTTTAGGAATTGCTCAAAAAGTGCACCTCCAAATTCAAAACATTTTGGTGTAAAGCCCCAAAAATTCATAGAAACGATTGTATTTTCATCAATAGGAATAAATGCTCCGTTATCGTCTTTACGCATTAATTTCCCGTCTATTTTTTCGATATGCGTACGTTCTGTAACATCCGTCAAGTAATTATTTTCATCAACCTGACATTCACCTCTGGAAACAAAGCCATGATCTGAAACGGTATTTTTTAAAAGATATGCCATCATATTAAAATTGTATGATTCTTTATCTAATTCAGTCAAGGCTTTTGCCATGATTTCAAAAGCTTCTTTTCCGTAAAAATCATCGGCGTTTATGATGGCGAAATTTTCGGTTACTTCATCTTTTGCCATTAAAAGTGCGTGTCCCGTTCCCCACGGCTTTTTTCTTTCGGGATTTAAGTATTGCGGCGGTACATTTTCAATTTCCTGAAAAACATATCCTACCTCAGCTTTTCCTTCTAATTTTTTATTGAATATCTCTTTACACTCTTCTTCGATGTTTTTACTTATAATAAATACAAATTTTCCAAAACCTGCCTGCAATGCATCATATATCGAAAAATCCATAATGGTATCTCCTTCGGGCGTAAATGTATCTAACTGTTTTAATCCTCCATATCGACTTCCAATACCTGCCGCCAGGATCACGAGAGTAGGTTTACTTTTGCTCATTTAAATAGTATTATTAGTTGGTTATTATTTTTAAGGTTTTTGGTCGTTTTTCGGCTTTTCAAAATGATTCTGACAAAGCGATTATTTTGCAATTTTTAGATATTGAAAATTTCTCTTATAAATTGAAAAATAAATATTAATCTGACAATTATATCGTTAATATGATGCGTAATGTGATTAATATTCGGCTAAAGTATATATTAATATTTTATAAAAAAAGAAAATTGTGTTAAAATGTGCTCGAACACAATAAAAATGTTTTCGAACACATGTAATTTAATATTTTCTCATATTTGATTTTTATATATATTTGTTTCTATATGGATAAGATTTATACAATTAAGGATATTGCAGAACTTGCAGGAGTTTCAAAAGGGACTGTTGACCGTGTTTTGCATAAAAGAGGAAAAGTGTCTGAAGATGCCCTGAAAAAGGTGAATGAAGTTCTCGACAGAATTGATTATCAGCCTAATCTAATGGCACGAAGTTTAAAGAAAACTCAGATTTACTCGATTTGTGTCCTTATTCCTGATTCTGCAAACGATCCGTATTGGCAGCCTTGTATTGATGGTATAAACGATGCCAAAAAAGAGTTTAAATCTTTTAACGTAAAAGTGGAGATTTTCCTGTTTGATCCTACGAGCACGGCTTCTTTTGTAGAAACGAATCAAAACGTATTAAATTCTTCTCCAGATGCGGTTCTGCTTGTGCCGTTATTCCATAAAGAAGCTCTTGATGCTATTGAAACCTATAATTCTAAAGGTATTATTTCGAGTATTTTTAATAATCAGCTTAAATCGAGTGCAATAAAAAGTTTTGTTGGACAGGATTTATTTCAAAGCGGAAGAATTGCTGCACGTTTATTAGATTTATTGATTAAGAAAGGTACAATCGCAATTGTTCATATTGATGAAGATTACGAAAATGCCATTCACATGCAGGAAAAAGAGAAAGGTTTTAGGGATTATTTTGAAAATCTTGAAAGCAAAAAATTCGAAATTAAAACTTTTAAAGTAAAACATCCGCAGTTTAAAAGTACGCTGAAAGAGTTTCTGGATGCGAATCCTAAAATTGAAGGTCTTTTTGTAACGACTTCAAAAGCGTATCAGGTTGCAAAAATTATTGCCAAAAATCCTGAAAAGAAAATCGCGCTTGTGGGTTATGATTTATTAGAGAATAATCTAGAATATCTGAACAATAAAACCATTGACTTTTTGATTCATCAAAACCCGAAACGTCAGGCTTATCTTGGAACAACAAGTTTAATTGAGCATTTTATTTTTGAGAAAGAGATTAGTCCTGAAAAATTACTTCCAATTGATATTGTAAATACGGAGAACGCTAAAGATTATTTTTTATAGGTTCTTTGCGGGTATTTTTTTAACACATAGAAACATAGATTTTGTTACGCTTAAAAAAGGCGTTTCACTTGCATTAACAAACATAGCTTTTCTACGCAATCTTGTCATTCCGAGGAAGTACTTTTGGTCTTTATCTTTAGGCTCGCTACATAAAATATAGCCAGTGGTTTCAACCACTGGAACGCAATAAGAGAGCGCAATAAATTATCATAATTCGTTTCCCACGGTTGAAACCCCGGGCTATATTTGCCAATCTTTGGTGGATTTAAACACATAGAAACATAGGTTTAAATGTGTAAAAAAGAATGTAAAAGAAACTAGTTTCCACACATAGCTATGTGCATTAATGCAAGTGAAACGCCTTTTTTAAACGTACAGAAAAGCTATGTCTCTATGTGTTTAAACAAAATTCTAACCTAAAGTCAGCGTTCCAAAAGAACTGGCAATGTGAAAATTTGGAGTTTCCGTATTTGGGTTTACCCACGTAATCCAGGTTGGTTCAAATAATTTATTTTCCTGTTTGATGTATTTCGCCCTGAAAATCCCGGTTTCAATAACGTTGTCTTTTATTAAATGAAAGTTTTTCAGCGATTGAATGCTTATGGCGAATTCAACAATAAAATGATCGCTTTTTATACTTGATTTTACCGACAAAGTATTTTCCGGCCAATTCCAGTCAAAGTCAAATCTTTTTTTCGGAGAAGCAATAAAATCCATGATTCTTGGTGTAGGATCAATTTCCAGACAATAATACGGATTTAGGTTTTCATCTGTTCTAAAGAAAATCTCAACTCGGTCTGATTCTCCAATGCTGTCAATAGAATCGTCTTGTCTGTCAATGTGAATATTATCGTCGTAAACCTTGTAGCAGAAATAAATATTTTCGGTATCCCATAAAGATCTGAATTCTATTTTTTCAGGTTCTAAATCACTCCAGGGCGAAGTAAAATCGGTTAATGTTTCTGCTTTATTCCAAAAAGGATTATCTCCCAAACCATTTATTTGTAAAATGTTTTTCTCGATTCGGTTTACATTGTAATTTTTCATTCTAAAAAGGTACGGAATTTTGAAAAAAATAAAAAGGAGCAAAAGAAAAAATTCTTCTGCTCCTCAATGGCATTATTTTAAGTAAATTTTATTGTGTGTTATTTCGTTATCGGCATTAATTTGAAGGATAATTAATTGCGAATTGATCTTCAAACTTGAAATATTAATTCTTGCTGATTCAACAGAACTGAAATCTTGTTTTAAAAGTTCTCTTCCGTTTAAATCCAATAAAATAATATGGGCTGAATTGACGCTTTTTCCGAAATTAATATTAATTTCATCTGAAGCCGGATTTGGGAAAACAGAAAAGCTTGGGGCAATTTGTTCTTCAGCAACTACTGCAGTTGCTGCTTTTTTAGAGGTTGATCCAGTCTGAAGTTCTGAACAACCAATATCGATTCTTCCGTTTCTTTTTCGAATATCATCATCAAAATCAAGAGTTCCCGAATTAGTCGAATTATAAGTTGGATCTCCTTTATCTGTCGCAAAAGCTCCCGAAGCCAGTGTGAAATTAAACGCCGCTGCATTTACAAATCCAGGAACACCAACTACAGAATTTACGTCTTGTCCGGTTGCTGTGGCAAACTGTGCCGCATTATACGATCCGGTTGTTGAACTTCCGTTAAAACTTGTTCCTGTTAAATCGATGATAAAATCGGTATTTGTTTCTCTGTAATATAAATTATAGTTTGAAACAAAACTTGAAATCGTGTATCCGTAAGAAGCTAAAAATGCTTTTTTACCCGTTGTCGCATACATAATATTGTTTTTGTATGTAATTCCCGAACTGTTTTGAAAATGCACTTCACCTCCGTAAATATCGGCTAATGTAGAAACTGCAGTTCCCTGAATTGTAGTAACTCCGTTAATCGTTGCTCCGGTTCTGTTTTTGTAAAAAGTATTATTGAAGATTTTGGTATTTCCCACACTTGTAGTATAACCAGATCCGTTAACACCTCCAAAAATTGCTCCTGTGATTACATTGTTATAAACCGAATTGTTGTTGACAATATGTCCTGTAGAAAGACCTCCGTTTCCGGTTGAAGTATTTTGTTCTGCACCAACAGAAAGTCCTACTCCACAATTGAAAACTTCATTTCTTTGTACCGTACAATTTAAAGCACCGTCTACATAAATACCCGCGCTATTGGCAACAGCACTCATACAATTAAAAACTTCATTGGAAGCAATGATACCGTTTCGCGCCTGATTATTGCTTGCTGCTCCGGTTGATAAATAATTTCCTGCGGCCACAATTCCAATATTCGCAATGTCATAAACCGTATTTCCAGAAACCGAAAATCCGTTTACGTTTCCAGTTACGGTTACAGCTTCTCCCCAGCCTGTTGCGCAATTTGCAACTTCATTAGTTTCGATTTTTACGTTTGTAACGGCATATGTTCCGTTTCCTCCGTCGACTTTTATGGCATTGGTAACAATACCGCTGTTTGCAGGAATCGCCGAAAGATTATTGCTAATCCAGCCGATATTTTTAACAATACAATTTTTGATTGTAATGTTATTCAAATTGGCTGTTGCACCAGAATTGGCTAAGATCCAGATTCCTTTGCTTCCGTTTCCAATTTTGTTCGAAATCGTCAAACCATCAATGGTAACATTACTGGTATTTACGATTCCTAAAACATACGTATCAGTACTTGTCCATCCAGACGCGTTTACTACTACAGCGCCAGATCCGCTTTTTTGAATCGTTAAAGGTTTTCCAACAAAAATGGGTCCTGTAACAGCATAAGTTCCGGAAAGCACTAAAACTGTTCCTCCAGATGGCGCGGCCTGAACTCCTTTTACAATGGTTTTATACGGCAGCGCAGCGGTTCCCGTACCTGTCGTGTCGTTTCCTGTTGTTGATACATAGGTTTGCGAAAAACCTTGTACAAAACACATTAAAATAAAAAATGTAATTTTCTTGACTTTCATAATTTTGATATTTTGGGTTAACAACTAAAAAAAATTATAGATAGAATATTGCAATATTTTCTATTTCAAATAAGCCGCTTCTGCCTTTCAATTTTAGAACTAAAAACATCAATTTAATGTTCTATTTTGTTCTTTTTGAATCACATAAAAAAGCTTATTTCTGACTAAAGTAAATATTGTATTGTAATTTGCAAGAAAATAATTAGAAAAAATGTGTTCGAACACAAAATTTTAATATTTTGAAAGTTTTTTAGTACAGTTTTTTGACTTATTTTGACAAAACATTAAATGTGTTTGAGCACAAATAAATATTATACTACAAATAATATTGTGTTTAAATTTTAAAACCAAAAAAGATGCCTTTAAAAACTCAATTTTAAAGGCATCTTTTTATAGTAATTTTGAAGCTTAGTTTTTCAATCTGTATTTATTGAAAATGATAAAAACGATACCCACAATTGCAAGCAAAGAGATGTTTGCTAATCCTAATAAAAACTGACTTTTTACAGCGTATATATTCACAAAACTATAGCTAAAAAGAGCACTTACCATATAAGCTCCTCCGCCGGTTAATCCGCTGGCAACTCCGGCATTTTTAGAGAATCGGCTTAAACAATAACCCAGAACAATATTGTATATAAATCCCCCACAGATATTCAGTCCCATTGTAAAAGCGACTAAAGTGTAAATATTACTTTCGAAAGAAGAAGTAAAAATCATCAGTAAAGCCAAAATCAGCTGAATGGTTATGGCGGTTCCCACTTTTTTTGCCAAAGGTTTTTTGATCATCGATTTTGCCGTAATTCCGCCAATCATAACGGATAATCCAGATAATAAAGCACTATAACCCGTTGTTATTGCCGAATATCCAAAAATACGTTCTATGATAAACGGACTGGTTAAATTGAACATAATAACGATCGCAAAAGTAATTCCCAGCATTACGAATCCTAAAGTAAAATCAACCGATTTCAGCATGTTTGAATACGTATTGGTAATTGCTTTAAATTTAAACGGATGGAATTCTTTTATGGTTTCTCCGCTATGACGAAGTTCTAAAAGTAACATAAGAAATGATAATCCTCCCAAGAAATAAAAATTAGATTTCCAACCGAAACTATGTTCCAGGTATCCGCCTAAAAAGGGAGCCATAATAGGCGCACTTGCCCAAATGATAGAAAACAAACTAATGTAACTTTTTAATTTTTCGCCTTTAAATAAATCAACAAAATAAGCACGTTTTGCAATTACGATAAAGGCAATGGCGATTCCCTGAATGATACGCATGGCATAGATTACATAAATATCCGGAACGAGTGCGATAACAAAACTGGCTGCTGAGAACACGGCAAGCGATGCAATGCTGATTTTAAAACGTCCAAAACTGTCTAATATACTGCCAATAAAAATTTGGCTTATGCCGAGGCTGAACATAAAAAATACTAATGTAAGCTGAATGGCCGATGCCGAAACATTCAAATCTTTTGCCATTGCGGGAAGCGAAGGCAGATAAATATCTGTTGCAAATCCTGATAACGGAATTAAGGCTAAAGCCAATATGGTACTGAATCCTTTGTGATCCTCTTTTAAATTTCTCATTCTAATTATTAATTTATTCATTACAAAATAGACCAATCGGTCTAAAATATTTTAAAAAAAATATGTTAGATAACATATCTTTCAAATTCATTTTTTAAGATTTCTAAAACAACTTCCATTTGGTTGTTGTTATCAAAAACTTTTCGGCATAAAATAGCGCCTTCTATCATCGAAAATGCCATTATAGCAAATTTTTCGGGGTTGATTTCTGCCAAAAGTTCTTTGTTTTCAACTCCCAATTCAATTATATCCGTATATCTTTTATGCGCTGAAAGAATAGCTCTTTTTACCTGCTCTTTTATAGCCGGGTTTGTATCATCTGCTTCAATTCCAAAATTTAAAATTGGACAGCCGTCGGTCATGTTATCTTTATTTTCATAAACTGCCAATAATTTATAAAGCTTTTCTTTTGCTGTTTTTCCCTGCGAAACTGCATTGTCTAATTTGGCCGCTAACTGCGATCTTAAATACAAAAACGATTCTTTACAAATTTCTTCTTTGCTTTCAAAGTTTCCGTAAATACCGCCTTTTGCCAGTTTTGTCGCTTCCATAATATCGCTTAAAGAAGTTCCGGCCATTCCTTTTTTATTGATAATCGCAGCCGATTTTTCAATAATAAACTGTTTTGTACGTTCTGCTTTACTCATAATCTTTTTCATTTTGACACTGCAAATTTAGACCGATCGGTCTAAATTTGCAAGCTTTTTTTAATTTATTTTTCATAAATCATTAAAAGTCAAGTAAAATCAAGGGTTTGTATTTCTGTTTTAAAAGAGAAAACGAAGCAATTATTAAAGAAAATAATCCAGTTTTAATTTTTCAAAAGCAATTTTATCGGTAGGAAGAACGAGCGGACAAGCTTCTGAATTAATATCAAACCATTCTAATTTTTCGATAGTTGGAATTTGAACCTCTAATTCTTGCATATTAAGAATCTTAACCTGATAATAAATCGTAAAAATCTGCCTGTTATCTTTCATTCTGGAAACTATAAAATTTTCTTGTGTGTAAATATGTTTTACAACTTCTATTTTTAAGTTTAGTTCTTCCTGAAATTCTCTGTGCAGACAATCAATTGTTCCCTCACCAAATTCAAGTCCGCCGCCCGGCAGTTTGCAAATATGTGATCCGGCATAGCTTTCGTGCAGCGCTAAAACTTTGTTATCATTTACACAAAACGCATAGACTCTGACATTAAATCCAATTAATTCGCTCATAAAGTTTTAATTAACAACTTGTCGTTTTACAAAAATAAGCAATTGATCGCCTGCTGTTGAATAATATCTATTTAAAAAATAAATAGTAACTTTTCATGCTTTTTATTCAAACCTCAGCTTCCATTATGACAACCGATATTATAGAATTACATGATTGTATTGTTTTAGTAGAGCAATCTAATACTACAAAAACTATAGTTCAGAAATGTGAAATTGACGGAGATGCCGTGGGTTTTGCTTTTTATGGTTCGGGCAATGTTGAGCTTGAAATTAAGCATAATAATCAGACTAAATATTTAATGAATACAACAGGTTTGGCCATTTGTTTCTTCGGAAATCAAAAAGTTGAATTCTCGCATAAAATTGAACCAGATAAACCTTTGCAGTCCATTAGTATTTTTACAAAACTGAAAAACCTGAATTCGCTTCCGCAGGCAGAAAGGGAGATTTTCGAAAATTACCTGCCACAGTTATTAAACCCGAAAGAGCATTTTGTAAAAGGGCCTTCTTTTTATATGACGCTCGAAATGCAATTGGCGGTTCAGAAAATCTTTAATACATCATACACCGGAAATACACGTTTCCTGTTTTTAAAAAGTCAGATCAATGAACTTTTGGCACATTTTTATGCGCTTTTGGCTTCTGATAAAAAATCGGAATTATCAGAGATTGATAAAAACAAACTTTTTCAGGCTAAGGAAATTGTGACAACGCATTATTCTACACCGCCTTCTATAACTCAATTATCGCAAATGGTGGGTTTGAACAGTAATAAATTAAAGAAGAATTTTAAAGAGCTTTTCGGAATTCCGGTTTTTAAATATGTTCAGGAAGAACGTTTGAATAAAGCCTATGAATTACTCCGCGAAAGCGAAAAAACAGTTCAGGAATCGGCTTGGGAAGTTGGGTATGAAAGTCTGAGTTCGTTTTCGAATGCTTTTCATAAAAAATTCGGAATGCGCCCAAATGATGTAAAACAGCAATTCTTTTCAAACAAATCATAATTCTTTTACGACAAATGATTCTTTTTTAATCGAAGCAACTTTGTATCAGTAATCATTTAAAAAGATATTGATATGAAAACCAAAATTTTAGTTCTGGGTTCTACCGGAAAAACAGGAAGCAGAGTTGCTGCAAGATTAGAAAACAATGCTGAAGTTGAACTTCGTTTAGGTTCACGAAATGAGAAAATTCCATTTGATTGGGAAAAACCGGAAACCTGGGAAAATGTTGTAAAAGATATTGACACGGTTTACATCACTTTTCAACCGGATTTAGCCGTTCCTTTTGCTGCAGATGCAATAGAAAATTTCACTAATCTTGCCACAAAATCTGGCGTGCAGAAAATAGTTTTACTTTCTGGAAGAGGCGAACAAGAAGCACAGGTTTGCGAAGAAATCGTGAAGAAAAATGCCAAAAACTGGACGATTATCCGCGCCAGCTGGTTCAATCAAAACTTTAGCGAAAGCTTCTTTTTAGATCCAATTTTGTACGGAATTGTTGCTTTACCAAGAGCCGAAGCACTTGAGCCTTTTACAGATGCTGATGATATTGCCGATGTTGTGACGGCTGCACTTTTAGACGAAAATCACAACGGAAAAACGTATGAATTAACCGGTCCAAGATTATTGACTTTTAAAGATGCCGTAAACGAAATTGCCCATGCAAGCGGCAGAAACATTTCTTTTCAAGGTTTGAGTTTAGAAGAATATACGCAAATGCTTAAAGAATATAAAATTCCTGACGACCACATTTGGCTGGTAAATTATCTTTTTGAACAGGTTTTAGACGGAAGAAATTCGAGTGTGACTTTTGATATTGAAAAAGTTTTGGGCAGAAAAGCGAAAGACTTTAACGCTTACGCGGAAGAAACAGCCAAAACCGGAATTTGGAATCCTGAAAATTAAAAAGATGAAATATATAAGAGCCATTTTTTCGGGAATTTTGGTTTGGTTTGCCGTTAGTATTTCCTTTTATATTTTAGAACAAATTCCCGTTATAAAAGATTCCTTTTTTTGGCAGTCGGTTATTGTGGCGATTTGTATTGTGTTTTTCGCCATTGGCGCAGCGAAGTTTTATTATTTGAAAAATTATAAAATGAGCGGTTTAAAACTCGGAATTATAATGTCACTTACCGCTTTGTTTCTCGATGTGATTATTACGGTTCCTTTTGTAGAAATTCCAAACGGACGAAGTTACCAGAGCTTTTTTACAAGTCCTGTTTTATGGATTTTGGCTTTTGTAAATGCGGTTTCTGTTTTTCTTTGGCGAAAGCAAAATAAAAATGTGGTTTAATTTTGCCTCGACTTTTGAGACAGCATCTTTATTATTTTACATCTTTTCTTGTTCTGTAGGAACATTTCATTGGTAGAAAATTATATTGTTATAATGGATTACGTTCCGTAGGAACGTCTGATTAGCATTTTATAATCTGAATTATCAAACGTTCCTACGGAACGCAAATGCGGCTGGTCACTATTTTTTTCTACCTACGAAACATTCCTATGGAATGATAAATCGAATATCAAAAAGTGACCAATTAAGTCACTAAAAACAAAATAATTATAGAAAAAGAGGCTGTCTCTACTTTGAGACAGCCTCTTTATTATTTTACATCTTTCCTTGTTCTGTAGGAACATTTCATCGGTAGAAAAATTATATTGTTATAATGGATTACGTTCCGTAGGAACGTCTGATTCACATTTTTTTTAATAATCTGAATTATCAAACGTTCCTACGAAACGCAAATGCGGCTGATCTTTATTTTTTTTCTACCTACAAAACATTCCTATGGAATGATAAAAATTTATGTTTTTAATACCAAAAAAAACTCCTGTTAGTGGAACAGGAGTTTTCGGATTAATATATAATAGTAGTCAGTGGAATTTATTATCCTCGTGTAAGCCAGCCTTTTTTACGAACTGTAATGATTGAGTAAGGTGCAATCCAGAACAATGAAAAGGTATAAAAAACACTATAGGAATAGGCCCAAAATGCTTCGCCTAATGAATATCTTTTTGCATAGAATAAAACTGAAAAGCTTGATACCAGCAATATTCCTAAAAGTGCAGAACTGATGAACAATAACGGATGTACTGCAATAAAATAGATCATGAATATAAAAAACGGATAGGTCATTAATATTCTTATAAATTGTTCTGTATACAAAAGTCTTGCTCCCACTTTAGATTCTTTTCTAAAATCTTTCCAAACATATTTTGCCATCATAATGTTTTCACGAACATTGCTTCTTCCCCATCTAATGAACATTTTGTACAATCCTGTATAATCTTCGGGAACGTTTGTCAATACATAGGCATTACGCTGAAACAATACATGATGTCCTTGTTTTAAAATCATATTGGTCATGGCGCGGTCTTCACCAATGTCTGACGGCTGTCCCATAAAAGTCTGGTCAATCCATTCTGGCAAGCAAGAAAAAACGGCAGTTCTTTTATACGCTGCTAAAGCTCCAGGAGTACAAAGTACAGATCCTAATGCACTTTCGGCAGAACGCATGAATTCAAAACTCATTACAAAACTTACGTTTAGCATTTTTGGTAAAATTGCTTTTTCATTGTTTAAAACCTGAACGTTTCCTGCAACTGCACCACATTTTTCGTTAACTACAAACGGACTTACCAAGTTTCTTAAAGTATCTTTTTTAACGATTGAGTCAGAATCGACAGTTACAAAGATTTCTCCTTTTCCAAAATTAAATCCACGGTATAAAGCGTGACGTTTTCCTTTGTTTTGCGGCTGTTGGAAAATAGAAACACGATCGCCTAATTTTAATTTTGCCTGTTGAATCCAGTACCACGTATCGTCTTTACTTCCATCATCGATTGCTAAAAGTTCTAATTTATGAGCCGGAAAATCACTTTCGGCCAGACTCATTAAAGTTTCATAAACTAATTTTCCTTCGTTGTAAGCCGGAACAATTACAGTACAAGTTGGCAGTAATTCATCTGATACAGATTCGATTGGTTTGTATTTGAAATACAGAACTACGTTGTACAAAAACATTCCGCCTTTAAAAAGAAATAATGCTACGGTAATAGCAAGAAAAATTATTCCTCCGGTTGAGTTTAATCTTTCTAAATGCAGCTGATCAAAATCCGGCTGCAATTGAACAACTAAAAGAGATCCCACAATTAACAATAAAAATGTTGCGGCAAGAACCATGAAACCAAAAAGGCTTTTGGGTCTTTCTATATGTGTTTTGGTTGAGTTGTTGTTTATTTTAAAAATAGATGGGCTGATTACTTCGCTGCTGATATCGCCTCCTGTATAAAATTGTTTTGAGATAATTGTTTCGCTTTCCATGTCCTGTTTATTTGTATTAATTCTCTAAAATGGCTTTTATCAAATGGTCTTTCTTTGCATTTTTCTTAAGTAAACACCAAAAAAATTAAAGAGTGACATGTTCCCAATTTGCAAGCGTTGTGCCATTTAGGTTTTAAGCTGGATTTAAGCGGTTTACGAATTATTACATAAAGTAAGGTGTGTAATAATTTTACACTTTGTAGAATGTTTATACAGTTTTTTGTGTGTAAACAGCAGTAAAATAAGGGATTTTTGAAAGCGCGAAGAAGTGTCGCACAATATAAAAACGCATCCTTAATTCAAAAATTGTATTTGGTTTTGATAGTTTTTATAATTGTAATTTTATTTTAAAAAAATGAAAACTTTTACTTACAAAAGAACTATGTATCAAATTATTAAGAGAGAATCTTTTCAGATTTTAATTTAAATGAGTTAATTTTATAGGTATATAAGTAATTTTCCTGCGAAAATTAATTTTATCTTAGCACAAAACAATTCATTTTTGTTTCTATTTTTTAAACATTTTATACTGCATGAACCAACAGATTTACAAAATTTTACTTGCTGACGACGACGATGATGACTGCTCTTTTTTTGAAGAAGCTCTTGATGAACTGTCGCTTGCAACAACTCTTGTAACTGTAAATGACGGCGTTCAGTTAATGAATTTTTTAGATGATAATTCTGAAAAGGATCTTCCTGATGTTCTTTTTCTGGATTTAAACATGCCTAAAAAAAATGGATCTGAATGTCTTACAGAAATCAGACGGATTGAAAGATTAAAAGATTTCCCTATTATTATATTTTCAACTTCTCTTGATACCAAAATTGTAGATGTAACCTACGATATGGGCGCTACATTTTATATTCGAAAACCCGGCGATTTTTCAAAACTAAAAACCGTTATTGAAAATGCACTTATCGCAGCTTCTCAAAATAATTTTAAACAGCCTGAAAGAGCGCATTATATAATTCAACCCTAATTTATTTTGAATGAGCCAAGAACATAAGGGACATTATTTTCTAGCCGATGGCGGTGAAATGGGAGTATTAATTCGGTCCAAAGACTGGAGCAAAACTCCTTTAGGTGACCCTGAAAACTGGCCTCAAAGTCTGCGAACCATAACTTCTGTTATGCTCAATAATCCTTTTGGAATGTACATTGCCTGGGGAAAAGATTTTACGCAGTTATACAATGATGCTTTTTTAAAAATTATTGGTTCTGAAAAGCATCCTCAGGCTTTAGGAAATTCTCCCAAAGATACATTCTCGGAAATTTGGAATATTACAGAGCCAATGTTTGAAGAGGCGATGCAGGGAAAATCAGTTTCTTTTCCTGATTTTGTTGTTCCTTTAAATAAAAACGGAATTGTAGAAACTTGTTATTTTGATTTTTCTTATTCTCCCATACGAATTGAAAATGGCGAAGTTGGCGGCGTTTTAGTAACCGTTATTGAAACTACTGCAAAGAAAAAAGAAGTTATAGATCAGGTAGAAGCGCGTGCGCAGCTTCAGGAAAGTGAACAAAAAATAAGACAATTGGTAGAAAATGCCCCCTTTCCTATTGCAGTTTATGTGGGCGAAGAAATGCGTATTGAACTCGCTAATGAATCTATCATAAAAGTTTGGGGAAAAGGCCATGATGTAATTGGAAAATCCTATCGCGAAATTCTGCCGGAACTCAACAATCAGTCGGTTTTTGAACAGGTTCTGGGTGTTTTAAAAACCGGGAAATCTTTTCATAATAAAAACGCTCAAATTGATATCACGATAAATAATAAGCTTGAAACTTTTTATTTTAATTATAGTTTTACACCTCTTTTTGATACAAACGGAAATGTCTATGCTGTTATGAATACAGCAGCAGAAGTTACTGATTTGCATCTTGCCTCTAAAAAAATTGAAATTGCAGACAAACGTTTTCGTGATACTGTAAAACAGGCGCCAATTGGAATTACTATTTTACGGGGTCCGGATTATATTGTTGAATCTGCAAATGAGGATTATCTTAAACTGGTTGCACGAGAAGAAGAAAGTTTTGTAGGCAGACCATTATTTGATTCTCTGCCTGAAGTTAAAGATACTGTTGACTCCTTATTAAAAAATGTTTTAACAACCGGTATTCCTTATCATGGTAATGAAGTTGCCATTCCTTTAAACCGATATGGAAAATTGGGAATTTGGTATTTTGATTTTCTTTATCATCCTTTAAGAGAAGAAAATGGTGAAATTACAGGCATAATTGTTACAGTAACAGAAGTAACAGAAAAAGTCGAAGCCCGTAAAAAAATAGAACAAAACGAGGAACGCTTAAATATTATTGTTGAAGCCAGCGAATTAGGAACCTGGGAATTGAATGTAAAAACAAGGGAACCGCGTTATTCACAAAGATATCTTGAAATTATAGGTGGCTATAAGGAAGAAATTATGTTGTCGCACGAACAATTGCTGCAGCATTTGCATCCGGATGATATGCATATTAGAAACAAAGGTTTCAAAGATGCACTTAGTTTAGGAGCACTTCATTATGAAGTACGTACAATATGGCTAGATAAATCGATTCACTGGATTGAAGGAAGAGGAAAAGTTTTTTACGATGAAAATGGTAATCCGGAGAAATTAATTGGAACAATTAGAGATATTACTGCCGAGAAAAAACACCAGCAGGAAGTAGAACAAAGTGAAAAAAGATTTCGAAATCTCGTGATGCAGTCTCCTGTTCCAAAAGCTATTTTGAAAGGCAGCGAAATGGTTGTTGAAATCGCTAATTTAGCTTTACTTGAAACTATTTGGAACAAAAAAGAAAGTGATGTTCAGGGTAAAAAACTATTTGAAATTTTCCCGGAACTTCTCACTCAAAAATACAGTCAATTATTAAATGAAGTTTTTGCTACGGGAAAAACACATTCTGAAATTGAATCGCCAATACTTATTAACGGAAATAATGGCGAACAGCTTTTTTATATTGATTTTGAATATGCTCCAATATATGAAACAGACAATAGTGTTTCTGGAATCAGGGCTACAATAATCGATGTAACGGAAAAAGTTGAAACCCGAAAAAAAATCGAAGAAAGCGAAAAACGTTTCCGCTCGTTAACAGAAAGTATTCCGCAGTTAATTTGGGAAACCGATGAAAAAGGAAATGCATTATTTACTTCTGGAAAATGGGAAGAATACACGGGAGTAAGACCTGCCGGAGAAAAGGAATGGAAAGCGATGATCCATCCTGATGATTATGAGGAAAATATCAAAATTTGGACGCACAGTTTAGAAACCGGACAGGTTTACAGAACTGATGTAAGGGTTTTAAGAAAAGACGGAAGCTACAGATGGCACGCCGTTATTGGTGAACCTGTTCTGGATGAAAATAATAAAATCATTAAATGGGTTGGTGCTTTTACGGATATTCATACCGAAAAAGCTTTTACACATGAACTTGAGCAGCAAGTTACGGCGAGAACCAAAGAGTTGAGCCAGATGTATGATTCGCTTAAAAAAAGCGAAGAACGTTATCATTTAATGATCGAGGAAGTTCAGGATTATGCGATCTTGTATTTAAATCATAAAGGAATTGTTGAAAACTGGAATGTAGGAGCCGAAAAAATTAAAGGTTATAAAGCACAAGAAATAACCGGAAAATATTTTGGCGTTTTCTATACGCCTGAAGATCAAAAAAATAATGTTCCTAATACTTTACTCGAATTGGCCAGAGAAAAAGGCCGTGCCGTGCATCAAGGCTGGCGTGTTCGCAAAAACGGAAATTTATTTTGGGCTAGTGTTGTAATCACAGCGATTCATAATAAGAACAATGATGTAATTGGTTTTTCGAAAGTTACGCACGACTTAACCGAGAAAAAAAGAGCCGACGATAAAATTGAAAGGAATGCCTTAGAGCTGGAACAAAAAAATGCTGAACTGGAACACATGAACAAAGAGCTTCAGTCTTTTGCTTATATTTCAAGTCATGATTTGCAGGAACCGCTTCGGAAAATTCAAACTTTTGCATCACAGATCTTAGATAAGGAATTTGAAAATTTATCAGATTCAGGAAAAGATAAATTCAAAAGAATGCAAAATGCTGCGAAGCGTATGCAGACTTTAATTAATGATTTGCTTTCGTATTCGAGAACAAATATTCAGGAAAGAATATTTGAAAAAGCGAATCTTTCAAATATAATTGATGAAGTAAGAGAGGATCTTAAAGAAGAACTGGAGCAAAAAAATGCGGTGATTGAAAACAACGATATTGGCGAAATAAATATTATCCCGTTTCAATTTAGACAGCTGCTTTATAATTTAATCAGCAATTCACTTAAATTTTCAAAACCGGATATTCCGGCCGTAATAAAAATTAACAGCGAAATTGCAAAAGGTTCCCATTTTAAGGCAGATGCTTTAGCTAAAGAAACCCGCTATTGCCATATTACTGTTTCAGACAACGGAATTGGTTTTGAAGCACAATACAGTAAAAAAATCTTTGATGTTTTCCAGCGTTTACACGGAAGGGATCAGTATACCGGAACCGGAATTGGTCTTGCAATCGTAAAAAAAATCGTTGAAAACCATAACGGAATCATTACAGCAAAAGGCGAAAAAAACAAGGGAGCTTCTTTTGATATTTACATTCCGCTGGAATAATTCTTCCAATAAATTCATAAAAAAAACGGAAATAACTTTACTAAGTCATTTCCGTTTTTATTCCTGATTCTTCGAATTAGGAATTTACCTTAAAACCAATTTCTTATCTGGTATAAACTGTAATTATACCTGTAGCTTTGTCTTTTATTTTCAACTCTTTATTAGTAAGGTTCATAATGTCGCTTGTAGAACTTGTGTTACCAATAGTAATTGTTAAATCATTATGAGATCTTACGTAAGTTCCTGTTGTTTCTACCAAGGCACAATTTTCACCATTATAGTCACCTATTACTGCAGAGTTACTCAATTTTAGTTCTAAATAATCTCTACTGCATCCACTTTGGTTTTGTGGAGCATCTACTAATACTTCATTTCCATTAACAATTGTTCCTGTCTGGCTTAGGTTATATTTCCCTTGTATTGGTACAATTGTTTCTCCTTCATTATCATCGTTGCTACAAGATGTAGCAAACATTCCCAGGCTTAAGGCTAATACGAATAATATGCTTTTACTTTTCATGTCGATTTGTTTTTATATTGATTTAATTTAATAATGCTAAATTAAAAGTATAATCTTACATAAATTTCCATGATTTTACGAATATTTTACATAAATCGCATTTTATTGACAAGGTTTACCTTTTAAGTATTTATTAAACATATAATGTGTAACTGGTCTTAATGCGCCTTTCGTTTCCGGATGTTTGCCATTTCCATTATCATTAAAAAAATCAACTCCTTTTGATGTCTTACCGTACCAAACAAAAGCTTCACCATTTTTCATAAAGCATGTCGTTGTATCGCAAGCATTTAATTTTCTAAAATCTAAAAGGCTTTCATCAAGCGGAATTATAACATTAAAATTCCCGTTATCTTTTGTAGAACAGTCTACTACTTCATAATGATCGTCAGACCACTGCATGCAATGATTTTTAAAGAAGGCAAAATAAATTACTGCGCCAATTAAACCGAAGACAAGTATCATAGCGCCAACTGTTTTCTTTAATCTTTTCTGAAAATTGTAAATAATCTTTTCTTTAGCATTTACGAATAGATTAATACGTGGAGGACTTACTTCATTTGATGGAAATAACTTTTGTAACTCATCTACCCTATTTACCCCTTCTTGATTAAATTCTAAATTTAATGGCTTCCTGTCAGTTGTAATAAATGGTTCAGGAACTGCAGGCAATCTTCTCTCATTCAATTCAGAAATTAATTTCTTCTCATTATAAGTAATAAATGGCTGTGGAACTGTAGAATTACCAGGATTGGTCTGCGTTTCATATGTTATTACACCTTTTTCTCTAAATTTTCTAAACGGTCGCGGCTGAAAATCTACAAGAATTGCGGCAAGTTCTACAGGTTCAACATTTAAAGGATCTGTTTCTTCTCTTAAAAAACTTCCAATAGGTCTAAATCTATCTGTCTGTTCCCTAAACTGGGTTCTTTTTATGGGATCAAATTGAAACCCGAAAAAAGATTTAAAGACAATTAAATCATTTGAATTTGGATTCTCAATTCTTTTAAATATTTCCCAACACAAATTTCTAAGATTCGCCTGCGATGGATTTGGAAAATTATCTGCTTCAATCTCTTTTTTATATTTCTCCTGAATAGCTTTTTTATAATCTTCAATAGTAAAGTTAGACATAGGCAAGTTATTTTTTTAGGAATTTTTAGGAATTCCTGTGAATAGTTAAACATTTTAGGAATTCCCGGAATTCCTTGTAAATACAGGCTCAAAACCGCCGTTACTTTGCTTCAACAAAATTAGTTAGCGCTTTGATCTGCAGGTCAAAAACAAATGTACAAAACTAGTTTATTCAAAAAGTGTGGAAAACCGTAAGACGGAGTTTATCCGGGAAGTATAAATAAAAATCTTACTGTTCTACGCACTTCACTTCCCAAACAAAATTTGGTATTGCACTCAACCAAAAACCCGGAAAAGTTCCGGCCAGCAATGCCTATGTCTAATTTTTAAATTTTAAAAAAATGAAATCATTATATTTATTGGGAGCGTGCGCGCTATTGTCAACTACATTATTTTCTTGTACTGCTGACGAATTTGATACAACGAATAAAAAAACTGAAATACAAAAAGATGTAGTTCGAGACAGCATACAAGCAAGCGAACCAGATGGTCCTGGTGATGATCCAATTAATCTTCCACCACCAAAAAAATAACAAATAAAATCTGTTGTTTTTAATAATTGTTTAATTTCGGGGAAAGTAATCTTTATGTTACGATCCCCGTTTTTTTGTTTTTTTATCTTTCTTCTTTTTATTTCCTGCGAGGAGAAAACAAATATATTGCTTAAACCCAATAAGAATGAAAAAGAGGCTAAAGCTTTACAGCAAAAAGCCACAGAACAATTTCAAAAAAGCAATTACAATAGTGCATTTTACTACTTCAATAAATCAAAAATTACATTTGAAAATTTAAAAGACAGTACCAATGTTGTCTACAATTTAATTCAAATGGGTTATATACAACAAATAAACGGTGACTATTACGGAAGTAAAGAGACATTTACAGAGGCTTTGCCTTTTATCAAAAAAAAGGATATTTACAGTGCTGCAATCAATAATTTCTTCGGAATTGCCGACAAAGAACTTTCCATTTATGATGATGCCATATTTTATTATAACCAAGCAATAAATGACTCAAAAGATGTCGCATCCAAACAATCTCCACTAAACAATATTGCTGTTGTTTATATTAAACAGAAAAAATACGACAAGGCTGTTAAAATTCTGGAAGGAATTTTAGAAACAAAAGCATTCGATAAATTTGTAAAAAGTAAAGCAAGAGTAATTGATAATCTCGGATTTGCCTATTTTAAAAAAGGCTTAAATGAAAAAGGAGTTCTGCTAATGAATGAAAGTCTTGAGTTAAGAACAAAAGCAGATGATTTATACGGAAGTATTGAAAGCCATCTTCATTTAGCAGAATTTTACGCAAAAACAAACATTCAAAAATCAAATGAAAATGCTAAAAAAGCTTACGAAATTTCGACTAATCTAAATAGCGTTGACGAACGTTTGAAGGCATTATCATTTTTAATTTCTAATGGTTCCGGTACAAAATATGCCCAGCAGTATATTTCAATAAATGACAGCATAATCAAAATTAGAAACAACTTTAAAAACAAGTTTGCTAAAATAAAATACGATTCTAAAAAAGAAAAAGACGAAAATCAAAAACTTCGATTAGAAAAAATAGAAAATGAATTATCACTTCAAAAAGTAAAATACCAAAGAATATTTTTCATAATTGGGATTGTATCGCTTTTCTTTCTATTGTTATATTTAAGGAAGTTTTATCAAAACCGAAACCGAATCGAAAAAATAAAAACCGCCTACGATACCGAAACCAGAATCGCAAAAGACATTCACGATGAACTGGCCAATGATGTTTTTAATACCATAACTTTTACTCAGACACAACCACTGGAAATTCAAAACACAAAAGAAACTTTACTGCAAAAACTGGATCATATTTATAGTCGTGTGCGCGGTATTTCCAGAGAAAATAATGATATTGACACCGGATCAAATTACTCTGACAATTTAAAAGAAATGCTTTCTACCTATAATAGTGACAACACGAATGTTATTATTACGAATATCGAAAAGGTAAATTGGGATTCTATTGAAGATTTAAAAAAGATAGCAATTCAGCGTGTATTACATGAATTAATGGTTAATATGAAAAAGCACAGCGAGGCTCAATTAGTTGTTTTGAAGTTTGAAAATGCTCAAAACACTTTATTGATCGACTATAAAGACAATGGAAAAGGCTGTGAAAAATCAAAAATTATAAAAAATGGTTTACAAAATATGGAAAACCGTATTCTGGCCATAAAAGGAACTATTACTTTTGAAACTGAACCAGATAAAGGTTTTAAAGTAAATATAACAATGCCTAAATAAAAGCCTATGTTTAAAAAAGTAATAATAGCCGAAGATCTTGATGCAATGAACTTAGGAATTCAGCAAGTTTTAAAAGATTTAAATATTGAAGATTTTCAACACTCTAAATTTTGTGACGAAGCGTTTTTAAAAATACGCGCTGCCATTCAGCAAAATGAACCCTATGACTTATTAATTAGTGATCTTTCGTTTAAAACAGATCATCGTAAATCGGATATTGCTAATGGAGACGAATTGGTTCAAAAAGTTCGTGAGCTGCAGCCTAATATTAAAATTATTGCTTATTCTGTAGAAGATAAAAGTTACCGTATTAAATCTCTTTTTGATAATGCCGAAATAGATGGTTTTGTCCTGAAAGGTTTAAATAGTATTGAAGAATTAAAAAAAGCAATCAATATAATTTCAACTTCAGATCAGATATTTATTTCTCCCGAAGTTGCTTCGGCTCTTCAGGAAAAAAACAATTATGAAATTGACGATGTCGATATTAAAATTCTGAAATTTTTATCTGCCGGAACTTCGCAAGATGAAATAATAGAAATTTTTAAAAGCACCGATATCAAACCCAACAGTAAAAGCGCCGTAGAAAAAAGATTGTCTAAACTCAAAGACTTTTTTAAAGCAAATAATACCGTTCATTTGGTTTCTATTACAAAAGATATGGGGATTATTTAATTTCCTTTTTATATTATTATTTCAAGCTCCTTCGGGGGCTTTTTTTATTTCTTCAAGATAAATTTATGGATTATGGATTTCCGTAAAATACTGGTTTCAAATAGGTTTAAGTTTGAATTATTAAAATCAATTAAATTATAATTATGAAAAAATTAGTCGTTTTATTTAGTCTGTTCTTCCTTGTTCTAGGAAGTAGTATTGAAGCTCAAAGTGGTCACTACAAAGGTGGCAAAGGTAGTTCTCATAAAGGAGGAAAGTATAAAAACTCAAGCACACACAATCACTACAAAAAAAGAAAGTAGTTCGTATTTCTGACTTCGATTGACATGAAATAAAGGAAGAGTCAAGAGAAGTTTACAAACAAATAAAAACTTTAATTAACTAAACCTAAAAATCATGAGCTTTCGATTTCAAAAAAGAATTAGACTTGGAGGCGGACTTGGATTAAACATTAGTAAATCCGGAATTTCTCCAAGTCTTAGAACCAAAATGGGAACATTTAGTAAAAATGGTTATTCTACCAAAACCGGTATACCCGGATTAAGATACCAAAGCAGCGGGTGTCTTGTAATATTTGCTTTTACAGGACTTCTTACATTTTTAATTTATCATTTAAAATAATATTAACCATGAAAAATAAAAAAATTACAACACTCTTATTTTCAATTTTAGCAATTTTTATACTCGCAATTTCTTGTTCAGAATCTGATTCAGATTGTCCAACAAAAACTTGTGGCGATTTTGCAACTCATGCGGATGCACAAGCGGCATTCAATAGTAACAGAAGCTGTTACAAAAATCTGGATGCTGATGGAGATGGAATTGCATGCGAATAAAATAAACAACCAAAAACCATGATAACACTAGAACTAAAAAGCCATTTTTTAAGATTGTATCAAATGGCATTATCCGATGATCAATTTGATGTATTAGAACTTCAAATGCTGTATCATTTTGCTGATGAAAGAGGAATTCCGAAAGAAGAATTGGATAAACTTTTTTTAAATCCTGTTAATACAGAATTCATTGTTCCTGAATCCTTAAACACAAAAATTGAATATCTGTATGATCTGACCAGAATTATTTGGGCCGATGAAAAAGTTACTGATGATGAACTAAATATGCTTAGAAAGTATTGCCGAAAATTTGATTTTCTGGAAGAAAATATCAATGATTTATCTGATTATCTTATTGGCTGCGTTCAGAAAAACATCGGAAAAGAAGAAATTATTAGTCAACTAAACTCTTAAGTTATGAAAACACTTACCCAATTATTTAGTTTAAAAAAATCTGAGGATTCTTCTTTTAAAATTTTAGAAGAAAATGAAGAAGACAGAGAACAAATTAGAATCACGTACTATCAGAGTGGTTTCGCCGCATCTGTAAAAGCAACCGGAAAACCTATTGTTTTAAAAGCTTGTCTTCAAAATTTATATATGAGTTTTGAAGATCAATGCCGAAAACAAAAAATGGAACAAGACAGGTTAAAACAGCCTTATCGTGAAGAACAGGAAAAAAACAGAACGGAGCTGAAAAAATCTGAAGCCGCAATTGGTATTTATGAAAAGAAAGAACAGGATGTCAATGAAAACATTGATCAGATTAAAAATGAAATTATCGAAGTAAAACGCAATCCCGATAAATACGGAATTGAAGAAGGAAAAGGTTTAAAGGCACAATTTTATATTGGTTTGATCCTGTTGCTGCCCATTACACTTTATGTTTTGGTGTTTTATATTTCGGCTTCTTATTCTGCTTTTTTCAAAGAATTTTCAAATGACAGTTTAACCGCCGCAATTTTTGATGCCGATGCTTTTACAAATGCATTTAAAGCAAGCTGGCTCGAAGGAGTTTTGGTGGTTACAATTCCGTTTGTTTTTATGGGATTAGGTTACGTAATTCATATGGTTCAAAAAGGAAAAGGTTTCAAGAACATACTTAGATTAATTTCCCTTTTTGCCATTACCTTTTTATTCGATTCGCTTTTAGCCTACATCATTGAGAAAAAAATATACGAGTTTAATAAAACAACTGAGTCTTCGCCATACAATTTAAACATCGCTCTTGGACAGCCAGAATTCTGGATGATCATATTTGCCGGTTTTGTAGTTTATATTATCTGGGGACTTGTGTTTGATTTTGTAATGAAAGAATTTGAAAACATTGATAAAATCAGAGCTTTTATTAGAGGCAAAAAAGAGAACTTACTAAACCTTGAAAAATTAAAAGCAGAATACATCAATAAAACCAACGATTTCAAACAGCAGATTGTGACCATTAATGGAAAAATCTCTGAACTTCAATCTAAAATAGATGGTTTTGTTTTTCCTGTAAAAGAATATCTGCATTACCATCATCAATATAAAGAAGGCTGGTTTCAGGCCATTAATACCGAAATTGCTTTACCTCACAAAGAAAAAGTAGAATTACTGGAAGGCTGCGAAAATTTATCTGAAGAACATCTTGGAAAATTAAATTTAGTCGATCCCGATTTTCAACATTTAGTGTATTTTAAAAACTAATATTATGAAAAACACTTTACTCAAAATGGCCATGTCATTATTATTGATTTTATTTTTTTCATGCAAAGAAGAACCCAAAAATGAAGAAAAAGAAACCGCTGTTAAAAGTTCGGTTTCAGAAAATTATAACATTAGTATTCTTGTTGATTTATCAGACAGAATAAGCCTTAAAAAAAATCCAAATCCAACAATGGAAATCTATGAGAGAGATTTAGGATATATCAAAACGGTTTCTGAGGCTTTTACACAGCATTTAAAATCAAAAAGAATGAGACAGATTGATGACAAAATGCAGTTGTTCTTTAATCCGGAACCTGAAAATCCTGCAATTAATTCCATTTCGAAACAATTAAGAATTACAGTTGATAAAGACAATGCTTCAAAAAAATTTCTCAATTCTATAAACAATACTTATTCATCAAAAACGGCATCAATTTATGAATCAGCGATTAAAGATGATAAATATATTGGTTCTGATATTTGGAACTTTTTTGACAGCAAAGTACAAGATCAATGTATTGAAAAGGATTATAGAAATATCCTGATTATTTTAACCGACGGGTATATGTTTTATGAAGGAACGCAAATCAAAGATGGAAATTTATCTAATTATTTAACACCGCAGTTAATTAAACAAAATGGTTTAAATACAAACGACTGGCAGAAAAAATTTGAGGACAAAAAATTGGGATTTATTAAAATTGATAAAGATTTATCTAATCTTGAAGTTTTAGTTTTAGGGGTAAATCCAAGCAAAAATAATCCATACGAAGAAAAAGTAATTAAAGAATATTGGAGTAAATGGCTTGCCGATATGAAAATAAAACATTTCGAAATTAAAAATGCCGACCTTCCTTCAAATATGGATAAAATCATTAAAGATTTTATTTTAGAAAAAGAATAAAAAAACAAAATCTATTTTTTTTAAGAGGAACTTCATTGTCCTCTTTTTTCTGTTTAAACAAGTTTCATAAAAACTTCTTTTAAAAAATTTACTACATTACGGATTTCCATAATACACTGATTTTTATTGGTTTTACATTTGAATTATTAATTTAAACTACAAACCAATGGAAATGAATATTCAACTAAAATCGTTAGCCGATAAAATAAATCAGCTGAAAAGTAAAATCGAAACAGAAGAATCTACAAAACATGCTTTTGTACTGCCTTTTATACATATTTTGGGTTACGATGCTTTTAATCCGCTAGAAGTTGTTCCTGAATTTACTGCAGATCTCGGCTTAAAAAAAGGAGAAAAAGTAGATTATGCTATTTTTCAAAATGGAGAACCAATTATAATTGTTGAATGCAAAAGCTGGAAAGAAAAGCTAACGGTTCATAATTCGCAGTTGTTTCGTTATTTCCATGTTACAAAAACCCGATTTGCCCTTTTAACCAATGGAATTAATTATCAGTTTTTTACTGATTTAGACGATCAGAATAAAATGGATGAAAAACCATTTTTAGAATTTGACATTTGCAATCTTAAGGAAAATACGATAAACGAAATTGCAAAATTTCATAAAGCCAATTTCGATGTAGATAATATTGTAAGCAATGCCAGTTCATTAAAATACATTAAAGAAATCAAGAAGCTGATTAATGCTGAATTAGAAAGTCCGTCAAACGATTTTACAAAAGTATTTGCCAGTAAAATATACACAGGAAGATTAACTGAAAAAGTCGTAGATGAATTTAAAGATTTGGTTCAGAAATCTGTCAGTCAATTTATTAATGACAAAATTAATGACCGATTAAATGCTGCTTTAACCAAAGAAACGATTAAACAGCAAGACGAAGAAATTACAACAGTTGAAGACGATAATAAAGTTAATACTACCGAGGAAGAACTTGACGCTTATCGTATAGTAGTGGCTATTTTACGTCGAAAACTGCCAACCAGCCGAATTGTTCATCGTGATACGCAATCTTATTTTGGAATCTTGCTGGACGATAACAACCGTAAACCTTTGTGCAGACTGCATTTAAACGGAGGTAAAAAATACATCAGCTTATTTAATGATAATAAAACAGAAGCAAAAATTTCTATTTCTTCTATTGACGATATTTATCAATTTGAAAAAGAATTATTAGATACAGCTGCCCTTTACGAAACAGAATAAAAACCCGTATAAGTACTCATTTTAAAGACCATAATTCTAATTAGATTTATCGTTGCTTTAAAAACTATAAAATATTTAAAAATAGGATTTTAAGTCTAACCAAATACCACAAAAGCCTATGTCAAAAAACTACCTCATCTTACTTTTATTATTTACGTTTTATTCCTGCAAAAAGGTCTCTGCTCCGCCTCCGCCGCAAATCAATACATTTTATAAACCGGTAATTACAGCAGACGATCGGAAAACGATTACGCCAGAAGAAGCAAAAACATATCATGTAAATAAAACGTATCATTATGAATACCGAACCGGAAATTCTGGAAACTATGAATATAATTATGATGTAAAAGGAATAAATGCAACAGGCGATTCGGTTTTTGGGAATATTAACGTACAGGGAAAATACGGCGCCGGAATTTTAAACGACACGGTTGCCGAAATAGAAATTAATACCGAATGGATCGCATACGGAAAATTAAAGGCTGTTGATAAAAAAGGAAACGAATACAATTTAATTGTCAAATAAAAATGCACTAATGAAATATGCTTTACTCTTATTTTTTGTTTTTTTAACCTCTTTTTGTCCTCCGGATAGCAGTGTTTATATCTGCGGATCAAACGGATCGAAAAAATATCATTATAAAGAACATTGCCGGGGTTTATCATCCTGCAGGCAGGAAGTGGTCAAAACATCACTCAAACAAGCTCAGGGCCTTGGTTTAACTCTTTGTGGATGGGAAGATTGATTTATCTTCCCATTTTTTATTTAATTATTTGATAATAATGGCTTTACAATAAATTCACATTAGTTTTAGTAATTTGAATAAAACTAATCGTTATGAAATTCTTTAACCTAAATTTTCTAGTATCATTCAAAGAATGGCTTTTTTTAAGAGCTATGCAATCTTCTTTCCTTCATTAATAAGCAGTTTAAAAATAAAGGAAAGTACTATTGAATGAATAAAATTGAAAACTCATTTTTGAACAAAAACCAATTTGGTGAAGATTTCTTGTGGGGTGTTTCTACCGCCGCTTTCCAAATTGAAGGAGCACATGATTCTGACGGAAAAGGTTCTTCTATCTGGGACGTTTTTACTTCTCAAAAAGGAAAAATAAAAAACGGACATCATGCCCTAACCGCCTGCGATTTTTATAATTCTTATCAGGGTGATATTGATTTAATAAAGGAATTAAATATTCCAAATTTTAGGTTCTCTATCAGCTGGCCTCGAATTATGCCCACAGGAACTCATCCTGTAAATCAAGCCGGAATAGATCATTATAATAAAATTATCGACTCCTTACTTGCATCTGGAATAGAACCCTGGATTACGATTTACCATTGGGATTTACCACATGAACTCGAATTAAAAGGAGGCTGGACAAACCGCGAATCGGTTTCCTGGTTTTCAGAATATGTTGAAGTTTGTGCCCAGTATTTTGGTGATCGTGTCAAAAACTGGATGGTAATTAATGAACCTTCGGTATTTACCGGAGCGGGATATTTTTTAGGTATTCATGCACCCGGAAAAAAGGGAATTACCAATTATCTTAAAGCCATGCATCACGTAACGCTGGCAACGGCTGCAGGTGCGAAAATTTTGCGAAACAAAGTTCCGAATGCTAATATTGGAACTACATTTTCATGTACGCATATTGAACCGGCAACAGATAGTCAAAAAGATATTGAAGCCGCAAAACGTGTCGATACTTTATTAAACCGAACTTTTATCGAGCCAATTTTAGGTTTGGGATATCCGCAGAAAGATCTTCCGGTGCTTAAAAAGCTGAATAATTATATTTTAGAAGATGATTTAAACAATCTCGATTTTGATTTTGATTTCATCGGATTACAATGTTATACGCGTGAAGTTGTAAAATCGGCCATGTTGGTTCCGTATATTGGTGCCGAATTAATAAGTGCCGAAAAACGAAACGTAATTTCAACTGATATGGGCTGGGAAGTTTATCCGCCGGCATTGTATCACGTTCTAAAAAAATTCAACGAATACAAAGGCATCAAAAAAATTATCATTACTGAAAATGGTGCCGCTTTTCCTGATACTGTTACAAACGGAAAAGTATTCGATATAAAACGTACGCATTATATTCAGGATCATTTAGAACAAATCTTAAAAGCGAAAGAAGAAGGTTTAAATGTTGAAGGTTATTTTGTGTGGAGCTTAACCGATAACTTCGAATGGGCAGAAGGTTATAATGCCCGCTTTGGATTAATCCACGTTGATTTCGAAACACAAAAAAGAACCATCAAAAACTCAGGATTGTGGTTTAAAGATTTTTTATCTTAACCTGCTTAAATATTTTTAACGCAAAGATCGCAAGGTATTTTATTTAAATATTTTTAGAAACCGCAAAAGTTCGCAAAGCTTTATTTTAAATATTAGCTTTGCGAACTTTGCGATTAATGAAATCTATATTTATAAGCTTGTTTTAAAATTCCGACATGGATTTTACCATTCGCTTTTAAATGGGCAGTTACCATAATATATCTTTCTTCAGGATATTTTATTTCATAATTAAATACTGTGTCCTTTACTTTTATCTGAAGCTGGTGTTTTCCTTCGTCAGAAACTGGCAAATCAGCTGTTTCATAAGTAGGTGATCCCTTTGCCGCTTTTAAGTTAATATCCTGAACTTTCTCTTTATCCAGAAGCACTTCCAGCTTTAAATTATTTAACTTCATATCTGTAGGCTGCTCAAACGAAACAACAAATTTTTTGCATCCAAAAAGGCAAAAAACGATTAATAACAGTAGAACTTTTTTCATAAAAATAATCTTTATTATTTTATAAATATAAATATTTTTATTGATCTGACTGCTATTTTTCAGTATAACCACGAAAGCTATTTTAAATATAAAAAGCCTTTCAGAATTTCTTCTAAAAGGCTTTTCTCTTCAAAAAACAATAAAATTATAACCTTTACAGCTTATAATGTTTCCTTTAAAAGCGCAACGGCTTCTTTCCAGTTATTTACTCTTATATGATGATTTTGATTCACATTATGAAATGCAGTGAACATAATAGGTTTTCCCATACAATAATCTAAATTTTTGCAATGATCATCAATCATATAATCGGTATTGATAATTCTTTTGCTGCCGCATAAAATAATATTATCCCATTTAATAAAAGGAAAATGCTCCGCAAGCCAGGCCATTTTTTCTGAAAGTGAAATAGGAAATTCTGTTGCGGCAGACACAATAAAGATTTCAAAATCTTTATCCAATTCAAGTAAACTTTCAACAGCATCGGGCATTACAGGCAATGTCCTAAAGAAGTTTTCTGAATGCAAAAGTTTATGAATAAAATCTCTTTCTTTAAAAGCAACATCAGAAGTTAATCCTTTAATACTTTCCTTTGATAAAGTAGTTCCGTGAGCTTTATTGTAATGGTCAATTAATTGTGCGTCAATGTCGGCAAGTACACCATCCATGTCTATTGCAATTGTTTTCTTTCTCATTGTAAATTTATTTTGCGGTAAAATTATGCAAAAATTGCAATATATTGCAATTTTTAACTTATTTTTGCAATATAAAACCGCAAGTAAAATGAAAAAGGAAGAACGTCAACAGGTTATATTAGAATATTTATCTAAAGAACATCGCGTAACATCTATAGAATTAAGTGAATATTTAAGCGTTTCAGAAGATACTATTCGACGTGATTTAAAAGAACTTTCAGATCAGGGACTTTTAAAAGCCGTTCGCGGCGGCGCGGTTGCTCCTTCGCCAATTCCTTTGCATTATAGAAAAAGAGAAAAACACGATGTTGAAAATAAAAAGATCATTGCCGAAAAAGCGATTTCGTATTTAAAAGACGGGCAAGTTGTTTTTATTGATGGCGGAACAACTTCTGTTGCATTGGTTGCAAGTTTTCCTTACGATTTAAAATTAACTGTTGTTACAAACAGTTTTCCCGTTGCTTTATTAGTGGAAGATTTACCAAATATCGAATTAATTTTTGCGGGAGGATTAATGAGTAAAACTTCTTTTACCACTTCTGGAATTGATACGATAGACTTTTTACGAAATTTCAGGGCAGATGTTTGTATTCTGGGAATTTGCAGTATTCATCACGAGCGTGGTATTACAGGCGTTTTATATGATGATTCTCAAATTAAAAAGAGCATGATTCAGAATTCTAATCTTGTTATAGCACTCAGCTCTATTGAAAAAGTGGGAACTGCAGAAGCTTATTATATTTCCCCAATTACAGATATCGACGTTTTGGTGACGAACATTTCTCCGGAAGATGAAATTTTAAAAACATATAAAGAAATAGGTTTGACTATTCTTTAAATAACAAATAAAAAAAGCCTTTCAGAATTTAATTTCCGAAAGGCTTTTTCTCTACAAATTAACAGGCAATATTATTTCCATCCGCCGCCCAGGTCTCTGTAAACATGAACTGCAGCATTTAATTGTTCTTTTTTAGTATCTATTAATTCTAATTTAGCTTCTAATGCATCTCTTTGAGTCATTAAAACCTCAAAATAATCTACTCTTGCCGATTTAAACAAATCGTTTGAAACATCAATTGATTTATTTAAGGCATCAACTTGCTGTGATTTTAAATCGTAACCTTTTTGAAGATTATCAATTTTAGAAAGCTGAGTTGAAACTTCTAAATATGCATTCAGGATGGTACGATCGTAATTGTACAACGCCTGAAGCTGTCTTGCATTAGCACTAGAAAATTCTGCTTTAATCGCATTTCTGTTAATTAAAGGTGCAGCAATATCTCCGGCTAATGAATATAAAATCGATTCAGGAAATGTAAACAAATAAGATGGTTTAAAAGCCTGAACTCCAAAAGCCGCTGAAATATCTAATGAGGGATAAAACTCAGCACGAGCAACTTTTACATCTAATTTTGCAGCAACTAATTCTAATTCTGCCTGTTTAACATCTGGACGATTTGTTAATAATTGAGACGGAATTCCAGAGTTTACAGCTGCCGGAAGCAAATCTGTAAAATTGGTTTTGTCTCTTTTAATATCCTGCGGATAACGTCCTAACAAAAAGTTGATTTTGTTTTCGTTCTCTTTTATTTTCTGCAAAATTTCAAACTCTAAACTTTTTGAAGTTAAAACCTCAGCCTGAAACTTCTGAACTCCAAGCTCAGTTGCTCTTGCCGCTTGCTTTTGGATTTTTACAATTTCTAAAGCGTTTGTCTGTAAAGTAATCGTTTGTTTTACAATCTCTAATTGACTGTCTAAAGCTAATAATTCATAATAATTATCAGCGATCTCAGCGATAAGGTTTGTAATTACAAAATTTTTCCCTTCAACAGTTGCTAAATAACGGTTTACGGCTGCTTTTTTAGAATTACGCAGTTTTTTCCAGATATCTACTTCCCAGTTTGCATAAGCTGCAATTGTATAATCCGGTAACGGATCTGGGGTTTCAATTCCCGGTTTAATTTCTGTTGTTGCATCACCTGCACCCTGGCTTGTGTAACGTCCAACTTTTTCGATTCCTGCACCGGCACGAACGCCAACTGTAGGCAATAAAGCACCTTTACGAACTCTGATATCATTCTTTGCAATTTCAATTTCCTGTAAAGTCATATTCAGTTCCTGATTGTTTTTTAAAGCAACATCAATCAACTCTACAAGGTTTTGATCCTTAAAGAAATCTTTCCATTTTAAAGTCGATGTATTTGTAGTGTCCTGCGATTTTACGCTTCCAAATGCTTCCGGAACCGGAGCGCTTGTACTTGCTGTTTCAGCTGCAGGGGCTTTACATCCTGCCACGGCAAGACATAAACCCAATGCAATACTGTATTGATATAATTTAACTTTATACATGATTGTTATCAATTTCTTCTGTTAATGGATTTTCTTCTTCATGTTTTACCAGTTTGTGTTTCTCTGCAATTTTGGCAAATATGTAATACAAGCCCGGAATTACAAATACTCCGCAAATAGTTCCTATAAGCATACCTCCAGCGGCCGCAGTACCAATGGTTCTGTTACCAATTTTACCCGGACCAGTTGCAAATGCAAGCGGTAATAATCCCGCAATAAACGCAAATGAAGTCATCAAAATAGGACGGAACCTTGCTTTTGCTCCTTCCATTGCAGCTTCTAAAACGGTTCTTCCGGCTGCGTGCCTTTGTATCGCAAACTCTACAATCAATACGGCATTTTTACCTAATAAACCAATAAGCATTACCATGGCAACCTGCGCATAAATATTGTTTTCTAATCCTGCAACTTTCAATAAAAGGAAAGCTCCAAAAATACCCGCAGGTAAAGAAAGAATTACAGATAATGGTAAAATAAAACTTTCATACTGAGCTGCTAATACCAGATAAACGAATCCTAAACAGATTAAGAATACCCAAATTGCCTGATTACCCTGAGCAACCTCATCGGCAGAAATACCTGCCCAGTCAATGTCATAACCTCTAGGTAATTTTTTAGCTGCTATTTCCTGAATGATTTTAATAGCTGTACCAGAACTGTATCCCGGAGCAGGTCCACCACTAATTTCTGTAGAAGTGTACATGTTGTGTCTCGTAATTTCAGAAAGTCCGTATACTTTTTCTAACTTCATAAAAGCAGAGAAAGGAACCATTTCATCACGATTATTTTTTACATACAATTTCAGGATATCATCTGGCTGTGCACGGTATTCAGGAGCAGCCTGAACGATTACTTTATAGTTAATACCGTATTTAATGAAACTGATCTCGTAGTTACTTCCCACAAGAGTTGATAAAGTGTTCATGGCGTTTTCAATAGAAACTCCTTTTTGCTGTGCCAAATCATTATCAACTTTCATCATGTATTGAGGGAAACTCGCACTAAAGAAACTGAATACGTTAGATAATTCCGGACGTTTGTTCAATTCTTCAACAAACTCTTTATTAACTTCTTCCAGTTTTTTGAAATCTGTAGTACCTGTTTTATCCAGTAAACGAAGCTCAAATCCTCCTGCAGCTCCATATCCTGGTACTGCCGGCGGTTGGAAAAATTCAATATTTGCACCTGCAATATCTTTTGATTTTTCTTCCAGTTCCGTCATAATTTCCTGAACAGATTGTTTACGATCGTTCCAGTCTTCTAAGTTGATCAAACAAGTTCCCGCGTTTGATCCTGTACCTTCAGTCAAAATTTCATAACCCGCCAATGCAGATACTGATTTTACACCTTCTACAGTTTCTGATATTTTTTGAAGCTTCAAGGCAACATCATTTGTTCTTTCTAATGATGAACCCGGAGGAGTTTGAATAATAGCATAAAACATTCCCTGATCCTCATTCGGGATAAATCCAGAAGGAACCGTGCTGCTAATTAACCATGTTCCGGCACAGAAACCAAGAAGTGCGATAATTGTAACAGCTCTTCTGTTTACAATTTTACCTAATACATTTTGGTATTTACCTTGTGCAAGGTTGAACTTGTTGTTAAAACCATCAATAAATATATTTACAGGAGTTCTCTTTTTAGGTTTACCGTGATTGTTTTTCAACATCATCGCACAAAGTGCAGGTGTTAAAGTCAACGCCACAATACCAGAAAGAATAATCGCTGTTGCCATTGTAATCGAGAACTGTCTGTAGAAAACTCCAACAGGACCAGACATAAACGCAACCGGAATAAATACCGCCGCCATCAGGAACGTAATCGCAATAATTGCCCCTGCAATTTCGTGCATTGCTTTTTTAGTCGCTTTTAATGGTGAAAGATGTTCTTCTTCCATCTTGGCGTGAACGGCTTCAATAACTACAATCGCATCATCGACGACGACCCCAATTGCTAATACTAAAGCAAACAACGTAATTAAGTTCAATGAAATATCAAAGAATGTCATGAACACAAATGTTCCAACCAATGAAACAGGTACCGCAATTGCTGGAATTACCGTAGAACGCCAGTCTCCTAAGAAAAGGAAAACTACTATACCAACTAAAATAAAAGCTTCAACAAGAGTGTGAATTACTTTTTCGATAGAAGCATCAAGGAATTTAGAAACGTCATAAGAGATTTCATAATTCATTCCTTTTGGGAATTTTTGCTTGATTTTTTCCAGTTTCGCTTTTACATCTTCAATAACCTGATTCGCATTACTTCCAAAAGATTGTTTTAATACAATCGCTGCAGAAGGTTTTCCGTTCAGGTTAGAATAGATATCATACATCGAGCTTCCAAATTCAACAGTTGCAATATCTTTCAATCGCAAAAGTTCTCCGTTAGCATTCGATCTTACCACAATATTTCCATATTGTTCTTTCGTTGTAAAACGTCCTGAATATTTCAATACATATTCAAATGCCTGAGAACGTTTACCAGAACTTTCTCCCGTTTTACCCGGCGAAGCTTCCAAACTCTGACTTGATAATGCTTCCATTACTTCATCAGCAGAAATTTTATATGCTAACATACGATCTGGTTTCAACCAAATACGCATTGCATATTCACGTGTTCCTAAGATATCTCCGGAACCAACTCCATTCACCCTTTTTAATTCAGATAATACGTTGATATCGGCATAGTTGTACAAGAACTTCATGTCGGTGTTTTTGTCCGTGCTATAAAGGTTCACATACATCAGCATACTCGGAACTTCACGTGTAATCTTAATACCCTCTCTAATTACTAAAGGAGGAAGTTTATTAGTAACCGAAGCCACACGGTTTTGAACGTTAATCGCTGCCTGATTAGGATCTGTTCCTAAGTTAAATACAACCTGAATACTCGCTTCACCATCATTTCCGGCATCAGAAGTCATATATTTCATTCCAGGAACACCGTTTAAGGCTCTTTCCAATGGAATTACAACAGATTTAATCATAAGCTCTCCATTCGATCCAGGGTAATCCGCAGTAACGTTTACCATAGGAGGAGAAATCGAAGGGAATTGGGTAATTGGTAAATTCAATACCGACAATACTCCTAAAAAGACAATAATCAGCGATATTACTATCGACAATACGGGTCTTTGAATAAATTTATTAAACATTTTTATATTTTTTTAATGATTAAACTTATTTGAAGTTTAAAAAGGGTTTCAAGTTTCAAGTTTAAGGTTTCAGGTTTTCAGTGTGCAAACTTGAAACCTGAAACTTGAAACTATAAAAACAAATAACTATTCTGCTTTTAAGCGCAGGTTATTAATTACCTTTTTAGGAGACTCAAATTCGTATTTGATTTTGTCATTTTCTTTTACTTTCTGAACACCTTCAAGTAAGATTTTATCATTTTCATTAAGTCCTGTTTTAATCACATACAAATCAGGGATTTCTCCTGTAATAGTGATTTCTTTTGAACTTACTTTATCATTTTTATCAACTATAAAAACATATTTTTTATCCTGAATTTCGTAAGTCGCTTTTTGCGGAATTACGATTGCATTTTTAAGAGGAACCATCATTTGAACTTGTCCAGTTTCTCCGTTTCTAAGTAATTTTGCTGAATTTGGGAATCTTGCTCTAAAAGCAATATTTCCTGTTTCATTGTCAAATTCACTTTCGATAACTTCTACGTTACCTTTTTCTTTAAAAGTATCTCCATTTGCTAAAACCAAATTCACTTTGTTTCCGGCACGATCCTTAATATTAGTTTGATATTGAAGATATTCTGGCTCAGAAACATTGAAATAAGCAAACATTTGACTGTTGTCTGAAAGGCTTGTCAATAATTCGCCTTCGTCGATAAGACTGCCTAATTTTAAAGGAATTCTGTCGATTGTTCCGTCAAACGGAGCTCTGATTTCTGTGAATGACAAATGAAGTTTTGCTAATGCAACTTCTGCTTTTGCAGATTGCAATTTTGCCTGAGCAACGCTCAATTCGTTTTTAGAAACGATATTTTTATCTGCCAGTAATTTAGCATTTTGCAGTTCAATTTCTACTGATTTTTGTTCAGCCTGTGCTTTCAATAATTCTGCCTGATACATGTTTGGCATAATTCTGAACAATAATTGCCCTGCTTTTACAAACTGTCCTTCATCAACATAAATGTTTTGTAAAAACCCTTTTTCCTGGGCGCGGATTTCTATATTTCGAACAGATTTTATCTGCGAAACGTATTGTTTTGTAAATGAAGTATCAATTCTTACCGGATTTGTAACCGTGAATTTTTCTACTTCTTCTTTTTCTTCCTTTTTAGATGTACAGCTAGTTAGGCACACTAGGGCAAACAAGCCCGTGAACACGATAATTTTTTTCATGATTTAGTTTGGAAATTAAGCGATTGAATGCTTGGAATAATGATTTCTTTAGATGATAAAATGCATCAGCCAGCCAGAAGTCAGAACTTAATTTTCATATAAGCAGAAGTAAAAAAAATATACATCAACGAGATATGGAGATCACGACTTAGGTAACCGATGTATACTGTAAAATCAAATTCTTAATACTCGTTGAGTAATGTAGATAGGATTTGAATGCCCTAAAGAAGGCGTAAAAATTTTAAAACGATTGGAATCATTCGCTGCAGACTGATCTGAAAGTGCCAGATACAAATTGTCTACTAAGCTGTACGAAGCAGCAAAAAGCTTATTCGTAAGTAAAGCATCATCATTTCCTAACAGATCTTCTTCAAGATCAACATCGGCATCTTCAATTATAGAAGTTCCACGATCCTGGCTCGTGAATTTAACTCTATGTTTCTGTGCAAGATTATGATGATGAGAAAAAGTATTTGCATTAAGATATTGGCCTCCGCCCAGCAGAAGCAAATTCATGAATACTAAAAATACTATTAACTTTCTCATTTGGGTGCGAAAGTAGTAAAACTATCAAAACAAAAAAAGAATTTTTAACAAGGTTTAACAGTTATATAAAACGAAAACGTTTTCATTTTTTTATTACATTAAAATTACATTCAAAAATGACGTTTTTTAAAGTATTTTAAGACAATAAGCGGCTTAGTATTAAATTGTTAGAATAATGTAGGAAATCTATTTTGATAAATTGATTTCCATAATGGTATATTCCTGTCCGGCTTTGGTGAAAGTTTTAAAAGTATCTTTCATTCCAAATTTTTCATAAAAAGACTTTTTATTGGTTCTGGCATTGCACCAAACTTTTTCTAAATCCCTTTCTTTAGCAAATTGTAAAATATATTCTAAAAGATGAGAAGCAATTCCTTTTCCCTGAAATGCTGATAAAGTAGCTAATTTTCGAAACTGCATTTCTTTTCCTTCAATAAAACAGGAAACTATAGAAACTAATTGATGATCTTCAAAAACGCCAAAATGAAATCCTGAATTGTCTTCTTCTAATTGTACAAATTCAAAAGGCTGATCCGGCCACATTACTTCGTGTCTTATCTGCCAGGTTTCTGAAGCCTGAATTGGTTTAATTTCCATTTTATGTTTATTTCTGAAAGTTCAAAATTACATCAATTTTAAAATAAAAAGGGAATCATAAAACAGATTCCCTTTTCAATTATATTGATTTTTTGAATTACTTCTCTCTTATAAAATAAACTTCAGAATTATTTTCGGTTATTTTCTTGACGCCTTTTTTTCCGTATTTCCCTATGTTAATGGCACGCATTACTTTATTATTATCATTTAAAAGACAATCCCAAACCCTTCCATCTGATAAAATAAATGCCGAATATAAAGAATCTGATCTATCATCATTAAAATAAAGTAAATCCTCCGTTTTGACTAATGTTTTTAACTTTGATTTACGATCCTGTTCATAAAATAAAATTTTATCCTGCGCTACTTCTACTAATTTATCAACTTTTTGGTTTTTAAAATCTTCATTAGCTTTAAGAGTCCAAATTGGTTTATCGCCCGTAACTAACCAGGTTCCACTTATTTTTTCTAAAACATCTTTTCTTAAAATTTCTTTTAAGGTATCTATCTCTTTTAATGATTCTTGCCCAATTTCGCTTTCCGGTTTAATTTTAGATGCCAATGAAAACAAATCAAGAGCTTTTACATACTCTGATTTCTTTAAATAAGAAAGAGCTAATTCGTATTTATTTTTCTGAAATGTTTCCTTTGAAGCATTTTGCGCTATACCTTTTACTGAAAAAAGCAAAATGATAAGAATCAAATAATTTTTCATCTGTTTAAACTTTATTTTTATTTTGCAATATTAGAATATTTTTCTTACAAATTGAAATAAAAAATAAGTTTAATCTGATTTAAATTTAATTTGAAAATGAAATTAAAATTTGCATTGCTTTTGTGACATCTTTTTTATTGACAAAAATATGGTCGTGATAAAATGCTGCAACAACATTACAGCTTATATTATGGTCTGAAAGTGCCTTTGAAAATGCGGCTGTTAAGCCAACAGCTTCTAGCGAAGAATGTACCGTAAGCGTTATCCACGACATCACTACAAAGTAATTCAGTTTCATTTTTACCGCTATTTCTTCTTTCAGAATAACCGTTATAGCCTCTTTTTCCCTAAAAAACATTTCAACTTCATTTAAGTTGAAATTCTCTAATGTATCAACTTTACAAAAAACATAATCGCCCTGTTTGTGTTCAGGTTTCATTGTTTTAAGTAATTTTTGAAGATCTTTTTCTCCTGACATTTTCTCTGTTTTATTTTAAAAGCTTATCTAATTTCCCTTTTGTTTCAGGAAAGTTTTTATCCATTGCTAATACCTTTTCATAATTTGCAATTGCATTTTTCTTATCTCCGCTTGCTTCATAAAAGTCGCCTAATGAATCGTATACATTTGGGCTTTGCGGATAATTGGCAACATTTAACCTGAATAAATATCCGGCAAATTCTAAGTCTTTTTTCCCAAGCGATTGATAGGCAAAATTATTCACTACATTTTCCGGCACATATACTTTATATCCTAAATGTTTTGAAACATCATTATAATGTTTTTCAATTTTGGTAAAAACGGCTGCATTAAAATTAATCTGTTCTGGTATAGAAAGCTTTAATTGATTGAATTTAAAAATGAAACGAAACGCATCATAATTTGCAATTAAAGGTACAGAACCATGATTATCTTCGTTATAATATTTGTAATCATAATTAAGATTGCTCTTTTTATGCTCCTTCAGGAAATCATTTAAATTTAAAATAGCCCTGATATGTCTTGTAAAAGCAGTAGTATCTTTTCTAACTTTAATTACATCCATATTATCATCCATTGTATTGGCAGCTGCTAAAAACAAGGAAATATTGGTTAAGTTTTTTGCGGCTAATTTTTTAGTGGTTTCTTTTAAAAACTGGTCATGATCCCACCACATACTTGGGTCTATCGATACGTATGAATTGAATAAAGAAGTATGATTAGTCAAAATATTCATAACAGTCAATCCGCCAAAAGAATGCCCTACTAATGTTTTGTATGGCGCAGTTGGATATCTAGCATCAATATACGGAATCAGCTCTTTTTCAAGAAAATCGGCAAATTTTTCTCCGCCTCCAGATTGTTCACTGAGATTTTTAGGAACAAACGGAAGATCAACTTCAGAATGTGTTGGTGTTAAATCCCGATTACGATTTGTATTTGTGATCCCTACAACAATCATTTCCGGACAGTTTGTATTTCCATTTACTTCACTTAGTTCTTCGATTATCCCAACAACCGAGCTAAAATGTCCATCACCATCAAGAAGATAAACTACAGGATATTTTTGTTTTGCAAATCCTGTATTTTGAGCGCTTTTGGGCAAATGAATCCATATTTTGCGATTCTCGTTTAATATTTTTGAAGAAATACTATCGATAGTTCCTATTTCGATTTTTGAGTTTTTTTGAGCAAATCCAATAGTAGACAGCATTAAAAAAACAAAAAACAAGATTAATTTATTCATTAAAATCCTAACTAAGCTGCTTTTCATAATTGGCTATTTTATTTGGTTCATTGTTAAAAGATTTTTATGACTGATAAAAAAACCGCCTTTATCATTAGAAAAAGACGGCTTTTAAGTTTTTTATTTGGCTGCCCACGTATTATTGTCTGGCGTAGCATCCATAAAAATGCCGCCATCAAGCGTAACTTTTTTAATTTGCTTTTTACTGCTTAAAGCAACTGAAACTGAATTTTGATTTTTCTCCCAAACTGCCGGAGTTTGATGAACCGTTTCTGTTGAATCATCAGTATAAACAATATTTACATCAAACGGAATGGCAAAACCTCCTTTGTTTTCTATAGCAACTGTATTTTTTGAAACATCTTTAACAGAAAGATCAATATAATTATTTGTAAAGAACCAGTTATTGAAAAACCAATTCAGGTTTTTTCCTGAACCTGTGTTCATCGAATTAAAATAATCCCACGGAATTGGATGTTTTCCGTTCCACGTATCCATATAATGGTGCAGTGCTTTTTTGAATAAATCATCTCCAAGTAAATCTTTTAAAGCTATATAAGAAAGAGAAGCTTTTCCGTAAGAGTTGTTTCCATAACCCGGGCCAGAAACTTGTGTAGACATTGAAATGATTGGCTGATCTTCTTCTGTTGATTTATCGTTAATGTATTGCTCAACTCTAAATTCTTTATAAAATTTATCTGCAGCTTCTTTTCCGTGTTCTGCAATTCCAATTAAATATTCAAAAGTGGTTGCCCAGCCTTCGTCCATAAAAGCATAACGCGTTTCGTTAATTCCCATATAAAAAGGAAAATAAGTATGTGCTACTTCATGATCCTGAACTAATTGAGCAAATTTTGGATCATTCATTTGTGAATCGTTACACATCATTGGGTATTCCATATCTGCAAAACCCTGAAAAGCTGTCATTTTAGAAAACGGATACGGAACTCCAGGCCAGTTATTAGAAAACCAGTCTAAAGCATATTGATTGTTTTTTATTGAATTTACAAAATCAGTTCCTTTTACATCATAAGCTGCCTGTACACTTGCGCGGCGATTTGTTTTTTTATCTACCACAACGCTGCTCGCATCCCATAAATAATGATCGCTTAAACCAAAACATACATCTGAGATATTTTTAACTTCAAATTTCCAGACATTCCATTCGTTTTGTTTGGTTACGACACCGCTTTTCATTTCCTGTTCGTTTGCAATATGCATGATTTCATCAGTCACGTACGATTTTTTTAAACGTGCTGCAACCTCAGGCTGTAAAACCTCATCTGGATTTAAGAAATCTCCGGTTGCATAAACTACATAATTTTTTGGTGCTTTTACAGAGTAAACATAATCGTTGAAATCATTGTAAAATTCCTGACGATCTGTGTGTGATATTCTGTCCCAGCCGTTATAATCATCAAAAACAGAAACTCTAGGATAACTATACGCTACAAAAAATGTAGTTTCGTCAATTTGTCCTTCTCTTCCACTTTCTTTAGATAAAGGATAATTCCAGTCAATATTAATAGTGATTTTAGAATGTGGTGCAATTGCTTTTTTCAATTTCACATTTCCCACAGTTCCCCAGCTTCTGGCATCTTCTTTATAAACTACGTCAGCTACTTTTAGAGACGTAATTGTTAATCCGTTACTTAAAAAATCGTCACTTACGCTTCCGCCTCTTGGCGAAGAAGGTTTATGAAGATTGTTTACAAACCGAATTGCAAGGTTTCTTAAACTATCGTTACTATTGTTTTCGTAAACGATTGTTTCTGTTCCGCTTACCAATTTTGTTTTGGCATCAACAGTAATATCCATTGTATATTTTCCGTGGTTCTGCCAATAGTTTTTTCCGGGTTTCCCGTCTTTAGAGCGAGTTCCTTTGGCGTAAGCCTCTTTAATATTTCTTGGCATATAAAGCTCTTGTGCAAAGCCCGTTTGTGCCAAAAACAAAAAAGCTATAAATGCAAATTGAAATAATGTTTTTTTCATAAGCTGGTTTTTGGTTTTATAAAATTTAAGTGTTTTATATAAGACCGCGTTTTTAAAATAAAGTTACAAAATAGATAAAATTTATCTTCCAAGTTATAAAAAATCAAACTTAGAATCTTAGCAACTCAGAATCTCAGCAACTTAAAAAAAGAAAAACCGCCTAATTCAAGAAGAAAAAGACGGTATCTACAATTAATATATAACCTTGATACTACAAAATATAGTCGGTATTAATGAAGTTTGATTCCTTGCTGTTTAGCAATTCCTGCAAAATTTCATTGTTATAAGCGATATCTTTTGAAGCGACAAACGTACGAATTGAGAAAGAACGCAAAGCATCTGGAATACTTAAAGTACCAACTGCAGAATCTTTACGACCTGTAAATGGGAAAGCATCCGGACCTCTTTGGCAAGAACTGTTTAAGTTCACACGGCATACTAAGTTTACCAAAGCATCGATAAGCGGTGCAAGGGTTTTAATATCTTTTCCGAACAAACTTACCTGTTGTCCGTAATTAGATTCAGCCATATCTTCTAACGGCTGCTGAATATCTTTAAAAGAAATAACCGGAACTACAGGTCCAAATTGCTCTTCGTGATACACACGCATTTTGCTGTTTACCGGATATAAAACTGCCGGAAAAATAAAATTATCGGTATGTTTTCCTCCTTTTTCATTCAGGATTTTAGCGCCTTTACTCGTTGCATCGTCAATTAATCCCTGAATATATTTTGGTTTATCTGTTTCTGGAAGCGGTGTTAATGCAGCTCCTTTTTCCCACGGATTTCCAAATTGTAATGCATCCACTTTTTCAGAGAATCTTTTATTAAACTCTTCAATAATTGATTCGTGAACATATAAAACTTTTAATGCCGTACAACGCTGTCCGTTAAAAGATAAAGTTCCTGTAATACATTCCTGAATTGCCAAATCTAAATCAGCATCTGGAAGAATAATTGCAGGATTTTTAGCTTCTAATCCTAAAATTAAACGAAGTCTGTTTTTATTAGGATGCTGATCTTGTAAAGCAATCGCCGATTTACTGTTTCCAATTAATGCCAAAACATCAATTTTACCCGATTTCATAATTGGCGAAGCTACTTCTCTACCTCTACCGTAAACAATATTGATAACACCTTTTGGAAAACTGCTTCTAAAAGCTTCTAACAATGGCGAAATACATAATACACCATGTTTGGCAGGTTTAAAGATTACAGTGTTACCCATAATTAAAGCCGGAATCAACAATGAGAAAGTTTCGTTTAAAGGATAATTGTAAGGTCCAAGACACAAAACTACGCCAAGAGGCCCGCGGCGAATCATGGCATTTACACCTTGTACTTTTTCAAAATGTGCACTTCGTCCGTTTAATTCTTTATAGCTGGCAATGGTATCGTAAATATATTCAACAGTTCTGTCAAATTCTTTTTGAGAATCGCCAAGGTTTTTTCCAATTTCCCACATTAAAAGTTTCACAACTTCTTCGCGGGTTTCTTTCATTTGGCTAACAAAATTCTCCATGCATTTAATACGGTCCGCTACTTTCATAGTTGGCCATAATCCCTGCCCTTTATTGTAGGCCGCATTTGCAGCTTCAACAACTTCGGCAGCTTCTGCTTCTGCCATAAACGGAATAGATCCTAATAATGTTGGCGTATATTTTTCTGTAGAAGAAATAGTCGAAAAAATAGGTGTGGTTTGCCCTGTCCATTGCTTTAATTCTCCATTTACAAGATAAGTGTCTTGATTTATAAGGCTTTTAATTTCAAACTCTTCTGGAATTAAACTCATAATCTGGTAATTTTTATTTGGTTATTAATAGCGGTTTAATGAAAAAAGAGGCTTTTTTATGCCTCTTTTTCATTTTATGGTTGTACGGTTTCGCCTTCCCAGTCTAGAATTCCGCCTAGCAGATTATAGGCATTTTCGATGCCTAATTCATTCATAACCTGGCAAGCTTTAGCACTTCTGGCTCCAGAACGACAATACACGTAGTAGTTTTTATTTTTATCTAATTCTTCGATTTCATAAATAAAACCCTGACCTTTATTGATATCAATGTTTAAAGCATTTTCAATATAGCCATCATTAAATTCGTCTTCAGTTCTTACGTCCAGTATAACTGCATTCTCGTCAGCAGCAAGCTGATTAACCCAATCTTCTTGTGATAAATTCATAATAAATGTGTTTTTGTAAAATTACGACGTTTCTATTAATTAAAAACGTACCAAATGCGATTTCGATTATTATTCTCAGAAAACGTTTTAGAGAAAGTATTATAATCAGTGAAACACAAATTTACTTACTATTTTTAAAAATACACCCTAGAAAATCGATAGAAAATAGGATTTTTTCATTTGCTCAAAATACCTTCAAATATAGTTTTCTGACAATTTATGACAGCTGAATCTATTATCTTTGTAAAAAATTATAGTATTTAATCTCTTTTTGATAAAATGTTTTGCCACGAATTACACTAATTTTCACGAATTAATTTTTGGGATTTTGTGAAATCTGTGTCAAAAAAATAATTTTCAATACATAGTAAAGACATTCTATATTTAAAAAAAACATTCGTCATCAATTCAAGAATAAGCACTAAACCAATTCGTGAAAATTCGTGAAATTCGTGGCAAAAAAATACAATAAATGCAAAATTCATTAAAAACCATCTTTCCTAATTTCTCCAGCGAACTTATTGCTACTATTGAAGAAAACGGAAGCCATCAGGATTTTGAGGCCGGAACTATTTTAATGCGCACCGGACAGTATATTAAAAACACGGTTTTAATTACAAAAGGGAAAATAAAAATTTACCGTGAAGGCGAAGATGGCGGCGAGTTTTTAATGTATTACCTGCAGCCGGGACAAGCCTGCGCTATTTCGATGATTTGTACCGCAAAAAGTGAAAAAAGCCAAATTATGGCAAAAGTTGTTGAAGATGTTTCAGTTATGATGATTCCACTGCAAATGATGGACAAATGGATGATGGAACACCGTTCGTGGTATGAATTTGTTATTGAAACGTATCGAAGCCGTTTTGAAGAAGTTCTGGAAGTTGTCGATAATATCGCTTTCCGTTCTATGGATGAGCGTTTAGAGTTTTATTTAAAAAGACATTCTGATGCCTGCGGATGTTCTGAAGTAAAACTTTCACACCAAGAAATCGCCACCGAATTAAATACCTCAAGAGAAGTTGTTTCACGCTTACTTAAAAAAATGGAACAACGAGGTTTGGTCAAACTAAACCGAAACCAGATTGAGTTATTAAAGTGATATTGCCCACAGATTTTACTGATGAAACGGGTTTTCACTGATGTTTTGTCACATTGAGCGAAGTCGAAATGCTTTGCGGGTTCTCGACTTCGCTCGAACTGACAAACTTTATCTTCAATTTTAAACACATAGAAACATAGTTTTTTTGTCTTAATAATAGATTGAAATAAATAATACATTATTTACACATAGCTATGTGCATTCATGAAAAGTGAAACGCCTTTTTTTGAGTTAGTAAAGCTATGTCTCTATGTGTTAAAATTATCTGCTCAATGCAACAAATAATCTGTGTAAACCCGTTTCATCCGTAAAATCCGTGGGCAAAAATTCCCTATGTGATAAATGTTACTGTAGATTCATAATTTCCGAAGCAACTTTGCATAAAAATAAATGCAATGGAATATTTAGGATATTTTGCTTCAATCATTATCGGGGTTTCGCTGGGTTTAATTGGCGGCGGCGGATCGATATTGACAATTCCTATTTTGGTGTATTTATTTAAGGTAAATCCAGATCAGGCTACTTCTTATTCCTTATTTATTGTTGGACTAACCGCTTTATTCGGAAGTTACAGTCATTATAAAATGGGGAATTTGAAACTAAAATCGGCACTTTATTTTGCGATTCCTTCTGTAATTTCGATTCTGATAATCCGCGAAGTTATATTTCCTCAAATTGCTGCGACACTTTTTTCTGTAGCATCTTATACGGTTTCAAAAGATTTTCTGATTATGATTGTCTTTTCGGTTTTGATGATAACAGCTGCAATTTCGATGATTCGGAAAAATCTTCCAGAAGCAAAAAGCACCGAAACCAATTATATTCAATTAAGTATAATTGGATTTTTAGTTGGCATTGTAACCGGATTTCTTGGTGCTGGCGGCGGATTTTTGATTATTCCTGCACTTTTGTTTTTTGCAAAATTACCTATGAAACAAGCCGTTGGAACTTCATTATTGATTATTACAATCAATTCTTCAATAGGTTTTGGAGGAGATTTATATATAGGAACTCCAATAGATTATACTTTTTTATTAGGAGTTTCAGGAATGGCACTTCTCGGAATGCTAATTGGAAGTCAGCTTTCTAAAAAAATCGACGGAACTAAATTAAAACCGCTTTTTGGCTGGTTTGTTCTCGTAATGGGATTTTATATAATTGCTAAAGAGGTTTTGTTTTAGAGATTATTTCTCCCGCAGATTTGGCAGATAATGCAGATTTTTTTCTTTAAATAATTTTGATAAAAACTCCTGTTTAAGTTGATTTTTGTCATTTCGACCGAAGGGAGAAATCGCACTAGAAGCTCCGTAAAGAATGTCGTCAATCTTTGTCGAATCCCGCGTGCGATTTCTCCGTTCGGTCGAAATGACAATGATTGTGGTTATTTTTTCAAAAGCTTTTCTAGATATTCAATCTTTTCTTTTTCGGCCTGAACTAATTCTTTTTCAGCTAAAACCAATCGCTCGTAAAGTTCGATCACTTTATCTAAAGGATTAAAAGTACACTGATTTGGGTGATTAAATATGCCATTTCCTGCAGTACTGTTATCGTAAAAATTATTAAAAAAATTAAAAACAGATTCTTCTGTAAAATTTTCAATAGCTTCTACCGTAACACCAAGTGCTTTTGCAATTTGTACCAATTTTTCAAAATCAACAGTTTCACTGGTTTCAATACTGGAAATAGTCTGCTGACTTGTGCCAATGGCATCAGCAAGTGCTCCTTGTTTCATTCCACGAAGCTCTCTTATTCGGCTTATGTTTCTTCCTATATTTCTGGGTCTGGTTTCTGTGCTCATAATTCAAAGATATTTAAAATTTCCCGAAAAAATTATTGGTTTGGTAAAATACACATTTGTCTTATGTACGATACAATTTCGTGTCTTTCAATCCAAACAAAAATATAATTTTTCTGACAAAAAATAATACTAAATAAAAATAGTATCTTTTTTACTTGTAGATAATCTTTGTCAAAGTTTTAAACTTTGACAAAGATGAAACTATTTAATTCAAGTTGCTAGTCTAATAATTCAATAAATAAATTGGCTCTAAAAAAGTTTAATCCCTACGGGATATTTTTTCTGGTAGATTTTATTATTCTACTACCAATATTTAACTCCTAACGGAGTAACAAAAAAAATATCTCGGAGAGATTATATATTGGTAGAAACCAATTTATTCATGTCAATTTTTATCCCATAGGGACTACTACTACAAATATTTAACTCCTAACGAGTAACAAAAAAATATCTCGGAGAGATTACATATTGGTAGAAATCAATTTATTCATGTCAATTTTTGTCCCGTAGGGACTACACTTTATTAACTAGGAACTTGAATTATTTAAGCTATTTTCTTCTCGGCAGTTTTAGCTGGTTTTCTATAAAACAAATACCTCAAAACCAAAGTATAAAAAGTAAAAATTGAAGTCGTTAAAGTTCCCACAACAAATAAAAATTCGGTTTGCGATAAAATAAAGAATTTATACGATGCGCCAGCTCCGTGCAGTAAAATAACAAGAGCAATAAAAATCGCCCATCTTGACGAAAAAATAAAAGCTTTTTTAGCATTTTCCTGTCTCAGCTTTCGTTCCAGACTTTCGTTTGCCTGTTCGATTTCAAATCTTTTAAGTTCAATATATTCCGAATGGCTTTTTGGATCGTAAGGTCTCATTAAATGAGCTTCTTTTTCAGCTTCTTTCGTTACATCTTTTGGAACATTAATAATATCATTTCCTAAAGCACTTTCGGGTAATTTTTCTGCTAAAGTCTTTTCCATTAACTATTCAATTTTTGCTGATAATATTCTTTAATTAAATCATTTCCAATTACAACATCATGCGATCCGTCCCAGGTTTGCCACCACGGACTTCCCTCTTCATGCGTTAATGCCGAAAGCTGCAATCCCGACAAACCTTTGTAATTATCCCAGATTTTTTTCAGGAACTCTTTATCTTCTTCTTTTAATGGAGTTTTTGCAGAAATATTCAACAAAAACGGATCAACCGGATCTTTCCCAAACATTCGTATTGCATAATACAAATCTGGAATAACCGCGCCATATTTCCACGCCTGAATTTCATTATCAAAAAGTGGTTTTCCGGTAATTCCCAAATGCCATCCATCCGAAATATAAGTAAGCTTTAGCAATTTCATTGGGTCAAGTCCCTGCCCTTCTGCTTTTGCCAATTCTATGAAGTACTTCGCTATATCAAAACAATTATACATTTTCTAAAATTTTAATTATTTCTCTTCTAACAAAACTAAGAAAATCCCAACCAAATACAATATTTGTAAAAATTATATTAAAAAAATTTTAACGTGAAGTCTAAAATACATTTAAAAAATAATGAGAAGTTTTTGGGCGTTACCTTCGGCCGGGCTATCCGCTTGTATCTTTTTGTTTTTAAAGAAAAAACAAAAAGGATACCGCTTCTATCCCTAACGCAACCTCGGATAAATAACTTATAGTTTTTCAATAAATAAGCTGGAGGTAAACAAATCTATATAAATAAAGGCTTTAGCCAAACTTTACGATTTGGGCTAAAGCCTTCTCAATATCAATAAAAAACATCCAGTTAAAACTGGAGGCAATTAATTTTATACCAAAATTACTTAGCGTTGTCCGCCAGAAACAGCGATTGTTTCACCAGTAATCCAATACGAATCTTCAGAAGCCAGAAATACGGCAACTTTTGCAATATCTTCTGGTTTCCCTACACGACCTAGAGGCGTTTCAGATACATGCCATTTTTCTGCATCGCCATTCATAACTCCAGAACTATGAGAACCTTCCGTTTCGATCAATCCGGGATTAATAGAATTGATGCGTATTTTCTTCGGACCAAATTCTTTTGCAAGAATGCGTGTCATGGCATCAACAGCATATTTAGTTTGTGTATAAACCAATGTAGTTGGCATATCAAGCGTTGATACAATTGAACCTACATTAATAATAGCACCACCCTTATCACCAAATAATTTCGCCGCTTGCTGAATCGTCAATATACTGCCCAAGACATTAATGTTAAACATACGATGAAAAGATTCTTCGGTAATATCATCAATACCTGCAAAACTGTAAACACCGGCATTATTTACCAAAATATCAAGCTTACCAAATGATTTTACAATTTCTTCAAAAATGCGTCTTACATCAGCCGCTTTTTCAACATTACCTTGTATTGCAATTGCTTTTCCGCCATTAATAGTTATTTCCTCAATAACTCTGTCGGCGTCATTCTTATTACTAGCATAATTGACAACTACTGTTGCGCCCTGATTTGCATATGCTTTAGCGATTCCGGCACCTATACCTTTTGATGCACCTGTTATTAAGGCTACTTTACCTTTTAATTTTTGTGAATTTTCCATTTTAACTTTATTAATTATACGTTGTTAATTGATAAAGCAAAGTTGGGTATTAAGTGAGGCTGAAAAGTTGAAGTATCTTAGGAAAAAAGGTTGAACTAGTTCAACCTTTTTTCTTTACTTTTTCATTACGTATTTTCGATAAAAACTCTGTAGTCATATTAAGATATGATGCGAGGGCGTATTGTGGCAGGCGCTGCGCAACTTTTGGAAACTTTTCCAAAAACTCCGTATAGCGTTGTTCTGCATTCTGCGTAAGCGTTGCAATAATCCGACGCGCAAAAAATGCAGCAGATTTTTCGGCCATTATACGAAATAATGTTTCAAGATTATGAGATAAAGATTTTAGTTTCTGTTCGGCTTCATGATTTATTTGGAGAATCACGCTGTCTTCTAACGCAACTACAAACATAGTCGCTGGGGTTTGATATATATAACTATTATAATCGGCTATCCACCAGTCTTCGATAGCAAACTGAATCGTATGTTCGTTTCCTTTTTCATCTACAACATAAGCCCGAAAAGCTCCTTCAAGCACATAAGTTCTGTGTTTGTTTACAAATTCCGGCTGTACGATAAACTGTCTTTTCTTTATTTTTCGCACTTTAAACTCAGACAATAAAGCATCCATTTCGTCTGGCAACAAAACGACTTTCTGATTAATATTTTCAATAAACAATGTCAGGTCTTCCATGAAGTTTAAATTACGATTTAGAATAGATAAGCAGTATCACAAATTTATTCTAAAAATTGGTATCAATGTGAAAAATTGAGTAGGCTTGTTTTGGGCGTTTCCTCCAGCTGGGCTTATCAGTTTCCGTTTAAATAATAGTGAGATTGCTTCGTTCCTCGCAACGACTTTGCGTGTGTCCTTGCGAGGAACGAAGCAATCTCACGATCAAAATCAATCATCATTATTAAATTAAAAAACCGTTGGTTAAAACCAACGGCTATTGATATAATTAATTCGTGAAAATTAGTGCAATTCGTGGCTAAAAAAAATTAATGTTCCCCATACCCAATATCATCCATCTTCCCGCTAAAAACACGATATTGAATAATAAAATAAATGATTACAAGAAACAAAGCCACAAAAAACCAGCTCATTCCAGCGTTCAATCCATATTCTCCGGCGGCAGTATTATAAATCGTTAGCGACGGATTTACTTTATTCGTTGAAGGCAGAACATTCGGAAAAATCGAAACCGCTGTTGAAGCAAATCCACCCACTAAAAAGAAAGTAGAAAACATAAAACCATAACCGTCTTTTTGAAAGGAACGCACTTTAAATAATCCCAAAATTCCAACGAAAGTCAAAAGCGGGAAAAACCAAAGAATAGGATTTTCAACGAAATTATGAAACGGTTTTGGTTCGATAAAATGCCAAACCTGCAATGAAATACAAACTAAAACCAACAGAATAATATTCAATGCAAAAACAACTTTTTTAAGTTTTGGGTTTAGAGATGAATTCGTTTTATAAATAATCCAGTTTGCACCGTGAATTGTTAAAGCAACAGTACTCACAATCCCAAGGAAAAGCGTAAACCAGTCAATAATTCCCAATTCATTTGCCTGCGGACTAAAAGTTGGATTCCACAAAGGCAGAAAGAAATAATGCGCTTCCTGTGTTGAAACACCATTTTGAACCATTCCCAGATTTACGCCACGAACAATATTTCCTAAAGCAATTCCGAAGAAAAGTGCCAAAAGTAAACTCGCAATTCCAAAAGCTTTATCCCAAATCGTTTCCCACATGGCGTTATGAATCTGTCCGCGCATTTCCAATCCGATAGCACGGAAAATCAAAAGCCATAAAATCATAATCAAAGGCAGATAAAATCCGCTGAAAGAGGAAGCGTATAAAGTAGGAAAAGCAAAAAACAAAACGCCTCCGGCAGCAATAAGCCAAACTTCATTGGCATCCCAAAACGGCCCAATGGCACTTGTAATTGCTTTTTTATCTTTTTCTGTATCGGCAAAAAATAAATGAATAATTCCTGCCCCAAAATCATAACCGTCTAAAACCAGATAAACAGCCAGAATTCCCATTAAAACTATGTACCAAAAAAATTCCATATTTATATTTTTTCTGTTGAAAGTTCCACATGGTGCGGCCCTTTATTGATAATTTTTCCAACCAAAAGTAAAAACAACATTCCCAGTAAAAGGTATAAACCAATAAATCCAAGCAATGTAAATAAGGTATTTCCAGATGAAACTGTTGGCGAAGCTCCGGCAGCAGTTCGCAGTAAATTATAAACCAGCCAGGGCTGTCTTCCTAATTCGGCCGTGTACCAGCCTGTTGTATTGGCGATATACGGAAATGGCATCATGAACATAAGCGACCATAAAATCCATTTGGTTTCAAATAATTTTCCTCTGATTAATTGAAAAAGTGAAAGCACCATTAACCCAATAAAAACAGTTCCGAGTCCCACCATAATATGATAGGCATAATACAATCCCGAAATATTTGTTGGGTGTAAATCTTCTTCAAACTGATCTAAGCCTTTAATTTCCTGATCCCAGTTTCCGTAAGTCAGGAAACTCAAAATATTAGGAACGGCAATTTTATTATCGAGTTTTTTATCTTTTACATCGGGCTGGCCAATTAAAACAATTTCAGAGCCTCTTTCTTCGGTATGGAAAATTCCTTCCATTCCGGCGAAAGTTACAGGTTGATATTTCACAACATTTTTGGCCAGTAAATCTCCCGTTGGTACTGCCACAATAACACTAGAAATCAATCCGAAGATAACTCCCGTTTTTAGGAACAATTTTCCAAAAGAAACATTCTTCTGACTTAAAATATAGAAAGCGCCAATTCCGGCCACAACAAACGAGCTTGTTACTAAAGATGCAGCCTGATTGTGCAAATAAGAAGGCCAAAGCCACGGATTTAAAAATAAAGCCTGAAAATTATTCAGCACAAATTTTCCGTTTTCAAGGATTTCATAACCCACCGGATTCTGCATCCACGAATGTGTTGCGATAATTAAAAATCCGCTGGCCCAGGAACCAATCATGATTAATAATCCGGTTACAAAATGCCATTTATGACCAAGGAGTTTTTCTCCAAATAAAAATATTCCCAAAAAAGAAGATTCGAGAAAGAAGGAAAACATTCCTTCCATTGCAAGCGTTTGTCCAATGATTCCGCCTGTTAATTCAGAGAATTTTGCCCAGTTTGTCCCAAATTGAAATTCCATTGGAATTCCGGTTACAACACCCATTGCAAAATTGAGAGCAAAGATTTTCATCCAGAAATGAGTGGCGTGATTGTATTGTTCGTCGTTAGTTTTTAAGTATTTCCATTTGAAGTAAACAATAATGAGTGAAAGACCCATTGTAAGCTGCGGAAAAAGATAATGAAAAGTAATAGTGAATGCGAATTGCATTCGATCATAAAAGAGCATTTCTTCCATAAAGTGGTATTGTTTTATGAGGTTTCACAAATTTAACCATTACAACCCGAATTAATGCCTTTTAAAAGAAGTTTATCGCTTGATATTTGTTAAACTTTTCAACAATTTAAATGTGCAAACTGCACTTATTTTTTACGCCACAGTTTGTCATTTCTCCCTTCGGTCTAAATGACAAGATTATGTATAGCTATGCGCATTTAAACATAGTCCACGGTTTCAACCGTGGGAACACGATGCATATTCCCATACGTTTCCTGCGGTTGAAACCGCAGGCTATATTTAATTACACGGATTAATGTGATTATTTTTTTAGAATTCCTTTTTCTACACTTTCATTTATCAAACCTTCGGCATAATTCCATAAAGATGTTGAACCCTTTTTTATAACGCTCTTTTTTTCGTAAACTTTATTATACTTTACATCAAATTCTTTCCATGTTCCGCCGTTGTTAGAAGTATTCTGTAGTAAAGGCTCTAATCTGTCCATAGATCTTGCAAATTTGGCTTCGTTGGTTTCGCCAGCTTCAAATTCTTCCCAAATAGTTATAAAGTCTTCAGCTTGTTTTTTAGGCAGTAAACCAAAAATACGATTCGCTGCTAATCGTTCTTCATCTGTATTATCATGACTTTTCAACGTATCATACATGAAAACATCTCCAGCATCGATTTCTACAATATCATGAATCAAAACCATTTTTACTACTTTCAAAACATCGATGGGTTCATTGGAGTGTTCTGCCAAAACAATAGCCATTAAAGCCAAATGCCAGCTGTGTTCGGCATCATTTTCACATCGGTCGCTGTTGAATAATTTTGTTTTTCTCTGAATGTATTTTACTTTATCAATTTCTTTTATAAAAGCTATCTGATCTAATAAGTCTGCTGTATTCATATCAATAATTTTCGTCAGTTGTAAAATTACATAGATTTTTTTTTGCACCATATAAGTTATATAAGTTCATATTAGTATAACGTCGATTATGCATGCCAGATTTTTTTATATGGTAAAACAGGCGAACTTATAAATCCATTTTAATATAATATCAATTATGTGATGCCTTAAATTTACTTATATAACTTATATGGTTAAATTTCTTCTTTTTACACAAAAATCAAATTTCTGTAACATTAGTCACCTATTTTAAAAGAAAACAGAGTTATCTTTGTGTTCCCAATATTTTTCAATTCATATCATGAAAATAGAACAAATTTACACCGGATGCCTCGCACAAGGTGCATACTATATAACTTCAAACGGAGAAGCAGCTATTATTGATCCGTTAAGAGAAATCCAGCCTTATTTAGATCGTTTAGAACGTGACAATGTTAAACTAAAATACATTTTTGAAACGCATTTTCACGCTGATTTTGTTTCCGGACACATCGATTTAAGCAAGGAAACAGAAGCTCCAATTGTTTACGGACCAAATGCTGCCTGCGAATTTGACTGCATTTCTGCAAAAGACGGACAGGAATTCAAACTCGGAAATGTAACTATAAAAGCATTGCATACTCCGGGTCATACCATGGAAAGCACTACTTATTTATTGATTGACCAGGATGGAAAAGATTATGCTATTTTTTCTGGAGATACTTTATTTATAGGTGATGTTGGCCGTCCGGATTTAGCTCAAAAAGCAGCAGGAATGACTCAGGATCAATTAGCCGGAATTTTATTTCATTCTTTAAGAGATAAAATTATGACGCTGAATGATGATGTCATCGTTTATCCTGCGCACGGTGCCGGAAGTGCCTGCGGAAAAAACATGAGTAAAGAAACTGTTTCAACTATTGGAAATCAAAAAGCTACGAATTATGCTTTGCGAGCTAATATGACAGAAGCTGAATTTATTGAAGAAGTAACAGATGGATTATTGCCTCCTCCAGCCTATTTCAGCATGAACGTTGCCATGAACAAACAAGGTTACGAAAGTTTTGAAACGGTTTTACATAACGGAATGAAAGCTATTGATGCAAAAGAATTTGAGGCTGTCGCCGAAGAAACCGGAGCTTTGATTTTAGATACCCGAAAAAGCGGTGATTTTGCAAAAGGATTTATTCCGCAGTCTATTAATATAGGAATCAACGGTGATTTTGCTCCGTGGGTTGGAACTTTAGTGGGCGATGTAAAGCAGCCTATTATATTAGTAACCGAATTAGGTCTTGAAGAAGAAACAGTTACACGTTTAAGCCGTGTTGGTTTTGACTCTATCATCGGACATTTAGAAGGTGGTTTTGAAGCTTGGGAAAAAGCCGGTTTTGAAATTGATAGCGTCAACCGAATTTCGGCAGAACAGTTTGCAAATCAATTTAATATCACAGAAGATAAAGTTATTGACGTTCGTAAAGAGACTGAATACGAAGCAGAACATATAGAAGATGCTTACAGTAAACCTCTCGCTTATATTAATGACTGGGTAAAAGATATTAATCCAAATGAGCATTTTTATTTGCATTGCGCCGGAGGATATCGCAGTATGATTGCGGCTTCTATTTTACAGGCACGCGGTTTCAGAAATTTTAGCGAAATTGACGGCGGTTTTGGAGCCATCGCAAAAACTGAAATCCCAAAATCAGATTTCGTTTGTCAGAGTAAGGTTTTAAAAGCATAAATAAAAGTTTTACCATTAAGATATTAAGTTAATTAAGTTTTTGAGCTTAATGAAACTTTTCAAAGAAGGTTAGGAAAAATTAAGCATTCCAACTTAATTAACTTAATATCTTAATGGTAAAAAAACAAAACACTTAATTTTAATTATGAGTATATTAGAAATTATTCAAGAACCTTGGCCTTGGTACGTTGCGGGCCCGTTGATTGGTTTGACTGTTCCTATTTTATTGATTATCGGAAATAAATCTTTCGGGATTAGTTCTTCGCTTCGTCATATTTGTGCGGCTTGTATTCCGGCGAATATTTCATTTTTTAAATACGACTGGAAAAAAGAAAGCTGGAATTTATTCTTTGTTTTGGGAATATTTCTTGGTGGTGTTATTGCCGCTTACTTTCTATCAAACCCAAATGACGTTCAAATTACTCCGGAACTTTCACAGCAATTATCTTCTTACGGAATCACAGATCATTCTGGTTTAGTTCCTTCGCAATTATTTTCATGGGAAAGTTTACTAACCCTTCGCGGATTCATCATGATTGTTGTGGGTGGATTTTTAGTTGGTTTCGGGACACGTTACGCAGGCGGATGCACTAGCGGACACGCCATAATGGGATTATCAAATTTACAATGGCCTTCATTAGTAGCTACAATCTGTTTTATGATTGGCGGTTTTGTAATGTCACTTTTGATTTTACCTTATATTCTTTCACTTTAAAATTTCAAAAATGAGCAATTTAGAAAATAAAAATACAGACGGAGAAGGAATCAATGCAAGTCATCAAAAAGAAACAGGATTCTCTAATCTTAAATATTTAATTGTTGGAGTCTTTTTCGGGATTGTATTTGTAAAAGCCGAAATCATCAGCTGGTTTCGTATTCAGGAAATGTTTCACCTGCAGTCATTCTTTATGTATGGCGTAATTGGAAGCGCAGTTGCAGTTGGCGTTATCTCGGTTTTTATCATTAAAAAATTCAATATTAAAACGCTTCAAGGCGAGAAAATTGAAATTCAGCCAAAAACCTTCAGCAAAGGACAAATCTATGGTGGATTACTATTTGGTTTTGGATGGGCAATTACCGGAGCTTGTCCGGGGCCGCTTTTCGCTCAAATTGGGACTGGAGCAACTGTAATTATTGTTACTTTATTAAGTGCCATTGCAGGAACCTGGTTTTATGGTTTAATAAAAGATAAATTGCCTCATTAACTTTTTTGTTTCAGGTTTTATGTTTCAAGTTGCTTAACGAAACTTAAAAAAAATAAGTCCAAACTCATTCCGTAGGAATGTCTGGTTGGTAGAATTAAAATTGAGTTGCGGTTATACGTTCCGTAGGAACGTTTGATTAACGAGCCAAGAGTTTATTCTGTTGAAACAAGTGTCCCTACAGGACACAATGCAAAACAATTATATTTTTTTTCTACCGACGAAATATTCCTAACGGAATATTAAAATTGTTTTTAGACTAACTTAAACGAAATATAATTTAAATCAAACCCGACAGGTTTTAAAAACCTGTCGGGTTTATTTTTGAAGTCTAGTCAATCAACTTGAAACCTGAAACCTGAAACAAATTTTAACAACTAAGATATTTCTTCATCTAAATCTAATTTCGTTTCGTTAAGTTTGCTTTAAACAATAAATCCCAAAATATAACCTAATATATGAACCGTTCAGAACAGCTATTGATATTAAAGAACACTGAAAAATGGGATGTAATTGTAATTGGAGGTGGAGCCAGCGGTTTAGGAACTGCTCTTGATGCCGCAAGCAGAGGATACAAAACAATTTTACTCGAAGCGGTTGATTTTGCAAAAGGAACTTCGAGCAGAAGCACTAAACTAATTCATGGCGGAGTACGTTATCTGGAACAAGGAAATATTCACTTGGTTATAGAAGCACTGAAAGAAAGAGGTTTAATAGCTAAAAATGCAGGTCACTTAGTCAAAAACCAATCTTTTGTGATCCCAAACTACAATTGGTGGAGCACTTTCATTTATACTATTGGGTTAACTGTTTATGATTTATTGGCCGGGCGTTTAAGTTTAGGCCGTTCAAAATATATTTCGAAGAAAAAAACAATCGAAATGCTTCCTAATGTAGAAGAAGCTGATTTGATAAATGGCGTAATTTATCATGACGGACAATTTGATGATTCGCGTTTAGCCATTAATATCGCTCAAACTGCTGCAGAAAAAGGAGCTTGCATTTTAAACTATATAAAAGTTGTAAACTTAATAAAAGACGATAAGAACCAAGTTATTGGTGTTGAAATAGAAGATCAGGAAACTGGAGATACATACAACTTAAAAGGAGCTGCAATTATAAATGCTACGGGAGTTTTTACAAATGCCATAATGAAACTAAACGATACTGTTTATAAAAAATATATCGTTCCGAGTCAGGGAATTCATCTAGTGTTTGATAAATCTTTTTTACCCGGCGATCATGCTTTAATGATTCCAAAAACAAGTGACGGACGAGTTTTATTTGCAGTACCGTGGCATAACAGAATTGTAATAGGAACAACAGATACTTTAATTAAAAAACAAAGTTTAGAACCTGTTGCTTTAGAAAGCGAAATCAAATTTGTGCTAGAAACAGCCCAGCACTTTTTAGCAAAAAAACCTACCAGAGCAGATGTTTTATCTGTTTTTGCAGGTTTACGTCCTTTGGCAGCGCCCGAAGAAGAAGGCAAAAAAACCAAAGAAGTTTCCCGAAGCCATAAAATTATTGTATCCGAAACGGGTTTAATAACTATTACGGGCGGAAAATGGACAACGTACAGAAAAATTGCTGAAGATATTATAAACAAAGCAATTACTATTGGTAAGTTACCAAAAAAAACCTGCGTTACAGAACATCTTCCCATTCATGGAAATAAAACTACGACGACTTTAGACAGAGAAAATCATTTATATATCTATGGTTCTGATATTCCTAGCATAATCGAGTTACAACAAAACAATCCTGAATTAAACGAAAAAGTACATCATGATCACGAATTTACGATGGCAGAAGTGCTTTGGGCGATTCGATATGAAATGGCAAGAACTGTAGATGATATTTTAGCGAGACGTGTTCGTCTATTGTTTTTAGATGCAAGAGCAGCCATTCAATCTTCAGAAAAAGTAGCAAAACTTCTTGCTAAAGAACTTGGACATGACGAAAACTGGATAAATAACGAAGTTTTAAATTTCAAAAAAACTACAAAGGGCTTTCTTTTGTCCGAATTTCAATAAATCTTTTTTTAATTCGATAACCTTTATAGAATTTATAAGAACAAGTTTAATTTTTAGTTAAATATTTAAAAATCAATATTTTGAAGATAAAAAATAAACTATTTTTATTCTAACTTTTTCCGTTCAAAATCGATGTCATTTTGAATTAACAAAAAATTAACATGACATTTGTATATACAACTATTAAAACTTCTACATTTGTATATACAAATTATACACTTACGACTATGACAATTGAAGAGGTTATTAAAAGTACAGTTAAGATGGATAATGCGAAAAAAGTTATTCTAAATATCATGTACACACAAAATGTGATTCAGGATCATTTCAGCGAGTTGATGAAACCGTATGATTTATCTGGAGAGCAATATAATGTATTGCGTATATTAAGAGGACAAAAAGGAAAACCTGCTAATATGTGTGTGATACAAGAGCGTATGTTAGCTAAAACGAGTAACACAACCCGATTAGTAGATAAATTATTACTGAAAGATTTAGTAACAAGAAATGTCTGTCCAGGAAATCGACGCAAAATTGAAGTTTTGATTACACAGAAAGGATTAGATATTTTAAAAGAATTAGACCCAAAGGTAGATGAACACGAGCGTTTATTTGCCGAGAATATAAGCCAAGAAGAATTAGAATTATTAAACACATTATTAGAAAAATACCGAACCCAACAAAATTAAAATTATGAGTAGATTATTAGATAATTTAAACTGGAGATATGCAACAAAAAAATATGATGCATCTAAAAAAGTTTCTTCAGCAGATTTAAATACTATTAAAGAAGCCGTTAGATTAAGTGCTTCTTCATACGGATTACAACCTTACAGAGTTGTTATTGTAGAAAATCCGGAAATTAGAGAACAATTAAAAGCTGCTGCTTACGGACAAACACAGCTTACAGATGCTTCGCAAATATTTGTATTTGCAAATGATGTAAATCTTGGAGCACATTCTGTAGACAGTTATATCAACAATATTAGCGAAACAAGAGGTATTCCTGCTGATGCTTTGGCTGGATTTGGCGATATGATGAAAGGTACAGTGGCAAACTTATCTGATGATGCTAAAAATACATGGACAGCAAAACAAACTTATATTGCTTTAGGGACATTATTAGCTGCAGCTTCTGAATTAAAAATTGATGCTACTCCTATGGAAGGTTTCAATGCAGCAGAATTCAACAAAATCTTAGGTTTTGACAAACTTGGCTTAAGTGCTACAGTAATTGCTGCTGTAGGTTACAGACATGATGAGGATGATACTCAGCATTTCAAAAAAGTTAGAAAATCTAACGAGGAATTATTTATCACTATATAATTATTATTAATCAAATTCAATTTTACAACATGAAAAATTTAAAGACAATTGCAATTGCATTATTCGTAGCAGCAGCTGGTATCTCAGTAAACGCACAAACTAAAAAAATCGACGTAAAAGCGTCTACTATCAAATGGGTAGGTAAAAAAGTAACTGGAGAACACTCTGGAACAGTAAACTTTAAAGAAGGTGCTGTAGTTTTCAAAGGAAAAAAATTAGTTGGAGGAAGCTTTACAGTTGATATGACTTCATTAACTTCTACAGATTTAACTGGAGAATACCAAGGTAAATTAAACGGTCACTTAAAAGCTGACGATTTCTTTGGAACTGAAAAATTCCCAACTTCAAAATTAGTTTTCAAAACTATTGGTGCTAAATCTACTGATGTTTACACAGTAACTGCTGATTTAACTATTAAAGGAATCACTAAACCAGTAACTTTTGATATCACTGTAAGCGGAAACACTGCTACAACTGCATTTAAAGTTGACAGAACTAAATATGATATTAAATACGGTTCAGGAAGTTTCTTCGAAGGTTTAGGAGACAAAACTATCAGCGACGAATTCGAATTAACAGTAGCTTTAAAATTCTAATTTCAGGCTTACCTAATTCATATATAAGAAAAACCCCAATAGTTGATTCTATTGGGGTTTTTCTTTTTTATTTCTTTTCAAAAGCATAACATTCTTAACGATAAAATAACGCTTTCATAATAACTATCCCCGTATTGATTAACATTCGGGGTCTAATTTTGAGGAAATTAAAAATCCAAAACTAGAAATTAAAATTATAGTTATGAAAACAAAAATACGTGTTGCAATAATTACACTTCTAAGCACTTTTTTTCTTCAAGCTCAACAACAAACAAAAGGAATAACCGGTACTAACAACTGGATGAACAATTGGACAAGTTTTAACCCGTCTAAACTAGAATATAGCGAAGCGACCAACATAATTGCAGGAACAATTGATAAAGATACCAGATTAGTAAAACGAAATACATATCAATTAGTAGGTATTGTTTACGTGACAAACAATGCCACTTTAACTATCGAACCCGGAACTGTAATACGAGGCGATGATAAAACCTGCGGAACTCTTGTTATTTCAAATGGTGCAAAAATTGTAGCCGAAGGTCTAGAAACAGATCCAATCATTTTTACTTCAAACAAAGAAATTGCAGACAGACGTCCGGGTGACTGGGGCGGAATTATCATTTTAGGAAAAGCGCCAATTAATTTTCTTGGCGGACTTCACACACTTCCTTTTACTTTAGATCCAATAATAAATCATTATGGAGGTCAGGATGGCGAAGACAATTCAGGTATTTTAAAATATGTTAGAATAGAATTTGCAGGAAGAAAATTGAGTTCTGAAAAAGAACTTAACGGACTTTCACTGGCTGGTGTTGGAAGAAAAACAATTTTAAGCAATATTCAGATTAGTTTTTCAAACGACGATTCTTTTGAATGTTATGGCGGAGATTTGAATATGAACAACTTAATTTCATACAGAACAACTGATGATGATTTCGATTTTACGCAAGGCGCGCAAATTAGCATCAGCAACAGTATTGCTATTCGTCATCCTTTTTCATCAGATATCTCTGGTTCAAGATGTTTTGAAGTCGATTCATATGACAAGATTCAAAATACTGATATGAGCAAAAAAATGACAAAAATCACTGCAACCAATATCACTTTAGTAAATCTTGAAGAAAACAACCAAGGTTTGGTTAGAGAATCTGTTCATATTAGAGAAAATACTTTTTTTAGTTTAACCAACAGTATTGTTTCTGGTTTTTCTCCTTTTGTTTTATTAGAAAGCAATATTGGAGATGGAAATGAAAACTTGTCAAAAATGAGTTTCAAAAATATAATTGTGAACAATTGCAACGGCGGAATTACAAGTGAATCATCTAGTTCTGATGCCGCAATTCAAAATTATTACAATCCAAATTCTGGAATAGAATACTCAAAATACAAGAACAGCGAGTTGTTTACAATGCCAAATATCAAAGGAAATCCAGATTTTAGAGCAAATGTAAACAATACGATTGCGATTGGAAATTAAGGCCTTAAGTAGGTTTTAGATTTTAAAATTTAACAAATTTCGAAAATTAGAAAAGTTTTTTTTGAAATTTTATGTATTCTAATTCAAATTACATTTATATCTTTGTCACATCAAAATAAAGAAATGAAAACATTAATGAACAATACTTGGTGGTGGAACAATTTACGTCAAACGTCGTGAACTAAGCTTCCTATGGTATTTTCAAAACTATAAACAAAAAGGGCTTGTCATCACGACAAGCCCTTTTTTTTGGTCGAAACTTTAGCAGAAAAATATTAAAAACTAAAAAACAACATACTTTGAAACCTTTTATACTTAACACACATTACAAACAAATTCTGGCAGACACCATTACGCCGGTTAGTATATATTTTAAAATTAGAGATAAATTCCCTAATAGTTTATTATTAGAAAGTAGTGATTATCACGGAAATGACAACAGTTTCTCTTACGTTTGCTGCAACCCGATTGCAACGATTAAAATCGAAAACGAAAGGATTTCAAAAACTTTTCCTGACGGAACTTCGGAGCAAATTAAAATTGATGCTTCAACAAATATTCCAGAAGTAATTCAGGAATTCTCAAGCCAATTTCAATCGGAGAAAAACGATTTTAAATTCATCAATAACGGATTATTCGGATACATTTCTTACGATGCCGTTCGTTATTTTGAGAAAGTTTCAATCGCCAAAAAAGACAATGCAACCTCAATTCCGGATGTTTTTTATGCCGTTTATCAAAACATCATCGCCATCAATCACTTTAAAAATGAAGCGTATATTTTCTACCACAGCGTTGATGGAACAAACAACATTGCTGTAATCGAACAATTATTGCAATCCAGAAATATCGCTTCATATAAGTTTTCAAAAGAAGGCGAAGGTTTCTCTAATTTAACTGATGAAGAATTCAAGCACAATGTAGCATTAGCCAAAAAACACTGCTTCCGCGGAGATGTTTTCCAATTGGTTTTATCTCGTCGTTTTACGCAAGGTTTTAAAGGTGATGAATTTAATGTTTACAGAGCCTTGAGAAGCATCAACCCATCTCCTTACCTATTCTTTTTTGATTATGGAGATTTCAAAATATTTGGGTCTTCGCCCGAAGCACAAATTATCGTAAAAAACAGAAAAGCCGAAATTCACCCCATCGCAGGAACTTTCAAAAGAACCGGAAATGATGAACGTGATGCACTTTTAGCCAAAGAACTTTCGGAAGATAAAAAAGAAAACAGCGAACACGTAATGCTGGTCGATTTGGCAAGAAACGATTTAAGCAGAAACGGTCACGATGTAAATGTGGAGAAATACAGAGAAGTTCAGTTTTTCTCGCACGTGATTCACTTGGTTTCTAAAGTAACCGGACATTTACATGAAAAAGCTACAACTATGCAGGTTGTTGCCGATACTTTCCCAGCCGGAACTTTGAGCGGCGCACCAAAACACAGAGCGATGCAATTGATTGAAGATTACGAAAAAACAAATCGTAATTTTTACGGAGGCGCGATTGGCTTTATGGATTTTAACGGAAACTTTAATCACGCGATTATGATTCGAACTTTCCTTAGCAAAAATCATCAATTACATTATCAAGCCGGCGCCGGAATCGTAGCAAGTTCTGACGAAGAAAGCGAGATGCAGGAAGTGTATAATAAATTAAGAGCATTGAATACAGCGCTGGAAATGGCAGAAAAAATATAGTTTTCAGTCGCAGTTTTCTGTCACAGTAACACAGAATGATCAGCAATGTCTCCCGAGGTTGAAATCTCGGGCAATATTTGAAAAGCAGTTATATGCGGAATGCTATATAAACATAGCCAACGGTTCAACCGTTGGAACACAAAGATTGGTAAAATCTGAAACAATTAACAAACAAAGAACAAATCCATAAAAACCATGAAAAAAGCATTATCAATTCTAGTTTTAATCATTACTATAACCTCTTGTAATTCGGAAAAAAAAGAGAATCCAATTAAAGGAACCTGGCGTCTTATATCAGCAGAAACGACTGAGAAAGATTCAACTTTTTCGACTTTCAATCCAAAAACAAAAATGATTAAAATTATAAACGATACCCATTTTGCTTTTTTCAATCATGATTTAAATAATGGTAAAGATTCAACAAATGCAATATTCTTTGGCGGAGGCGGAAAATACACTTTAAAGGATAGTGTTTATACCGAGAATTTGGAGTACTTCAATAACCGTCAATGGGAAAATGGAAAATTTGAATTTGTAGTAAAAATTAAAAACGACACCTTAACTCAAAAAGGAGTTGAAAAAGTAGAAAAATTAGGAATCGATAGAATTATTACTGAGAAGTACGTTCGAGAGTAAAAAAAATAGTTTCAAGTTTAAAGTTTCAGGTTTCAAGTTGTTGGAACGTGAAACAAAGAAAACCTGAAACCTGAAACAAAAAAAGACATGAAAAAAATATTAGTTATAGACAATTACGATAGTTTCACTTATAATTTAGTACACTATCTGGAAGATTTAAACTGCGAAGTAACGGTTTACAGAAACGATGAATTCGAAATTGACGAAATCGCTTCTTTTGATAAAATATTACTTTCGCCAGGGCCTGGAATCCCTGATGAAGCAGGTTTATTAAAAGCAGTAATCGAAAAATATGCGCCAACAAAAAGTATTCTTGGTGTTTGTTTAGGACAGCAGGCAATTGGAGAAGTTTTTGGCGGAACGCTTTCTAACCTTGATAAAGTGTACCACGGCGTTTCGACAAATGTAAAAACAGTAGTTTCAGACGAAACTTTATTTGAAGGTTTAGGAAACGAATTTGAAGTAGGAAGATACCATTCATGGGTTGTAGACAGTAATTTACCGGAAATTCTTGAAGCAACTTCAATCGATGAAAACGGGCAGATTATGTCACTAAGACATAAAAAATTTGATGTAAGAGGCGTTCAGTTTCACCCTGAAAGTGTTTTAACACCAAAAGGAAAAAGGATTTTAGAGAATTGGATTAAAAGTTAGTGATCAGTGTTCAGTCCCGAAATGTCGGGATAGTATTCAGTCGCAGTTAGAGTCACAGTAAAAAAACTCAGAAACTTAGCATCTTAGAACCTTAGCAACTTAAAAGAAAAAATGAAAACTATATTAAACAAATTAATCAATCACGAAGTGCTTTCTAAAGAAGAAGCAAAAGACGTTTTGATTAATATATCAACTGGTCAATACAATCCAAGTCAGATTTCGGCATTTTTGACCGTATTTATGATGCGAAGCATTACAATTGATGAACTTTCGGGATTTCGTGAAGCTCTATTAGAATTATGTGTTCGCGTTGATTTATCAGCTTACAATACAATCGATTTATGTGGAACGGGCGGTGACGGAAAAGACACTTTCAATATTTCAACTTTAGCTTCTTTTGTTTCAGCTGGAGCTGGAATTAAAGTTGCCAAACATGGAAATTACGGAGTTTCTTCTATTTCTGGATCAAGCAACGTAATGGAAAAAATGGGAATTAAATTCAGCAACGATCCTTCGTTTTTAGAAAAGTGTATCGATAAGGCCGGAATTTGCGTTTTGCATGCTCCCCTATTTCATCCAGCAATGAAAAATGTTGGGCCAATTCGTAAAGAATTAGCGGTAAAAACCTTCTTTAATATGTTGGGACCAATGGTAAATCCATCATTTCCACAAAATCAATTGGTTGGAGTTTTCAATCTAGAATTAGCCAGAATGTATGCTTATTTATATCAAAATACTGATATCAATTTCACGATTTTACATTCGCTTGACGGGTATGATGAAATCTCTTTAACAGGCCCAACCAAAACGATTACATCACACATGGAAGGAATGCTAAAGCCAGAAGATTTTGGTGTTAGACTTTTATCCCAAACAGAAATCGAAGGCGGAAAAACCATCGAAGAATCGGCTGAAATATTTACGAATATCATTTCTGGAAAAGGAACCGAAGCACAGAACAATGTAGTTTTAGCAAATGCTGCAATGGCGATTGCAACCGTTACAAAATGTTCTCCGTTGGAAGGATTTGAATTAGCAAAAGAAAGTTTATTGTCTGGAAAAGGATTAAAAGCATTGCAGACATTACAGGAATTAAGCAAATAAAAATAGTTTCAAGTTTTCTTTGTTTCATGTTTCAAGTTGTTGGAACGTGAAACATGAAACCTGAAACCTGAAACAAAACAAACAATGAACATTTTAGATAAAATAATATTTGATAAAAAGAGAGAAGTCGTTCTCAAGAAATCAATCATTCCGGTTTCTCAATTAGAAGCTTCGGTGTTTTTTGGAAAAGAAACGATTTCATTAAGCCAGAAACTAAAAGCAAGTTCGACTGGAATTATTGCAGAACACAAACGCCGTTCTCCTTCAAAATCAGTTATTAATCACAACTTTACAGTTGAAGAAGTTGTAAAAGGTTATGAAAATGCTGGAGCTTGCGGAATTTCGGTTTTAACTGACGGAAAGTATTTTGGAGGATCTTTGGACGATTTACTTTTAGCAAGAGCAAGTGTAAATATTCCGCTTTTGCGAAAAGAATTTATTGTCTATGAATACCAAATTCTGGAAGCAAAAGCACACGGAGCCGATTTAATTTTGCTAATCGCGGCTGTTTTAACCCGCGAAGAAATCAAATCATTATCTGAATTTGCTAAAAATCTAGGTTTAGAAGTTCTGTTAGAAGTTCACAATCAAGAAGAATTGGAAAAATCGATTATGCCTACTTTAGACATGATTGGTGTAAACAACAGAAACCTAAAAACATTCGAAGTAAGTTTAGATTTCAGTAAACAATTAGCATCAAAAATTCCGGATGATTTTGTAAAAGTTTCCGAAAGCGGTATTTCATCCATCGAAGCTATTCAGGAATTAAAACCATACGGCTACAAAGGTTTCTTAATTGGAGAAAACTTCATGAAAACCGATAACGCCGGACAAGCCGCAACGGAATTTATAAATAATTTAAAAGCTTAAATAGTTCGCCACGAATTACACAAATTAGCACGAATTGAATTAGTGAAATTCGTGGCAGAAAATAAAACCATTGTGGCTTAGTGCCTTCGTGGCAAAAAACAAACACAAATCTTTGCGAACTTTTTCGCATTTTAAACACAATACAAAAGAAAAAAAACTTAGCGCTCTTTGCGTTAAAAAACCACAACGAAATGAAACTCAAAATATGCGGTATGAAATATCCCGAAAACATTCTCGAAGTAGGAGCGCTCCTACCCGATTATATGGGATTTATTTTCTGGGAAAAATCCGCGCGATATTTTAACGGAACCATTCCTGAACTTATAAAAACAATTAAAAAAGTGGGCGTTTTTGTAAATCAAAGTCAGGAAGAAATTCTGGAAAAAGTAACAAAATACAATTTACAAGCCGTTCAGTTACACGGAAATGAAACCGTTGAATTTGTATCGGAACTAAAAAATAATTTGTCAAAAAAAATCGAAATCATAAAAGCATTTTCTGCTGATGAAAACTTTGATTTTGAAGTGATAAAACCTTTCGAACCAGTCTGTGATTATTTTCTATTTGACACAAAAGGAAAACTACCGGGCGGAAACGGAACAACATTCGACTGGACGATATTAAAAAAATACAATTCGGATAAACCCTTCTTTTTGAGCGGCGGAATCGGAATTAACGAATTAAAAGCCATTGAAGAAATTTCAAAAAGCAATTTACCTATTTATGCTATCGATGTAAATAGTAAATTTGAAATCGAACCAGGGCTGAAAAACAGAAATTTATTTAGCAATTTCAAACGCAAATTTGATGTTGCCAACTTTTAAACTTTAAACAAAATGAGTTTTAACGTCAACGAAAAAGGATATTACGGAGAATTTGGAGGAGCTTACATTCCTGAAATGCTGTATCCAAATGTAGAAGAATTACGCCAAAAATACCTAAGCATAATGGATGAACCAGATTTTAAAGCTGAGTTCAATCAATTGCTGAAAGATTATGTAGGACGCCCGAGTCCGTTGTATTTTGCAAAACGTTTATCTGAAAAATACAACACCAAAGTCTATCTAAAAAGAGAAGATTTAAATCACACTGGAGCGCACAAAGTCAACAACACAATCGGGCAGATTTTATTAGCAAAACGTTTAGGTAAAAAAAGAATTATTGCCGAAACCGGAGCGGGTCAACATGGTGTGGCAACAGCAACAGTATGCGCTTTAATGGGAATTGAATGTATCGTTTATATGGGCGAAATTGACATCGCACGTCAGGCTCCAAACGTAACTCGTATGAAAATGTTAGGCGCAGAAGTTCGGCCTGCACTTTCGGGTTCACGAACTTTAAAAGATGCTACAAACGAAGCGATTCGCGATTGGATCAATAATCCGGTTGACACACATTATATTATCGGATCGGCGATTGGACCTCATCCTTATCCTGATATGGTAACACGTTTTCAGAGTATTATTTCAGAAGAAATAAAATGGCAGTTAAAAGAAAAAGAAGGACGTGAAAATCCCGATTATGTGGTTGCTTGTATTGGTGGCGGAAGTAACGCAGCAGGAACGTATTATCACTTTTTACACGAACCAGAAGTTGGAATTATTGCTGTTGAAGCTGCCGGAAAAGGTGTTGACAGCGGGCATAGCGCAGCAACAAGTAAATTAGGAAAAGTGGGCGTTATTCACGGTTGTAAAACGCTTTTAATGCAAACACCAGACGGACAAATTACAGAACCATATTCAATTTCTGCCGGATTAGATTATCCTGGAGTTGGACCTTTGCACGCGCATTTGGCACAAACGGGACGTGGCGAATTTTTCTCTGTAACCGATGATGATGCTATGAATGCTGGTTTGCAATTGACAAAATTAGAAGGAATTATTCCGGCGATTGAAAGTGCACACGCATTTGCAGTTTTAGATCAAAAGAAATTTAAACCTACAGATGTTGTCGTTATTAGTCTTTCCGGCCGTGGTGATAAAGATTTAGATAATTATATTGACTATTTTAAATTGTAATAAAAATCGTAATTTGGGCATTCGCTAACGCAAACAAATAACGAGAAAAAATTAGATATGGAAAAGTTATTCTCTTACGGAACATTACGATCAAAACAAATTCAAATGCAGATCTTCAATAAAGTATTAACGGGCACTGCAGACCAGCTTCTTGGATACAAACTAAAAAGCCTTCAAATAGAAGAAGAATTTGGAATGGCTGATTATGTAGTAGCGGTTCCCAGCGATGATCTTTCAGATATTATATATGGGGTTGTTTTTACAATTTCAAATACAGATCTGGCTAAAGTAGATATATTTGAATCGAACTCGTATAAAAGAGTTCAGGTAAGATTAAAGTCTGGAATACAGGCTTGGATTTATACAGAAAATTAATAATTAACATGATTCTAGCAGCCGCGCAAACAAAACCAACCCGAGGAGATATCGATGCCAATTTATCAGCTCATTATCGTCTTATCGAATTGGCCGTAAAAAATAAAGCACAATTAATTGTATTTCCTGAAATGTCTATTACAGGCTATGAAAGAGAACATACACAAAAATTAGCTTTCCAAAAAAACGATTCGCGTTTGGAGTATTTGCAAAAATTAGGTGTAGAAAATAATATTATAATTATCGCCGGAGCCCCTATTGAAATTGACTCCAATTTGTTTATTGGTGAATTTGTAATTTCTCCGGATAATTCGGTTTCCATTTATACGAAGCAGTTTTTACACGAAGGCGAAGATGACTATTTTCAATCTTCTTTTGATAACAATCCGATTATTTCAATTGAAAATCAAAAGATTTCATTTGCTATTTGTGCTGATATTGATAATCCGCTGCATCCGGAAAATGCAAAAAATAGAGAAACTGATATTTATATTGCCAGCATTTTCTTTTCACCAAACGGAATTCCGAATGCTTATAGAAACTTGCAAAATTATGCCGAGAAACATCAAATGAATGTTTTGATGTCGAATTTCAGTGGTGAATCCTGGGGATCTCCTTCGGCAGGTCAAAGTGCTTTTTGGAATAATAAAGGAGAATTAATTGGTCAGATGAATGATTCAGATTCCGGATTATTATTAGTCGAAAACCATAATAATAATTGGACAACTCAAATCATTATTGACTAGCAAAGACTCCTGCAAGGTTTTTAAAACCTTGTAGGTATAAATAAATTACTTAAAAATATAAACACCTACAAGGTTTTAAAAACCTTGCAGGAGAAAAAAGATATTAAAGATGAACAGAATAACTCAAAAATTACAAGAAGATAAAAAGATACTTTCGATCTATTTTTCTGCTGGATATCCTAACTTAAATGATACGGTGCAGATTATTCAGGATTTAGAAAAAAACGGTGTTGATTTAATCGAAATTGGACTTCCGTTTAGTGATCCTTTGGCAGACGGACCAACAATTCAGGCGAGTTCAACACAGGCGCTTCATAACGGAATGACAACTCAAATTCTTTTCGATCAGCTGAAAAACATCCGCGAAAGCGTAAAAATTCCGTTGATTATTATGGGATATTTTAATCCGATGTTACAATACGGCGTTGAAGCTTTTTGTCAAAAATGTGCTGAAATTGGAATCGACGGATTAATTATTCCAGATCTTCCAGTTGATGTTTATGCAGAAGAATACAAAGCAATTTTCGAAAAATATGGTTTAATAAATGTGTTTCTGATTACGCCTCAAACTTCAGATGAACGTATTCGTTTTATCGACAGCGTTTCAAACGGATTTATTTATATGGTAAGTTCTGCAAGTGTTACGGGATCTCAGTCTGGTTTTGGAAATGTTCAGGAAAGTTATTTCGAGAGAATTTCAAACTTAAACTTAAAAAATCCACAAATTGTTGGTTTTGGAATTTCAAATAAAGAAACTTTTAATCAAGCCACTAAATATGCAAAAGGCGCTATTATTGGAAGTGCTTTTATCAAGCATTTGAGTGAAAACGGAAGTGGGAAAATTGAGGAATTTGTTGGAGAGATTCGATAGAATTTAATCTGTATAATTACTTATCTTTGAATAAAATAAAACAAAATGGATTTAGAAGCTCGTAAAATATCATTTGTTCAGGAATTCCTGAGACTTGAAAATGAAGAGATTGTTACTGGATTAGAAAATTTACTTCATGAAAAAAAAGTAGAATTATTAGATTCTGAAATGAAACCAATGAATATTGATCAATTTAACAATGAAATTGATCAATCAATTAATGACGCTTTTCAAGGAAGAATTGTTTCTGCTAAAGATCTAAAATCCAGAATTCAAAAATGGGATTAACGGTTTATTGGACTCAATTTGCAGAAAATAAACTTGAAGATATTTTTGAATACTACAAATTCAAAGCTGGTATTAGAATTGCTCAAGTACTTATAAATGGTATAATTGATTCTTCACTAACTTTAGAATTCAATGCATTTGGCGGGCAAAAAGAAGAACTTTTATCAGACAGAATTCAAGACTTCAGGTATTTAATTTTTAAAAATTACAAAATAATATATTGGATTGATGAAACTCGAAACACCGTTTTCATCTCAAACATTTTCGACACAAGACAAAATCCTGATAAACTTAAATTAGGAAAATAATTTCATAATCATTTTCAAAAAGCTGAAATACTAAGTGTTTCAGTTTTTTTTTGCCCAAAATTATCGAAACCGTTTTATGTTAATATTATGTTAAAACAAAATTAAACAAGTGTTTAAATTAAACAAGTGTTTAATTTTGTATCCGATTAGAAACAATACCATGTCACACATCGAACTAAACGATAAAAAAATTCAGATTCTTAATGTTGCTGAAAAGCTATTTTCTGAGAAAGGATTTGAGGGGACGTCTATACGGGATATTTCAAAACATGCAAAAATCAATATTGCCATGGTTTCGTATTATTTCGGTTCAAAAGATAAATTACTGGAATCTTTAATCATTCACAAAACAGCCGATTTAAAACTGCAAATCGAAAGTTTACAACACGAAGATCTTCATCCTCTTGATAAAGTCAATAAATTAGTCGAAATTTATATCAATCGAATTAATTGTAACAGAGGGATTTTCAGAGTTTTACACTTCGAACTTAATTCTAAAAAAAGAGAAGAAAGTCTTGCCGCTTTTACAGAGCTGAAAAAGGGAAATCTAAAATCTTTGGAAATGATTATCAAAGAAGGCCAGTCAAAAGGGATTTTTAGAAAAGATGTCATAATTCCGTTGATTACACCAACGATTATGGGCACTTTTTTTCATTTCCATATGAACAAATCATTTTTTGAAGAACTCTTAAATCTAAAAACAGAAACGTTATACAACGATTACATTAAAAACAGTCTTACAAAGCACATTCAACAAACTATAAAAGCGCTACTTGTTTATGAAAATTAGTCAATTAATGCTCTTTGGGGTTTTCTTTATAGGAATTTCTTCAATAGAAGCACAAGAAAAAACAAGTTTAACTTTAGATGAAGCCGTAAAAATGGCCTGGGAAAAGAGTAACGAAGTTACGCTTGCCAACACTAAGGTAAACTCAAAGAAATATGAATTACAAACGGTTAAGAATAACCAATATCCAGATTTAAAAATTTCAGGTCAGTATCAGCGATTAACAAAAGCTTCGATCGATTTACCAAACCAAGGAGAAAGTGCTTCTTTAGCTTCTCCGGATCGTGCAATGCTTGGAATGGCTAATTTAAGCTTACCAATTTTTGCTGGATTTAAAATCCAGAATAGTATTGACGCTTATGAAAGCTTATATGAAGCGGAAAGCATTACTGCCGCTAAAACAAAAGAAGATGTTGCATTAAGAGTAATTACTTACTACACTGCATTATATAAAGCACAAAAAACTTTAGATGTTTTAACAGAAAATCAAAAAAGTGCTAAACAGCGTGTTACTGATTTTATCGAATTAGAGAAAAACGGAATCATTCCAAGAAATGATTTATTGAAAGCACAATTACTGGTTTCAAAAACGCAATTATCTATTGATGAAGCGAATAACAACATCAATAACATCAACTTTTATTTAACAACATTGCTTAAATTAGAGCCATCTGTAAAGATTCAGGTTAATGAAGATGATTTCTTCAACTTAAAAACAACTGGTGCTCCAACATCTGATGCTTTGGCACTCGAAAGCAGAAAAGATTTAGAGGCTATTCGTTTACAGCAAAAAGCTTCAGAGGCTAATGTTAAGATTGCAAAAGCAGGATATTATCCAACAATTTCATTACTTGGAGGTTATACTGCTTTAGATCTTAAAGACATTATTACGGTAAAATATGCTATGAATTTTGGTTTAGGTTTATCTTATGATTTATCTGGAATTCTGAAAAACAGCGCACACGTAAAAGAAGCAGAAAGTAAAGCTCTTGAAGTAAAAAACACGGAAGCTATTATGACGGACCGCATTAAAGTTGAAGTTCAAAAATCTATTGAAGATTATGACTTAGCGATCAATCAAAGTGTGGTTTATGATGAAGCATTTCAACAAGCTACTGAAAATTACAGACTTGTAAAAGATAAATTCGACAATGGTCTTGCAGATACCAATGATCTTGTTGAAGCTGATGTTGAGCAGTTAAGCGCAAAAATCAATACTGCTGTAGCAAAAGCAACCATCATCCAAAAATATTACGAATTACTTTCAGTATCAGGACAATTATCACAATCATTCAATCTTTCTAAAATATAATCGAAGCTCTCATGGAAAAGAAAAAGACAAATAAAAAATTCATCATCATACTAACCGTTTTGGTTTTAGTGGGAGGAACTTACGGAATATCAAAATACTTACACTCATTGGCACACGAAGAAACGGATGATGCTCAAATTGAGAAAAAAATGAACCCAATTATTCCGAGAGTATCAGGATATATCAGCAAAGTATATGTGAAAGATAATGACTATGTAAAAAAAGGAGATACTTTATTTACTATCGATAAAAGAGATTATCAGTTAAAAATCGATGAAGCAAATGCTGCATTATTAGGAGCTGAAGGTCAATACGAAGCTGCAAAAGCTGATATCGGAAGTGCTTATGCAAGCATCTCTGTTTCAGACGCTCAAATGAGATCTGCAGGTGGTTCTATCGAAAGTGCTAAAATTAGATTGAGACAGCTTACAAACGATTTTAACCGTTACAGCAATTTATATAAAACACATACAATTACAAAACAACAATTTGAACAAGCTCAAACTGCAAAAGATGAAGCTGAAAATCAAGTACGTGTTTTAGAACAACAACAAAGAGCGACTTCTTACCAAAAATCGGTTATTCAGTCAAAATCTAAAGTTTCTGATAAACAAACTGAGGTTGCAGCAGCAAACATCAAAAAAGCAAAAACAATGCTTGATGTTGCGCACTTAAACTTAAGCTATACAGTAGTTACAGCGGCTATTGATGGTCAGGTTTCTAAAGTTGATATTCAGCCAGGACAATTAGTTCAGCCGGGACAATCTTTATTCTACATCATCAACAATACTGAAGCTTGGGTTGTAGCTAATTTTAAAGAAACACAATTAAACAAAATGGTTGTGGGGCAAAAAGTAAGTTTAAAAGTTGATGCTTATCCTAACTATGAGTTTAAAGGTACTGTAACTTCATTTTCTCCAGCAACAGGATCACGTTTTTCATTATTACCTCCTGATAATGCTACAGGAAACTTCGTAAAAACAATTCAGAGATTACCAGTAAAAATTAGTTTAGATCAAGCAAACGATCCTGAAAAAGTAAAACTTTTAAGACCGGGAATGAATGTTGACGTAGACGTACATTTAAAATAAATAAATGGCAGCAGCAGTACAAGCAGACGACGATTTAGTAGAATACGGTTACCGACGCGTTATTATTACCATTACGGCAGTACTTTGTGCATTGCTGGAAATTGTAGATACGACGATTGTAAACGTAGCTCTAACAGACATGCGCGGAAGTCTTGGTGCTACCTTGACCGATGTGGCGTGGGTTATTACAGCATACGCAATTGCGAATGTTATTGTAATTCCGATGACGAGCTGGTTATCACAGCAATTTGGAAGACGTAATTATTTTGTGGCTTCTATCATAATATTTACCGTCTGTTCCTTTTTGTGTGGAAATGCCAGTAATATTTGGGAACTTGTAGCCTTCCGATTCGTACAAGGTATGGGTGGTGGAGCGTTACTTGTAACAGCCCAAACGATTATTACAGAGAGTTATCCGGTTGCAAAACGTGGTATGGCACAGGCAATTTACGGAATGGGTGTAATTGTAGGTCCAACTTTGGGTCCGCCTTTGGGAGGATATTTAGTAGATAATTATTCTTGGCCTTATATCTTTTACATCAATATTCCGCTTGGAATTATCGCTACTATTTTGGCTTTAACTTTCGTGAGAAGTCCGAAATATGGAGAGAAATTAAAAGCAAATCAGGTTGACTGGTGGGGAATTTTCTTGTTGAGCGCCTTTATTGGTTCTTTACAATTCGTTCTTGAACACGGACAGCAGGATGACTGGTTTAACGATTCTCTTATTGTAACTTTAAGTGTTGTGACTATTTTAGGATTGGTTCTTTTTATTTGGAGAGAGCTGACTTACAAACATCCAATTGTAAACTTAAGCGTTTTAAAAGATGGAAATTTAAGAATTGGAACTGTAATGTGTTTCATTCTGGGTTTCGGATTATATGGTTCGACGTTAATTATCCCGATTTATACGCAGTCGATTTTAGGATGGACGGCAACTGATGCCGGATTATTATTAATTCCGGGATCTATTACAACGGCGATTATGATGCCATTTGTTGGAAATATGATTCAAAAAGGTGTTCCTCAAGGTTATATGGTTGGAGTTGGATTTTTAGTCTTCTTCTTCTTCACCTTCATGATGCAGACTCGTATGACGCCAGACACTGGTGTAGAACATATGTATTGGCCTTTAATTTTAAGAGGAATTGGTCTTGGATTACTTTTCGTTCCAATTACAACACTTTCGCTTTCAACTTTAAAAGGAAAACAAATTGGTGAAGGAGCGGCTTTTACCGGAATGATGCGTCAATTAGGAGGTTCATTTGGTATTGCAATTATCACCACTTTCATTACACGTTTTAGTCAGGAACACAGAGTTGATTTAATCAACAATTTAGATCCTGCAAGATATGATGTTCAACAGCGTATCGCAGGAATGCAAAGAGCGTTTATGTCTAAAGGATATAGCGCAGATGTTGCACTTAAAAAAGCTTATCAGGGAATAGAATATTCAGTCTTAAAACAAAGTACTGTTTTAGCTTACATGGATATTTTCATGTACTTGGGAATTATGTTTTTATGTTGTATACCGATTATTCTCTTTATCAAAAAAGGGAAGAACAAGATTAGCGCAGCCGACGCAATGCACTAATAATAATAATTTTATAATACGCAGAAACGCCGAATTCAATTTAGAATTCGGCGTTTATTTTTTTAATTTAACCGCAAAGAGCGCAAAGAATTTATCTCTAAGATGTTTTAAAAATGTAAAGTTCACAAAGCTTTGTGTAAAAACTTTGCGAACCTTGCGGTAAAAATCTTAGAATCTTAGCAACTCAGAACCTTAGCATCTTAAAAATCATCTTGTAAAAACCAAATGATTTCCTTTTGAAAGATTTGCATCAAAATGATAACCTTCGTAATTAAAACCTTTTAAGTCATCAATAGTTTCAGCATTTGTATCAATAATATAACGCACCATCATACCTCTCGCTTTTTTTGCAAAGAAGCTGATCATTTTTAATTTTCCGTCTTTGTAATCTTTAAAATCCGGAGTAATTACAGGAACTTTTAAAGCTTTTATATCAACTGCCGAAAAATATTCGTTACTGGCTAAATTCACGAATAATTCCCCTTTTGTCAATTCTTTATTTAAAGCTTTTGTAACAACAGGTTTCCAAAATTCATGCAGATTTTTATATTCTCCAACAGGTAATTTTGTTCCCATTTCTAAACGGTACGCCTGCATTAAATCCAGCGGTTTTAAAACACCGTAAAGTCCAGATAAAATTCTAAGTTTATTTTGAAGAACATCTAATTTTTCTAACGGAATTGAATAAGCATCTAAACCTGTATAAACATCGCCATCAAAAGTATAAACTGCCGGACGGGCATTTTCAACCGTAAATGGTGTTTTCCAGTCTTGGTTTCGTTTCCAGTTTAAGTCAGCAAGTTTGTCTGAAATTGACATTAAATGGGATAATTCAGCTGGCTTTTTTCCTTTTAGTATTTTATGAACTTGACGCGCTTCTTTTAAAAATGAAGGTTCAGTATGTTGAGCAGTAGGTAATTCTTTTTCGAAATTCAGTGATTTCGCCGGCGATATAACAATTTTCATTTGTGCATTTTTATATGACTCAAAAATACAAATTGAATTTTTAAAAATATGTTATTGCAATTGATTTGTTTTATTGTTGTATAATTTTTTCTGCCACGAATTACACTAATTTTCACGAATTATTCTTTCACATAGATTGCGAAGATTTTTGCCACAGATTAAAAAGATTTCCACAGATTTTTTTTAATTCTTTTAATCCTTTAATCTGTGGCTATATTTTTCTGCCACGAATTACACGAATTTTCACGAATTATTCTTTCATATAGATTGCGAAGATTTTTGCTACAGATTAAAAAGATTTCCACAGATCTTTTTAATCCTTTTAATCTGTGGCAGAAAAAAAAATAATTCGTGAAAATTCGTGTAATTCGTGGCAGCCCTTTCTCAATTCATAAAAATCACCCTGTCAAAATGTGAAATTGTTTAAAAAAGTGAGCGATAGATTATAATAGGGATTTTCTATGTTGTAAATTTGCATGCATTTCATTTCTTCGAAAATTGAAATCATCTTTATTCAAAAATTAGTGAATTCGTGGCTATACAAACAAATTATAAAACTGCTTTACAAAACAAAATCTTCGATATTATTTCGAAAGCTTCTCAGGAATTAAATGTAGACTCTTATGTGATAGGAGGTTTCGTTCGTGATTTGCTTTTAAACCGAGGTTCTAAAAAAGACATCGACGTTGTAGCAGTTGGAAGCGGCATCGAATTAGCGCTTAAAGTTTCAGACTTACTTCCAAATAAACCAAAAGTTCAGGTTTTTAAAACTTATGGAACAGCGATGCTTCGTTTTGAAGATACCGATATTGAATTTGTTGGTGCCCGAAAAGAATCTTATAATTTCGACAGCCGAAATCCGATTGTAGAAAACGGAACGCTTCAGGATGACCAAAATCGTCGTGATTTTACGATTAACGCTTTGGCTTTATCTTTAAATAAAAACAACTTCGGAGATCTTTTAGATCCGTTTAATGGATTGGCGCATTTAGAAAGTAAAACCATCAAAACGCCTTTAGATCCGGATATTACTTATTCTGATGATCCGCTGCGAATGCTTCGTGCTATTCGTTTTGCCACGCAGTTGAATTTCGAAATTGAAGAAAATTCTTTGAATGCGATTACCAAAAATGCAGATCGCATCAAGATTATTTCGGGAGAAAGAATTGTAGACGAATTAAACAAAATTCTTTCTACACCAAAACCGTCAACCGGATTTTTACTTTTATATAAAACCGGACTTTTAGATTTAATCTTACCTGAATTAACAGCTTTAAATCAGGTGGAAGAAATTGAAGGTCATACACATAAAAACAACTTTTACCATACACTTGAAGTCGTTGATAACATTTGTCCAAATACAGATGATGTTTGGTTACGCTGGTCAGCTTTATTGCACGATATTGGAAAAGCTCCAACAAAACGTTTCAACAAAAAACAAGGCTGGACTTTTCACGGACATGAATTTTTGGGTGGAAAAATGGCGAAAAAGATATTCGAACGTTTACACATGCCATTGAATCACAAAATGAAATTTGTGCAAAAAATGGTTATTATGAGTTCACGACCAATTGTTTTGGCACAAGATATTGTAACCGACAGCGCAGTTCGTCGTTTAGTTTTTGATGCGGGTGAAGATGTAGAGGATTTAATGACTTTATGTGAAGCTGATATTACAACCAAAAACCCAGCGAAGTTTAAGAAATATCATAAAAACTTTGAAATTGTTCGCAAGAAAATTGTTGAAGTTGAAGAACGAGATCATGTTCGTAATTTTCAACCACCAATTTCAGGAGAAGAAATTATGGAAATGTTTGATTTGAAACCTTCTCGCGAAATTGGAGTTTTAAAAGAAGCTGTAAAAGAAGCTATTTTAGAAGGTGATATTCCAAATGAATATCAGGCTGCGTATGATTTTGTGATTAAAAGAGCTGCGAAGTTAAATTTAACTCTTAAGAAATAGTAATGGATGTTGGAGTTTATATTTATTGGGGTTTACTTGTAATAACAATTGCCTACCCAAATTATATATTTTTTAAAAAACTTAAAAATGTTAAAGGAAAACCCATCATACATAGTTTACTCTATTTTTTCATAACCCTTATTTTACTCTTTGCAATTATAGCTGTCATTATGAGAATATTAATGAGTTCTTACTTTGAAATACTGGTCTTAAAAATGGATCATAACAGTCATTTAAGAATTATGTATGCTGCATCAGTATTTCCTCTTGCTTATATGGCAAATATATTAATCGCGAAATTCTACTTAAAAAGAATTTCCAAAACAAAAAAGACAAACGAAATCGAATTAATCGGAAAAGAATGAAAAAAGAGAATAAATCAGTAATCATTTGGTTACTATCAGGTTGTGTTTTATTATTTTTAATGGTTGTCGTGGGCGGAATCACACGTTTGACCAATTCAGGTTTATCAATGACGGACTGGCATTTGGTTACCGACACATTTCCGCCATTAACTGATGCAAAATGGCAGGCTGCTTTTGATGAATATAAAAAATTTCCAGAGTACCAAAAAATCAATATTCACAACGATTTTCAATTAGCAGATTATAAATTCATTTATTTCTGGGAATGGTTTCACCGTTTCATCGGTCGTATAATTGGATTGGTTTTCTTTGTTCCTTTTGTTTATTTCTTAATCAGAAAAAAATTAGATACACCAACAATTAAAAAATGTATTGTTCTTTTGGCAATGGGTGCTTTTCAAGGTTTTTTGGGATGGTTTATGGTTCGAAGCGGATTAATTGACAATCCGGATGTGAGTCATTTTAGACTTTCCTTACACTTAACTTTTGCTTTTATAACTTTTGCATATACGCTTTGGGTGGCGCTGGATTTGATTTATCCTGAAAGAAACATCAATAAAATATTACCGCTTCGAAAAATCGCCAGATATGCTTTAGTCGCTTTATTGATCCAGATTATTTATGGTGGATTTGTTGCCGGATTAAACGCAGGATTAATTCACAATCACTGGCCTTTAATGAGCGATGGAGAATTTATTCATGAATCGGTTTTTATTGAGCAGTCTAGTTTGATTAAAAATTTAATTGAAGGAAAAAGCGGCGTTCAGTTTGTACACAGAACTTTTGCTTATGTTGTGGTTGCAATTATCCTTTTTCTTTTCTTCAAAAGCAAAAAATATACGCTTACGAATACACAATCAAACGGAATCAATACTTTGATAGTTTTTGTTTTTATACAATTCCTTCTTGGTGTTTTTACATTATTATACAGCGTGCCTTTGGCTTTAGGATTAATTCACCAAATTATGGCATTTTTCCTTTTGAGTGCCATGACATATACATTGCACAGATTGAGCAAATAATGTTTTGAATTAAAATAAAAAATTTACGTTTCGTTAACCGGATTGAAATCCGGCCCTACAATATAATCGAGCCTCTGGCTCTTTATTGGGATAATTTAAAAAATTCCGATAAAATGACAATCATAGATCATAAAAGTTCCGAAGGAACGATTCATATTGTAGAGACGGATTTCAATCCGTCAGAAATGATAATGATGAACACATACGTTCCGTAGAAACATATGTGTTCATCATTTAAACAAATTCATTTTACCCCAGCCAGGTTTTAAAATCCTGCACTTTTTCACGGCTTACAATAACCTCATCTTCCTTATAAGTTGGTAAAATTACTTTTAAACGTGAATTCGTATATACCTGAATTTCTTTAATTGCCTGAAGCGGGACAATAAATTTTCTGCTTACGCGAAAGAAATCCTTTTTGTCTAATTCCTGCTCCAGAATCTCTAAAGTCGAATCGATTAAATAATTTCGATTGTCATAAGTATGAATGTATGTTCCTTTGTTTTCACTAAAAAAACATTCAATTTCTTCAGTAGTAATTACTTTTAAATGCTGACCAATTTTAACTGTGAATCTCTTTTTGTATGTTTTTTCAAAAGGATTTGACAGCATTTGGCGAATCTGTTCAAAATCAAGCTGCACGTTTGAAGTTTCAGAAGCTGTTTTTGGAAGTCGGGATTTAAATTTTGAAACCGCTGCTTCGAGATCATCTTCATCAATTGGTTTTAGAAGATAATCTATGCTATTTAGTTTAAACGCTTTTAATGCATATTCATCATAAGCTGTAGTAAAAATGATAGCGCTTTTAATATCTATTTTTTCAAAAATTTCAAACGACAATCCATCTGATAATTGTATATCCAGAAAAATTAAATCCGGATGCTGGTTATTGCTAAACCAATGAACTGATTCTTCAACCGAATGAAGCATCGTTTCTACGGTAACGTCTAACTTTTCAAGTTTTCTTTGCAGCAATCTTGCCGCTGGTTTTTCGTCTTCTATAATTAATGTGATCATTTACTATATACAAAATTTAGAAAAAATAGTATTTCAAAGTTACTCCCATTTATTTGTATTCGCGGCTTCTTTCTCCATATATTTTTGGATTTTCTTTTGCTCCCAATCGTCGCTAAAGAAAAGATCACGTCCAAAAACAGACATTGCGTGCGCCAATAAACCAATTCCCCAGAAAAATGCTGTTGAATAAGTCTGCCAGTCCATTAATCCGCTTTCATGAATATTTTCGCTAAAAATATCCCGGTTTAAATTTGCGATTATAATGATTACATTCACAATAAGATAAACTCTTAAATGCGAGTAAAAACCTTTTAACCTTTTAACTTTTCTATAAGCATTATTATAATTTTCGTCTGTGCTGAATTCGTGTGCATATTCTTCGTACATGCGTCTTCTAAAACGTCCCATAATATTTATTTCTTTAAAATTATTTCCATTTATTTTTATTCTCTTTTTCCTTTTCCATAAACTCTTTGATTTTTCTTTCTTCCCAGTCTTTTCCTAAAACCGGAAATACTTCAAAAACCTTTAATCCATGAAAAACAACTCCAATTCCCCACCACATTAACGGCCAGAAAAACCATAAATATTTTGGTGAAGTATATAGATTAATGAAAATCAAAATTGCGTTTACTAAAATATAAGCAACAAGATTTCCGTAAAATCCTTTAATACTTTCTACTTTCTTTTTTGCTAAAAAGTATTTATCATCTTCATTAAAATTCATTTCCATGATTACTCCCATTTTTGTGTTCTATTTTTCTTTTCTAAAAGGCTTCTCAATTTTCTTTCTTCCCATTCCTTGCCGAATATTTTGAAAGAAACAAACATATCAATTGCGGAACCTACATATACTGCAGACCAAATAATTACTACAACTCCGTTTAAAAAATGTAACGGAAAGAAGTTTAATGGCAATTCTGTATATTCTTTCAATACATAAAGAATCATTGCAGCGGCATACAGAAAAGTGTGTTTGTAAAATGATTTTAGTTTCAGCACTTTTTTACTTGCCAGCTCTTTCAAAACATTTTCTTCTGAACTATTATTAGAATTTGTTTCCATTATTCCCAAGTTTTTTGATTGCGTTCTTTCTCTAAAATTTCCCTGATTTTTCTTTCCTCCCATTTTTTATTAAAAAAAGGCGGAAGGTTAAAAACCTTTAATCCGTGTAAAACAACTCCTATTCCCCATCCCATTAAACACCATATAAACCATAAATATCCCGGCGAAGTCATAAGATTAACCACAATTACAATTGGGTTTACAAGTACATATACTGTGAGATGTTCATAAAATTCTCTTAGTTCTTTTACTCTTTTTTGAGCCTGATAATATCTTTCACCTTCGGCATAATTCTTTTCCATCATTATTTCCAGGTTTTTTGATTATTTTCTTTCTCTAAAATCTCTCTGATTTTTCGTTCTTCCCAATCAGAGCTGTAACCAAAAACTTTAAAAGCATGCATGGCAACTCCAAATCCCCATCCTAAAGCCGAGAACCAAAACCATTGAAATCCTGGTGAAAATTTTAAATTGATGAAAACTAAAAACGGAATGACACATAAATATGAAATTACATTTCCGTAAAATCCTTTCAACTCTTCTACTCTCTTTTTAGCTCTGTAATACGCTTTTGCTTCGTCATTATATTCTGTACTAATGTCCATAACTGCAATTTGTTTAGTTAAAATTGGAATCTTAACCGAGAAGTTCTTTTCATCCTGCTCAATCAGCACTTTTCTGTCGGTTATAATTCCGTAACGGTTTACAATATTCTGCAATCCAACGCCTTGCCTGTCTTGCAGAACTTCTTTTTTCTGAAGATCATTTTGGATAACCAAATAATCTTTGTCAATAAAAATTCTAATGTGTAATGGTTTCTGTTCGCTTACAACATTATGTTTTACTGTGTTTTCGAGTAAAAGCTGTAACGAAAGCGGAACCACTTTGGCATCCGGATTTATATTTCCTGCTGGCAATTCATAAAACAAACTGTTTTCAAAACGCATTTTCAACAGGTTCATATAGGTTTTTGCAAATGATAATTCATCTTCTACAGAAACCAGTTCTTTATCTTTTTGTTCTAAAACATATCTGTAAATTTTAGATAAAGAAGTGGTGAACCGCTGTGCGTTATCCGGATTTTCTTCAATTAAAGAACTAAGAACATTTAAGCTGTTAAAAAGAAAATGCGGGTCGATTTGATTTTTTAAACTTTCGAATTTGGCGTTTGCCGTTCCCGCAATTATCTTTTGCTGTATAACCTTATTTTCCTGATATAATTTGTAAAAATGTAATGCGTGAAATATCAGCAAAACGATAAAAGTAATGACCGAAGATTCTATGTAATTTGCCGGATCTTCATTTGCCAAAAAGCTTAATAACGGGCGTCTTTCTATAACAACCTGCGTAAAAATGCGCAGTACAAAAATGACGAAAAGTGAAATGAAAAATGAACTTATAAACCCTATAAAAATTCTTCTGGCAGAAAATCTGTTTGCTCCTTCAAAAACCTTATCTAAATACACAAATAGAGAAGCATTTACCACGTACAAAACAACGCTGTACAACATGCAGTACAAAAAATAGATGTACAAATCTTTGGTAAAAACTGCAGTTCCAAATGATGCAAAGCGAATCAGGAAGGAAAATAAAAATACTACTCCGCCAATTAAAAACGCTTTTAATAGATTTGGTTTTAAGGTCATTCTTTTATTTTTTTATAAATTATTTACAATTTTTTTGAGTTTCCAAAGCTCTGTCTAATCCCCATTTAGGAGAAAAAGGAGTTTCTGGTTTAAAAGTAGCAAAAAGTTCTATAGCTTTATCAACCTGAGCACAAAGTGGTTTTGTATCAACTCCTGTCCATTTTGCACCTCCTATTTGGTAATCAGCTTCACCAAAAACAATTCTTGGGTTGTTTGGGTCGATCGCTTTTCCTTTTGCGTAAGCTTCCATTACTTTAGCCGAATATTTCATTCCGTTTGTCATTGGGTCAGCCACAACATATCCTGTATAAATTAAAGCTTGCAAAGCATAAAGTTCAGCATTGTTTTGATCTTTTATAAATTCTACATCTAATGCATCTTGCGCTTTAGTTAAAAGAAGATCAATTTTTGTTTTATCCTTTTCAGTAAAAACCGCTGTTGCATTCATTAAAGCAATATAATAATTTGGCAGATAACTGGTTTTATCAGCAGAAGCAATTCTTTCAAATAATGCCGAAGCTTCTGTAGTTTTGCCTTCTTTCCAAAGTGCGAAAGCTTTAGTCATTCCTTGTTCAAATTGAGTTTGAGCAGAGCTTATTATTACAACAAATAATGCGATTAAAGTGATGCTTTTTTTCATTTTATAAATAATTTAAATGGTTATTTTGATTTGTTTTTTAGTTACTAATTTATAATACAATTTCAATTTTTGAATCTTTTGCTATAACAAATTTAGCATCTTTATAGGCAGGCGGCCCCATAAATCCTTTAGCATTGTTTGAAGCTGCATAATCTTCAGACGGAATTCCCATTGCGTTTCTATCAAGCTTACCGTTATTGTTTTCATCGTGATATGTTGAAATTGCGTATTCTCCTGCCGGAAGATTGTCAAATGTCACAACCGCTTCATTATTTTTAATTTCAGAAGAAAGGCTTTTGTACGTCGTTTTTAGAAATGTACCGTCTGAGTTGTACAAACCTACTTTTACAATTCCTGTATTGTTTTTTATACCTGAAACAGCAACAGTTAATTTTACATTTTGAGCAGACATTAAGCTGCAGATAAATAACGTGATTAGTGTAATAATTTTGGTCATGGTTCTTTTTTTTAAAGTTTCTAAGATTCTAAGTGACTGAGATTCTAAGTTTTTTTGTTGATGATTAAAACTCTTTTTTTTTAAGGCTCTAAGATTCTGAGTTGCTAAGTGACTAAGTTTTTTCTTAGTGCCTTAGAAGCTTAGCAACTTAAATACTTATTATTTTATACTTCAAAAGTATATCTGATTTTACTCTTTTAAAATTAAATAATACTGAGTTGTTGATTTTTGGTGCTGAATTGTTTCTTTTTAATGGTTCTAAGTTTTTTTTCAGTTTCTAAAATCTTAGCATCTCAGAATCTTAGCAACTTAGCATCTTTTAAAGATTCTTCAACTGATTCTCGCTCTTATTCTGACTGATCGTCCAGAAGAAACCTACGAAGAAAAATCTGTCTGCTGTTGGTGTAATTGCTTGTCTGTTATACACTCCGTTTGGATCTGGTAATTTTGCGTAATCGTATCCAAAAATATTCTGTGTTCCTAAAAGATTTGAAACTGAGAAATAAAGGATTTTTTGTGTCGTTAATAAATACGCCCAGTTAAAACTCAAACTATTATATGATTTAGTTTTTCCATTCATAAATTGTGTTTGGTTTGGATCGTTGTACGGACGTCCTGAACTGTAACTATTTGTAAATCCAATTTGTGATTTCCAGTCTGTAATAAAGTATTTGGTTACTACAGATAAGGTGTGATTTGCAATAAAACTTGGCGTTGCCATTGTTGGGAAATTCTTGTATTGTCTTTCAGAATCGATATAAGAATAGGATATCCAATATTCTAAGTTTTTATACAAATTGCTGTCTCTCCAAAATAAATCCAATCCTTTTGCATATCCTTTTCCGCTATTATTGAAAACCGAATTGTACTGAATATCTCTTGTATCGTATTGTACTAAATTGGTGTAATCTTTATAATAAGCTTCGGCTCTAAAAGTTTGTCCCGGCTGTGTAAACTGATAATTTAAAATATAATGCTGCGCTTTTTCGCTTTCAAACTGATGGTATTTTGAATACTTAATATAATCTACAACAGGCGTTTGAGAAAAGTCTCCGTAAGCAAATGAAAACTGGCTGCTTTTTGAAACTTTGTAAGCCAATGAAGCTCTTGGTGCAATATTGTTTTCATTTAATAAACTATTGTTCGAATATCTTAAACCAACTTTCATTGCCAGTTTTTTAGAGAATAAAATATCTGCTTCTGTATAAGCGGCAAAAATGTTAGAATCATATCCGTTTTTAACATCAATAGAAACATTGTCATCAAAATTTTCATTGAATTTGGTAATGAAATAATCCGCTCCAAAAGACAATTTGAAATAGTTTGAAACTTTCTTTCCAAGTTTCAATTTCAACTGTGCTGCATTTTCATCTGTATTAATATCGTTGATATCGTATTTTGTTTTGTTTTTGCTGTAACCGTAACTAATTCCAGAAGTTAACTGCCATCCTGTTCCAAAAGTTCCTTTATAAGAAGAGTTTAAATAAAAATTATTATTGTTTAAATCTGTTCTGATAGGATTTTCGAAATTGATGTTTTTCTGATTCAAATCGAATTTTTCAGAATCAAAAGCAGCATATAATTTAAAGATTCCGTTTGTGAAATTATATCGGTAAACTGTTTCACCACCAAGAGATTGATACGGATTATTCCAGTCCACATTTTGTGGAATTACAGCCTGATAAGGCGCTAAATTAATATAAGCCATATTTACGCTTAACGAACTTTTTGTCCATTTTTGAGTATTTCCTAAACTCAAACCAACCGTCATTAAACCAATATCTGTTTTATTATGATCTGGTTCGTCCTGCGTATTTAAAAGTAAAACACTCGATAAAGCTTCACCATATTCTGCAGAATAACCTCCTGTAGAAAAAGCAATTCCGCTGAATAAAAAAGGAGAAAAACGGCTTCTTGTTGGTAAATTATTAGTTGTTGCCCCGTACGGCTGTGCCACGCGGATTCCGTCAACAAAAGTCTGAGTTTCACTCGCTTCTCCACCACGTACAAACAAACGTCCGTCCTCGCCCACACTTTGTGTTCCCGGCAAAGTCTGCAAAGCGGCAATAATATTTCCGGCAGAACCTGCTGTTGTTACAATATCTAAAGGTTTTAAAACCGAAACTCTTGCTTTATCTCCAGATTCTAAAGTTCCGGCTGTAATGACAACGGCATCAAGAGCATTTACATTTTCTCTTAGTTTTACCGTTTGATCTTTAAAGTTGGCAACATCTATTTCTTTTTTGAAAGTTTCGAAAAGTAAAAAGCTTACTACTAAAAACTGATTTCCTGCTGCAGAAGTTTCAAAAGAGAAATCTCCAGTTTCAGAACTTGTTGCTCCGTCATAAGTTCCGTCTATATAAATATTCGCTCCGGCAACTGGTTTTCCTTTTTGGTCCAAAACTTTTCCTGAGATAACATTTTGTGCAAAAGTAAAAGTGCTTAGTAATAATAAAATAAAAGTAATTCTGGTTTTCATGATATTGGTTTTTGATGAGGCAAATGTATTTTAACATTTCCTGTTAAAAAATATATAATAACCCAATTGTAGAATTTTAAGGATGAGTTGTAAAATACTAATTTGTATCTTAGCTAGAAATTGAAAAACATCGTTAATCATGTCAGAAAGTAAAAGAGTTTCGAATTTGTATCAATCCATTTATAATGGAAATCCGTGGCTTGAAGTTACCTTAGCAGATACTCTAAAAGATGTAACTGCAGCTCAGGCTTATAAAAAAATCAACCCTAATTTAAATACAATTTGGGAAATTGTCAATCACCTAATACAATGGAGAAGAAACATATTAAAACGTGTTCAGGGAGAAATAATCACAACTCCCGATCATAATTATTTTGTACCCATTTTAGATTCATCAGAGCCGGCCTGGGAACAATCGCTGCAAAGTCTGGCAAAATCTCAGGAAATGTGGAATGATTGTTTGAGTAATTTTAATGATGCGGATTTTGAGAAAATAGATCAAAATAATAATCATAATTTTTATGAAGACATTCACGGAATCATTCAGCATGACGTTTATCATTTAGGTCAAATTGTTATTTTGAAAAAACTACTATAGCAGACAACAAAATTTTGTTTTTGGGCAATCTTGTCATTCCGAGGAACGAGGAATCTTCGTAAGAAACTCCATACTCAAAATCGCCAATCCTTGTCGAGCTACTTGTGAAGATTCCTCGCTCCTCGGAATGACAAAATTGAGAGCCATTTTAAATAAATATCATATGAAAAACTCACTTTTTATGATCGCATTTTTATTGATGAATGCAATTGGATTTTCACAAGAAACCGAAGTTAAATTCGATGAAAATTTGGCAAAATCCCTGAATGCCGATGAATACGGAATGAAAAAGTATGTCTTCTGTCTTTTAAAATCTGGAACCAATACAACGGCTTCAAAAGAAGAAACCAAAAAATTGTTTGAAGGACATATGGCAAACATTAATAAACTCGCAAAAGAAGGAAAACTAGTTGTTGCCGGACCTTTTATGAAAAACGACAGAAATTATAGAGGTATTTATATTTTTAACGTAGAAACTGTTGACGAAGCAAAAGCACTTGTAGCAACAGATCCGGCGATAAAAGCCAATTTACTCGAAGCCGAATTAACGCCTTGGTACTGCACCGCCGCTTTGCAGGAAACTGTAAAAATACATGAGAAAATCGCTAAGACGAAAATGTAATCTTTGATGAATAAAATAAATTTAAAATCTACTCTATTTTTTTCTCTTGTAATTCTTCTTCTATCTGTTAGCTCTTACGCGAACAACGATTATGATGAATCAAAAATATCAGACAAAACAAACCGAATTGTAAAAAAAATAGCAAAAGTTAATTTTTTAATGGGTTCGGCTGTGGGTCCCAGCGGAATGATGCCAAAACAATTTGAGAATTTTTTAGAGTTAAAAAAGAATGCTTCAATAAACGAATTAGTCACGTTAACCAACTACCCAAACGGAGTTGTAAGATGTTACTCTTTTTGGGCTTTACTAGATCTAAAAAATGTTGATTTGTTTTCAATAGCAAAAAACCATTTAAGTGACGACACTATAGTTTACACTCAATTTGGATGTCTTGGCAACGACGAAAAAGTGGGCGATTTTTACATAAGGTTGCTTACCACTAATTATGAAGATGAAGATGAAGATGGAAATGAGGGTAAAAAATTATTAAGTGAAAAACAAGTCAAAGAATTAGATAGTCTTTTAATATATACTGAGAATAATCTGGATTCGAAATATCTTGCCATTGAAAATGCTGAACCAAATGAGATTTTATATCCAACAGTTAGAGAATTAGTAATAAAACAACATAATCAAAATGCTTTAGTCGCTCTGGCAAAGTATAGAAAAGAAAGCGACATAGAACTTATTCTAAAAAACAAAGATGAAAATACCGGGAATTTTTATACATACAAAGCAATTCAAAATTTTCCTGATGCAAAATTCTTCCCTTTCTTAGAAAAAAACTTAGATCTGACTTTAAAAGAAGGTTTTTATCAGAATGAGTGGATAGAATTTTACAAGGCAATAGCTGCATATAAAAATCAAAAAGCTTTGGAATTACTAAGTATTCCGTTTGCAAAAGCCGAAGACCAAAATATTAAACTATATCATGCAATCTATATTTATGATGCAATCTGGCTTAATAAATGCAGTCTTTATGATGCTTTATTTTGGAAAATATGGCAGGAAGAAAATCACATTACTACAGATGGCTTTATGTATCTTGTACAATTAGATCCTGCTAAAGCATACGAATTGAGTAAAAGAGAACTTATACCTAATTATCAGATTAAGAATACAATAGCTATACCTAATGTAAGTCAGGGTATCTTTACTGAAAATTTAAAAGAATCAATTCTAAATTTTATTCTTCTTAATGATAAACCTTTAGCTTATAATATAATTATCGGAAAAATTGATAATGCCGATTTTTTTGATTTTGAAATTTATTGCAAAAAAATCTCGGAATTAAAAGATGACATTTTTATTGAACCTCTTTTTAAAAGATTAAACAATGAACAAAGTCCATATGTATATTTGAGAATTGTAGAAACATTAGTTTCTTTTAAAAATGATGCTATCAACAAGCGAATTCTCGAAACAAGAAAGGGAAACATCTATATGACAGATGGCTGGGGAAGTGACAATCTTGATGAAATCCTAAAAAAGAATAACATTCAATAAAATATGAAAACTGAAAAAGAAAAAATGATTTCGGGTGAATATTACAACGCTTTTGACCCGGAATTAGTAAAAGGCCGCAGAACTGCAAAAAATCTCTTACATAGTTTAAATGTAAAAGAATACAGAGTTACCAAAAAAGCAAAAGAAATTTTAAAAGAATTGATTCCCAATACTGGAGCTGGTTTTTACATCGAGCCTCCTTTTCATTGTGATTACGGTTATAATATTTTCTGCGGTGAAAACGTTTATTTTAATGTGAATTGTGTTGTTCTGGATTGTGCGCCAGTAAATATTGGTTCAAATGTTTTTATTGCACCAAATGTTCAAATTTATACAGCATCGCATCCACTTGACGCTGAATTACGAAAATCACTGGAAAATGCTTATCCGGTTACCATTGGCGACGATTGCTGGATTGGTGGAAATTCTGTTATTTGTCCGGGCGTTACAATTGGAAAAGGCTGTGTTATTGGCGCTGGATCTGTTGTTACAAAAGACATTCCGAATAATTCATTAGCCGTAGGGAATCCGGCAAAAGTAATCCGAAAATTAAATCAAGAACCTGAATCTAAATCATAATGCTTACCCTAAATAAAGTTCATCATATTGCCATTTTATGCTCTGATTATCAAAAATCAAAAACCTTTTATACTGAAATTTTAGGTTTAACAATTATCAGAGAAATCTACAGAGAAGAGCGCCAGTCGTATAAATTAGATTTAGCTTTAAATGGAATTTATGTAATTGAATTATTTTCATTTCCAGATCCGCCAAAAAGACCTTCAAGACCAGAAGCGGTTGGCTTACGTCATTTGGCATTTGAAGTCATTAATCTAAATGAAACCGTTGCTTTTTTGACTTCAAAAAACATAGAATCTGAGCCTATCAGAATTGATGAAACGACAGAAAAACGTTTTACTTTTATTGCAGATCCTGATTTACTTCCGATAGAGTTTTATGAGAGATAAGTTTTTGCCACGAAGACACTAAGGCACAAAGTTTTCTTTTTAAAAATACTGTTTGTCATTTCGAGGAACGAGAAATCGCACTAGTGAATCGATAAAGATTGGCAACATTCTGTGCGGAGTTTCTAGTGCGATTTCTCGTTCCTCGAAATGACAAAACTGTGTGTTTAGTCGTTGGCTTAAGAAAAAACTTTGAACCTTTGAACCTTTGTTTCTTTGTTTCTTTGTTCCTAAATAACCGATATGCAGAGAAAAACACACTGAAAGAATTTTCTTATTTTAATAATTTTAACATATAATAAGGAGCGATTATTATTAAAAAACAGATTTGATTGCCTAATTTTGTGAAATCGCAAATAAAATCCTGCGACTATAAAATCACTTCTGATGAATAAAACGGCGCAAATCAAAAAAAATCATCAATTCATTAAGTTCCGAAAATTAGTTATTGTTTCTATTTTAATTGGCTTTCTTTCAGCCTTCCTCGGAATTTCACTTAAAAAAATTACAGAGTATTACGAAGAAATCTTCTTTCACCAAGTTTCGGTAAACCCATTATTCTACATCCTTTTTCCAGTTTTCGGATTATCGGTAATTTATTTTCTGAGACAATATCTTTTTAAGAAAAAAGAAAACAAAGGAATCAAAGAAGTTTTTGAAAGTACGCAAACCACAAAGAATCTTCCCTCTTATAAAATCCCATCACACTTTATCAACGGATTATTGACTGTAGTTTTTGGAGGTTCAACAGGAATCGAAGTTTCTACCGTAGTTGCCACAGCCACAATTGGTTCCGTTGCACACGAGAAAGAAAATGTTTTCCGTCAGTACAAAACCGAATTAATCTGCGCCGGAGTTGCAGCCGGAGTAACAGCACTTTTCAGCAGTCCAATTGCGGGAATTTTATTTGCTCTTGAAGTTATTTCCAGAAAAGTGACACGAGCTTTTATCATTTCGAATGTAATTGCGGTTTCAGTTGCTTTTAGTTTGCTTTCTATTTTAAAAGAAGAACCTTTGTTTGCCGTTTCTATTGAAACCTGGCATTTAAAAGCCATTCCGTATTTTATCCTTTTAGGAATTTTAGCCGGAATGAACTCGGTTTATTTAACCAAATGTGTCTTGTTTTTTAAATCACAGTTTGGAAAAATCGGAACTCATTATTATAAAATAATTATAGGCTCTGCAGTTTTAAGCATTTCTTTATTTATTTTTCCCCAATTATATGGCGAAGGTTATCATGCTATAAAAGGCATTTTCGGAAACTCGGCACAAATACCTTTAACTATAACATTAGCTTTAACATTCATCGGAATTTTAATTCTAAAACCAATTGTAACTTCTATAACATTAGCTTCTGGCGGCGACGGCGGCGTTTTTGCTCCGAGTCTGTTTATTGGGGCTTTCTTAGGATTATTACTGGCTTCGGTTTTAAATAGTTTTTTCCATGTAAATGTAATTCCGGTTAACTTTATGATTATTGGAATGGCGGCTGTTTTGAGCGCGAGTATTCATGCTCCATTTACAGCAATATTTTTAGTATGCGGATTAACAAATGATTATACGTTGTTTTTACCGATTCTTGTTGTTTGTTTAATTTCAAAATACACAGCAAAAACACTTTATCCTTATACAGTATATAGTTATGCCCCAAGCTTAACGAAATAAATATTTTTTTTAGGCCACAGATTTCACAGATTAAAAGGATTATAAATCTGTGGCAAAAAATACCACAAATTATATCATTATGCCCACTCCTAAAATTAAAAGAAGCTATCGCAAAACACGTTACATTCTTTATAAAGAAACTTTAATTGATTATAAGGAACATTTTTGGTCTTTTTTAGGATCGTTTGTTGGAATTGGAATTCTGGCTTACGTACAATCGATTCACTTTTCCGGTAGCGATGCTGTTTATTTAATTGGTTCTTTTGGAGCTTCGAGCGTTTTGGTTTATGGAATTATTCAAAGTCCGTTTTCTCAGCCCCGAAATCTGGTTGGCGGACATGTAATTTCTGCTCTTGTAGGTGTAACTGTCCATAAACTGGTTCCGGATATTATGTATATCGCTGCTCCATTGGCCGTTTCTATTGCCATAATTTTAATGCAGATTACCAAAACACTTCATCCGCCGGGAGGCGCAACAGCTTTAATCGCTGTTATTGGAACAGAAAAAGTAAAAGCTTTGGGATATATGTATGTGCTTTCTCCGGTTTTAAGCGGTGTACTTATTTTACTTTTAACGGCTTTGATTTTTAATAATATGACTTCTAGCAGAAGTTATCCTAGCCATAGTACGTACCACAAACATTATCATAAAATTAGAAAGAGATTGACTGGGAAGTAATACTCTTGTCTGCTCCTGCAAGGTTTTCAAAACCTTGTAGGTATAACTTGAGCAATACCTGAAACCTACAAGGTTTTGAAAACCTTGCAGGAATGTGAAGTATACGATTGTCACCCTGAGCGAAGTCGAAGGGCGCTCCTATTGGATCGGGGCTTCGACTTCGCTCAGCCTGACAATCGACGCCACATAATCAGAAAGCTGAAAAAATCTTTTCAACAAATCGTAATTCACAATTCGTATTTCATTTTTTATATTTTACCTTTGACCTCTCAATAAAAACAAAGATTATGGTTTATAAATTTAGAGTAATTCTAGACGCCGAAGAAGATATTTTTAGAGACATTGCTATTCTTGAAGACGATACGCTTGAGGATTTACACAATGCGATCTTCAACGCTTTTGGTTTTGACGGATCAGAAGTTGCTTCATTTTATACTTGTGATGAGACTTGGAATCAGGAAGATGAAATTCCTCTTTTTGATACTGGCGATGTTCCGGGTGAACAAAGAACCATGAACGATTATCCGTTATCTAGTATTTTAGATAAAGAAAATACAAAGATTATCTACGTTTATGATTTCATCAGCATGTGGACTTTCTTAGTTGAACTAGCTGCTGTTGAAGATGAAGCAGTTGGTGCAACGTATCCTGAAACTTTATTCTCTCACGGAGAAATGCCGGACGAAGCGCTTGAAAAAAACTTCGAAGCAGATGATATGCACAACGACATCTACGGAGAATTTGAAGATGATTTAGACGAAGATGATCTTGATATGTTCGAAGGCGATGACAGCTTTGAAGATTATGGATTTGAGGAAAATTGGAATTGATTTTTTAAGGGACAGAGGTTCAGAGAGGCAAAGGTTCAGAGGTTTTCTTAGAGTCTTCGATTCTTTATTGTAGGAATATTTTTATTTTTGTGTTTTATTTTTAAATACAAAATATGAATACTTTTAGAGACCTTCTGATTTGGCAAAAATCAATGAACTTAGTTACCGAAATTTACCAATTAACAAATTCATTCCCGAAAGAAGAAATTTATGGACTATCTTCACAAATTAGGAGATGTTCTATATCAATACCGAGTAATATTGCTGAGGGATATGGAAGAGACGGAAATAATGATTATTTGAGATTCTTAAATATTTCAATTTCATCATTGTTTGAAATGCAGACTCAGCTTGAAATTTCATTCAATTTAAAATATATAACCGAGTATCAATTCAATAAAATAAATGGAGAAAGCAGAGAAATAGAACGAATGTTAAGCTCTTTTATCAGAAAAATAAAAGACAGAAAATAACCTTTGTCCCTTTGAACCTCTGTAACTCTGAACCTAAATAACACATGATAAATTTATTCAACACCCACATCGAGACGCTTGCGATACACCGCGTAGGGAACAAAAGCCGTAACGAAGCTATTTTTTTATCAGAGCAGCCATTTAATCTAAATGATGAAATTGTGCCTTTGATAAAAGAGTACTTCTTTAAACCTTTTAGAGAGAAAGAAGAAAACTATTATCAGTTTGCGCACGAAGTGGACTTGGATTACAACGACATGTTTAAATATGCAACGGAGATTTTTGCTAATCCATCTAATTTACAGGAGATTTCAAAAAAAATCACGACGCATTTATTTGAGCAGTCCAATCATCCGCATATTAAAAACGGAGAGGTTTATGTAACGTACTTAACAAACTTAAGTATTGATAATAATGTAGTTGACGCAATCGGGATTTTTAAAAGCGAATTGCAAGCTGACTTTTTACAATTTGAAGAAAAAAACAGCAACTTGGAAATGATTTTGCAGCAAGGAATCAACCTGAGCAAATTAGATAAAGGATGTTTGATTTTTAACTATAAAAAAGAAGAAGGATATAAAATTCTAACTGTAGACAGCAACCGTTACGACGCGCGTTATTGGTTAGAGCATTTTTTATCAGTAGACGCTTTTGAAGACGAAAACTTCATCACAAAAAAATATCTAAAATTCTGCCAAAACTTCGCAAAAGATGTTGTTTTACCAGCAGAAGACAAAAAAGAAGAAGTTATGTTTATGAACCGATCTGTGAATTATTTCGCTAAAAATGATCAGTTCGAAGAGCAAAACTTCTTAAATGAAGTATTAGACAATCCAGACTTAATTCCTGAATTCAAAAATTATAAAGTTGATAAAGGAGAAAAATACAGCATCGAAGATGTAACCTCATTCCCAATTGCTAACGCAGCAGTTTCTGACGCCAGAAAATCGATTAAAAACGTAATTAACCTGGATACGCATATTCAGATTAAAATGGATTTTATCAATCCTGAAAGTGCAGAAAAATTTGTTGAAAAAGGCTGGGATGAAGAAAAACAAATGTATTACTACTTAGTGTATTTCAACAAAGAAGAAAAAAGCTAAGAAGTTTTCATTTTCTATTACTTACTTAAAACAAAAAATGGCAGTTACAAAATATAATTGCCATTTTTTTATTACCATTATTTTCGATTTATAAAAGAGAAAAAACTGCTTTTACAATATCATCATAAACTTGTTTATCTCTTTCTCCGGCGCGGGCCAAAACCCTAATTCCGGAATAATTATTAAAGATAAATCGGGCTAAAATTTTCGCATCTAACTGTTTGGAAATATGTCCTGCCTCCTGCCCTTTTTTCACTGCATTTGTAAAAACTTCTTCCATTGTCTGACTGTTGTTTTTTACAATCTTAGCAATCTCTTCATCGTGCATAGCTAATTCTACAGAAGAATTTACCATAAAACAACCTTTTGTAATTCTGTCTTCGAGGCTTTCTATAACTGCTTGTTTAAAAATAGCATGCAATGTTTCTTTGACATTTTCAGATTTATCCAAAAGCTCTTTTACAGCATCTTGATTCTGCTGCTGATAGCGCTGCAAAGATTTTGAAAATAACTTTTGTTTGTCGCCAAAAGTATCATACAAACTAGAGCGGCTTAAACCTAAATGTGTTACCAAATCCTGGGCAGATGTTCCGTTGTAACCTTTGTGCCAAAAAATTTCAATTGCTTTATCTAAAGCCTGATCTTCATTAAATTCCTTCGTTCTAGCCATGACATCAAAATTAAATTTCTTTACAAATATAAGAATTAAACGGAACAATCGTTCCTGAATAAGTCAAAAAAAATTATAATACTGTGTTTACAGTAAGTCCGCCGTCAACCACAATTTCGGTTCCTGTAATGAATGAAGAATCATCAGAAGCAAGGAAACTAATTGTTTTTGCAACCTCAGAAGCTTGTCCAAAACGTTTCAATAAGATTTTGTTTCCTAAAGCAGCTCCTAAACCTTCAACTTCTTCTTTTTCTAAACCAACTTTACCATACAAAGGTGTTTCGATTGGACCAGGAGAAACTGCATTTACTCTGATTTTTCTTGGTGCTAATTCTGCTGCAAATATTCTGTTTAAAGATAGAACCGCTGCTTTACTTGCTCCGTATACGCTTGAACCCGGCATTCCTAATTGAGCATTTACCGAAGTATTAAAAATAATAGATCCGCCATCGTTTAAAATTGGCAATACTTTTTGAACTGTAAAATAAACTCCTTTTACATTCACGTTCATAATACTGTCATAATGATCTTCTGAAGCTGAATCTACCGGAGCAAAAGCTGCGATTCCGGCATTTAAAAATAGAATATCTACTTTTCCGAATTGTGCTTTTACTTGTTCTACTAAACTGTCAATAGATTTTAAATCAGATTGATCTGCAACGATTCCGGTAACGTTCAATTCTGTTTCGGCTTTTGCTAAAGCTTCTTTGTTTCTTCCTGTCACAATTACTTTTGCCCCTTTTGATACTAAATCAGCTGCTGCTGCGTATCCAATTCCACTATTTCCACCTGTTACAATAGCTACTTTGTTTTCTAAATTTTTCATTTTATTTGTTATTTAAGTTATTGATTATTCAATTATTATGGTACAAAGATATAATAACGGAACGATCGTTCCGTTATTATTAAAGTTAATTTTTTGTTAAAATAATTATTCACTTCTGAAAGTGCCATTTTATAAGGGTTTATATCTATGTAACCATAAAGGAAACAAATCGTAAAATGTCGCCAATTCTTAATTTATGCTTAATTTTGTATTTCTAAAAACAAAAAAACAGATGGATCGTCTTTTACCAGCCGAAAGTCCTTTCGAAACGATAATCTCATTTCATAAACTAATTGAATCTTTTGAGCAGATTGCTTTATCTAATGTTGATTACCGATCTAACTACGCCAAAGCGATTTTAAAAGAAATTGAAGCGTACCCGGAATTCAGAACAGGAATTCGCGATTACAGTACTATTAAGGATAATGAAGCGTTAATTAAAAACATTGCTGCTGACTTATTCCCTACGGCTTTGACAAACAATGAAATAAAAGCCATAACAATACCTTTTCAAAATATATCATTTAATTATACAGAGCGTTTCAAGAAAATATTGCGTAATGCCGGTGATGAATTTTACATGGAAATTCGTGATTTTGATGATCACCAATTCTATATTAATAATTGCTGTTTGATTTTAAGCGCTTATTATCATCAAAATATTGATTTTAATAAACCTTTTTTCTATGATATTCCAGATGAAGAAGGTGTAGAAAAACATTATCGTATTCTGTACAATGCCGATTTCATGGAAATCACACCTACAGAAAATGCTCCGCAGCTTACACAGGACGATATTGACATTTTGATTGATAATTATAATGATATCGATTTATGGAAATCTAAATTTCCGCCAAGAAGCTGGATTTTAAAAGGTTTCGGGATTGTTTCTTTATTTGATGCAACTACAGAAAGTGCAATCTCTAATTTAAAAAGTAATCTTTTAAAACCGGAAACTTCAAGAGTTGCCTCTACAGATATTATAGAAAACATCTTCAGGTCTATTTTTAAAATTCCGAGTTTAAAAGTTGGTTTTATTATCTATAATCCTGAAGAAGAAAAATTTGTACGACCAATAAAGTTTGATAACCAAATGCAGAGCTTTTTACTTTCATCTACACAGGAAGTAGATTGTAAAAATGCTTTTTTTGGATGTTCATTTGAAAATCTTTTAGATAAAAAGGAACCGTTTGTAATTTCAAATGTGAAAAAGTTTATCGAAGAATCTTCAAACCCAAAACTTGGCGAACATTTATTAAGTCAGGGAATTCAAAGCTGCGTTTTTGCACCGGTTATAAAAGACGACCATTTACTGGGCGTTGTTGAATTGGTTTCTGATAATATTCGTGAGTTAAACAGCGTAAATGCAACAAAACTAGAATTGGTTTTACCGTATTTAACAGATACTATTGATCGTTATAATACAGATATGCAGCATCAGGTTGAAGCTATTATTCAACGTGAATATACTACGATTCACCCAAGCGTTTACTGGAAATTCAGAAAAGAATCTCAAAACTATTTCCAAAATATAAATCACACGAAAGATTATATTTTTAAGGAAATTGTATTTAAAAATGTATTCCCGTTATACGGACAAATTGATATTAAAGGTTCCTCTGAACACCGAAATGAAACGGTTAAAATTGACTTGAAAAATCAGCTTACGGCTCTTTTGGAAATTTTCGATAATCAAAAACCAAATTCAAACCTGGTACTTTTAGAGCAAAGAAAATTCGAATTGGAATCACTTCGAAGTGAATTGGACTTTCCGCTTAAAGCAGATATGGAACAGCATATTCAGCGTTATATTGAAGACGAAATTCATCCAATACTGAGAAACACTAAAGACAACGCTAAAAATAAACAGTTAGAAGAATTGTACTTTCAAAGTCTGGACGAAAAAACCGGAATGTTTTATCAGGAAAGAAAAAAGTTTGACAATGCGATGTCGATTATCAATAAAAGACTGGCTTCTGTATTAGACAAAAAACAGGTTGAAGCACAGCAAATTTATCCGCATTATTACGAACGTTTTAAAACGGATGGTGTTGAGCATAATTTATATATTGGAGCTTCGATTTCGCCAACAAAACCGTTTGATATTATGTACCTGCACAATTTACGTTTGTGGCAGTTACAGACTTTATGCGAAATGGAATTAGAACATCATCAGCTTAAGGAATCGCTTCCGTATGAATTAGATGTTACTTCACTGATTTTGGTTTTCAGTTCGCCGCTTTCTATTCGTTTTAGAATGGATGAAAAACGTTTTGATGTTGACGGAACTTATAATGCAAGATATGAGGTCGTTAAAAAACGTATCGATAAATCGAACATTAAGGGAACAAACGAAAGAATTACCGAAAAAGAGAAAATTACAATTGTATATTCTCAAAACAGTGAAGAAGCAGAATATTTAAAATACATTAAATATTTGCAGCACAAGAAAATTCTGGAACCTTCAATAGAACAATTTGAAATTGAAGATCTTCAGGGAGTTTCTGGTTTAAAAGCGATTCGTGTAAAAGTGATTAATAACGTAAATAATTCAAAAATAAAGAAAATTACCTATCAGGATTTATTAGATGAGCTCAACTAAAAGTTGCGCTTTTTCTTTGAATTTATAATTTAACACATAGAAGCATAGACTTTTGAAACTTAAAAAAGGCGTTTCACTTGTCTAAACAAACATAGCTATGTTTTAGAAAACTTGTTTTCTTTTTATATCTTTTTCATTCCCCATAAAAACCTATGTTTCTATGTGTTTAAATTTTATAGACAAAGAACGCGGATGAAACGGATTCGCTTCGCGAAGACGCAGATTATACGGATAAATATTTAACGCGGATAATAACAGAAAAAAATCTGTTTTTATCAGCGTTTTCGCGAAGCGAATCCGTATCATCCGCGTCTAATTTTATGTGTTTTAAAATTTAAATCGATTTAAAAGCAATTACAAACGCAATTACAGTAACAATAATTCCAAACATAAATAGGTTGTAAGCAATACGAAGCAAGTTATATTTTCGCTGTAAAACCAATCCCAGATAATATAAATCTTTGATCATGTTCGAATAAAGATAATCGCGGTCTTTCATCATTTCGTTCATTGCCCAGTCGTATTCTTCTAAAGGCATTTTATAGAAATTTCCAAAAAACAATAAATTAATCTTTTTATTCTCGATATCTTCTCTTGTAAAAACACCCGAAGTTACTTTTGGTCTTGTAGAAAGAATCGCAAAAATAATAGTGATTACACTCGACATCAGCATAATAAAAGTCGGGATAACTAAATGCGCATTTTTCGGACTGTCTAATTTTGGAATAATAGACGAAAGTGCAATCGAAATAATAATTGCATTTACAGATAATAAAATATTCGCCTTACTATCCGCAATTCCGCTTAAACGAGTATGATTTCCAAGCGTAACGCGAAATAAGGTATCAACGCCGCGATCTGGTTTTTCTACTTTTTCGCTTTTTTTGGTTTCTTTTTCAAGTTCTTCCGCCGCTTTCAATTCCTGCTTATTTATTTTTTTCTGAATCAAAATAAGGTTCTTTTCTTTTAAAGGCTGCCATTTTTTTAAAGCATAATCCGTGTAGAATCTATGTTTATTCAGTAAAAAATTCAGGTTTTCCTTTGTCCATTCAGCATTTGAAAAATTTACAATTCCTGTATTTTTCAATTCTAAACGTAGTAATTCGCAGGTTGTAACATATTCAGTTCCCATTAAATGGGCATAATCAGCATCTTTAATTATTTTTTCCAAATGTGTTTTTGGATGATAATCTTTGGCTGTAGCCAAAATCAAACTGGAAACCAATTCGATAAACTTTTCAGATTTTCCTTTTTCTTTTAAAAAATCAACAGCAATCTTTACGCTCTTAGCTTCATGATCTTCATAACCTTGAATATATCCTGTATCATGAAACCATGCTGCAACTAAAAGGGCCTCTTTGTCATCACTTTCTACATCTTCCTTTTTGCAAAGCTCTTTTACGGCTGAAACTACTGTGAAAGTATGGTTAAAATTATGGTAAGAATATAAATTAGAAAGTTTATCTTTGAGTAAATTACCGACGAAATCCTCGGATTGTTCTATTAGGTTCATAAAAGAATATTTTTATACCACTAAATTATGAAATTGTTTTTGGATAATCATTTTATTGCTAAGGTTAAAAAATTTTCATTAGCAATTATAACTTTAACATTTATTTATTCTTGTGCCACACATAAGGCGCAGTACGGAAAAGATGTTAGTGCTAACGAAACAGAAAACGCAACAGATACTATAAAAATTGCCCACACTTTTTATCTTGTTGGAGATGCCGGAAATGCTGATCAAGAGCAGGCACAGCAAACACTTGAGCTTTTACACCAAAAGCTTAAAAAAGCGAGTAAAAAATCGACTTTACTTTTTTTAGGAGACAATATTTATCCTAAAGGTTTTCCTACTGACAATACTGATAACAAAGCTTTGGCAGAAACAAAATTGACGAACCAGTTAAAATTAGCTAAGGGATTTAAAGGAAAAACAATTTTTATTCCCGGAAACCATGATTGGTACAGCGGTATAAAAGGTTTAGAATTGCAGGCCGATTTTGTGACAAAAAATTTAAATGATAAAAAGGCTTTTCTGCCAAGAAAATCATGCCCTATTGAAGATGTAAAAATTGACAGCATTACAACTTTAGTAACTATTGACAGCGAATGGTTTCTGGAAGATTGGGATAATCACCCCACAATAAACGATAATTGTGACATAAAAACGAGAGAAGACTTTTTTAAGGAACTGGAAAGTATCTTAAACAAAAATCAGGAAAAAACAGTTGTTTTAGCCATTCACCATCCTTTATTAAGTAACGGAAGTCACGGCGGTCAATATTCCTGGGAAAAACAATTATTTCCGTTAGAGAAAAAAATCCCGCTTCCGGTAATTGGATCTTTTATTAATTTATTAAGGAAAACATCTGGAGTAAGTCCGCAGGATCTTCAAAATAAACAATATACTATTTATGCAAAACGAATAAAAACACTTTTGCAAAAACAGCGAAATGTAATTGTAGTTTCCGGTCACGATCATAACCTGCAATATATCAGCAAAGAAAATATTCAGCAGATTATCAGCGGCGCCGGATCAAAATCGGAAGCTGCAAGAGCCATAAATCCATTTGATTTTTCGTATGGCGGAAACGGTTATGCAGCTTTAACATTATATAAAAGCGGCGATGCCAAAGTTTCGTTTTACGGAAATGAAAACAATAAAGAAAAACTGCTTTTTGAAAAAGAAATTATAAAAGCAAAAGAAATTAACTGGGCATCAGACATTTCGAATAATTTTCCTCCAAGAATTACAACTTCTATCTATTCCGCAAAAATGACAGATAAAAGTATGTTTCACAGATTTTTATTCGGGCAGCATTACAGAAAATATTACAGCATGCCTATTGATATAAAAGTAGCCACTTTAGATACTTTAAAAGGCGGATTAAAACCTATTCGCGAAGGCGGCGGACATCAATCTGTTTCTTTAAGAATGTCTGATTCAAAAAACCGTGAATATGTAATGCGCGGCATGAAAAAAAGTGCATCGGTATTTTTACAATCTGTAGCTTTTAAAGATCAATATATTGTAAATGATTTTGAAGATACTTATACAGAAAGTTTCTTATTTGATTTTTATACGACCTCACATCCATATGCTCCATTTGTAACTGGCAGTATGTCAGACAAAATTGGTCTTTTGCATACCAATCCGGTTTTATATTATATTCCCAAACAAAAAGGTTTAGGCGAATTTAACGCAGGTTATGGAGATCAATTGTATATGATTGAGGAAAGACCTGCTGATAATCATTTAGACGCTAAAAACTTTGGAAATCCGAGTAATATTATCAGTACAGATGATATGATGATGAATCTTCATAAGGATGAAAAATATTCGGTTGATGAAAAAGAATATATAAAAGCACGTTTGTTTGATATGTTGATTGGCGATTGGGACCGTCACGCTGATCAATGGCGCTGGGCTGAGTTTAAAAAAGATGGTAAAGTTATTTACAGACCAATTCCTCGAGACAGAGATCAGGCTTTTGCAAAATATGACGGTGCGCTGCTTTCTATTTTAATGAATATTCCGGCATTGCGCCATATGCGTACTTTTAAAGATAAAATTGGCAATGTAAAATGGCTGAGCAGGGAACCTTATCCTATGGATTTGGCTTTTTTAAAAACTGCTGAAGAAAAAGACTGGATTGAACAGGCTAAATTTATTCAGGAAAGTTTATCTGACAGCGATATAGAAAATGCTTTTAAAGCTATGCCAAAAGAGGTTCAGGATGGAACGGTTGATGAAATCATTCGAAAATTGAAAAACAGAAAAAGAGAGCTTCAGGAATATGCTGTAAAATATTCTGATGTTTTAAGTAAAACGGTTATGATTGCCGGAACAGATAAAAAAGACAAGTTTGTTTTAAATCATAATGCCCGAAAAAGTATTGAAATTCAGGTTTTCAGAGTCAAAAAAGAAGGCGATGAATTAGTTTATACTAAAACAGTCCATGACGCTAAAACTAAAAATTTATGGATTTATGGTTTAGATGATAATGATGTTTTTGAAGTAAAAGGCGATCAAAAATCGAGAATTAAAGTCCGTTTAATTGGCGGTCAAAACAATGATACTTACAATATTGAAAATGGAAGAAAGGTTATTGTTTACGATTTCAAATCAAAAGAAAACACGTATAACCTTGATTCTAAAACCCAAACTCAGTTAACAGACGATTACGATGTTAACTTGTACAATTTTCAAAAACCTAAATATAATGTTGTTTCCGGTTTACCAAATATTGGTTTTAATCCTGATGATGGTGTAAAATTAGGTATTAACTTAAATTATACAGTAAATAACTTTAAGCAAAATCCGTACACGCAGAGACATGTTTTAAATGCCTTTTATTATTTCGCAACCGGAGGTTTAGAGTTTAATTATGTGGCACATTTCCCCGGATTATTAGGTAAATGGGTTATAGATGTTGAATCTCTTTATACAACACCAAATTTTGCGATGAATTATTTTGGTTACGGAAATGAATCTCAATATGATGATAATGTTAGTATGGATTATAATCGTGTTCGTATTCGTAAATTTAATGCCTCAACTGCCATTCGCCACGTAGGAAGATATGGAAGTGAGTTCAGCATTCAGCCTATTTTCCAGAGAATGACGGTTGAAGAAACTGAAAACAGATTTATCGATACTCCGAATATTGTAAACCCTGATGTATTTAACAGTCAAAATTACGGAAGTTTAAAAGTGAAATATCTTTTCAAAAATTCTGATTTTGCTGCTAAACCAACTCTGGGAATGGCTTTCATGATTGCTGCAACCTGGACAACAGATTTAGATGACACGAAGAAAAATTTCCCAACGCTGGAAAGTTTTTTAGGATTTACACATAAATTGGATCATAACGGAAAACTGGTTTTAGCAACTTATGTAAAAGGAAAAGCCATTTTTAACAATAACTACGAATTTTATCAGGGAGCTGCTTTGGGCGGTGATACTGATTTAAGAGGTTTTAGAAATGAGCGCTTTTTAGGAAGTTCTTATTTCTCTCAAAGTTCTGATTTGCGTTTGAGTCTGGGTAAAATCCGTAAAACGATTGCTCCTTTTACGTACGGAATTTTAGGTGGTTTTGACTACGGAAGAGTTTGGCTTGATGGTGAAGATTCCAAAAAATGGCATCAGGATTACGGCGGCGGACTTTGGCTGAATGCTATTAATGTTTTAACTGCCAGAATCTCTTATTTTAAATCTCCCGATGAAGTTGGAAGGGTTATTTTTGGAGCAGCGTACAGTTTCTAGTTGTAGGTTCAGAGAGACTAAGTAACAAAGGCTCAAAGTTTTTTGCCACGAATTACACTAATTCTCACTAATTTTTATTTAAATATAATTCGTGGAAATTTGTGTAATTCGTGGCAAACTTTTTTTCTTAGAACCTTAGCAACTTAAAGTTTAAACTCATAAACGTTTCCTCCTATTTTGTTTGTTTTTTCGTCGGCTACGAGTAAGGTGTTGTTGTCTTTAAAAACGATGGCTTCTTTTTGAGAGAAGTGGTTTAGGCTTATTTCGGTTTGGGTTCCTTTGTGGAATAAATCTCCTTTGAAGCCTTTAAATAAAACTATTTTATCGTGGCTTAATAAAACTACTTTCTTACCGTCGGGACTTATTGTGGCACTTGTTAAAACACAATGATTATAATTACTGCAGGTTTTAAACTCTCCTATTTTAACTGCTTTTTGAGTTCCTTTTGCATTTTTAATTTTATAGATAAAAGCAGTTCCGTCAAAACCTTTGCTTCGGTTTTTGGTGAAAAGATAGAAGTAGCCGTTGTGTTCAAAGAATCCTTCAACATCGTAAAACATTTCTTTTTTCTTTGGAGGAAATTCAGTTTGTTCCGGATACGAGAATGAGATTTTATATTCGGCGGAAGCCGCCTCTTTATTCAGTTGATTTTTGGCTACTTTATAAATGCACAAATCTCTGCGTTCGTTATCGTTGTTTCCGAAATCGCCAATGTAAATATTTCCTGTTTTATCTTTGGTAATATCTTCCCAATCTACATTTTCGGCATTTGAGATCGTAATTGTCTTTTCTAATTTTCCTTTCGAATTAATGGCATAAATGGCATTTTTATTTCCGCTGTCTTCCAAAGTATAAATCAAATTGGTTTCCGGGAAATAGGTAATTCCCGAAACTTCTTTTAATTTTTTTGGAAGCGAATAAAGCGTTTTCAAATCATCACCAGACTGCTGCTGACAAGCTAATAAAACAATAGAAACGGCTACTAAAAAAGATTTTTTCATAAGATTGATTTTTTTTTTTGAACCATATAAGTTATATAAGAAAATTTAAGTTTTTGCTTATGGACTTGCATTGACTTTTTTAAATCATATAAGTAATAAGAAATACAAGAAATTCAGGTTTTGCTTTAATGAACTTATATAACTTATATGGTTTAACCTTTTAAACTAAGTTTGTGTTTTTAAAATTACGGATGATGAATTCAAAAGCGGCCTGCATGATGTGTCCCATTGATCTGGCGTTTTTAAATTTCATATCGTTTGTGTATCGGTACAATTCCATTTTTAACTGACTTAAATGTTCTTCTGTCGAAATGGTATCGTGACACATTATATTTAATAATTTTTTAATTCTGTTTTCGGCAGAATGGATTCGTTTTGCTAGAATTGCTCTTTCTTCATCTTTATATTGAATGATCGAACGTTCTTCTAACTTTTCCTTAATCAGCTGAATCATCGGATAGTTTTCCTTAAAAAACTGCGGACGATATACTTTGAAATTTCCTTCGTAACATTGCTGGTCAAAATCGATAGGCCGAATTTTATAAACTACCTGATCAAAATCGTGAATTGGCACAATTACATAATTATACGCTCTCATATCGCCCAAAAGCCTGATCATACAGCGTTCGTTAAATTTAACGAATTCTTTGGCGATTTGTGCTTTCTCCATTTCAGTACATTTATCGAGCAGCGTATCCATAAAAACATCGCCGGGAATTCCGATAATATGTTCTTCAATTAAAGTATCATTATAAACCAAAAAGTTGATTTTATCCGGCGAAAGAATATCTTCTAATTCTAAGCCGTAAATTCTTGAAGCATCGGCTTTTTTAATATAAAAGTGAACGTAGTTATCGTTGAGAATATTACGGACTTTAATTCTAAAAGGTTTTGAATTTCCGAATGTACAATAGTCGATGGCATCAATATTTAGAAACTGAATAATTTCGCTGTTTCCATCGGAATGCAAAAGTGAATAGATTTTCTTTAAATTGAGGTCAATTTCATTTCGTTCAAATTCATTGTAATAAACCCGAATCCATAATGTATCGGTTTCGTTTTTATCATAAACGTTAACCGAACCTGAAAATCGCAATAAGTCATCATAAAACACAGAAACTTTCGATATACGCTCGTATCTGTCTAAATAACTTAAAAGTGGCTGTGTTAAAGGAAAAGAAGGTTTCTTTAACACCATCAACGGTTCGCTCATTTTGAATATCTTTATTACAAATTTACATCAATAAGATGATAAAAATAAATTTGGCGTAACAATATAGAATTTGAATCGTCATACTAAAAACTAAAACCGAAATAAATTTGGAAACCATCCTTACTATTCAGAATCTCAGTAAAAGATACGGGCGCATTCAGGCGCTTAAAAATGTATCTTTTAGCATACAAAAAGGCCACGTCTACGGAATCCTGGGCCTTAACGGAAGTGGAAAATCAACCACTTTAGGAATTGTTTTAAATGTTGTCAACAAAACATCAGGCGATTATAAATGGTTTGACGGAAATGTACAAACACATGAAGCTTTGAAAAAAGTAGGCGCTATTATCGAGCGTCCGAACTTTTATCCGTACATGACCGCCGAAGAAAACCTAAAATTGGTGTGTAAAATTAAAAGCATCAATTATTCTAAAATTGGAGAAAAGCTTGATCTTGTTGGTTTATCAGAAAGAAAAAACAGCAAATTCAGTACTTTTTCTTTGGGAATGAAACAACGTCTGGCAATTGCCTCGGCACTTTTAAACGATCCTGAAATTTTGATTTTAGATGAGCCGACGAATGGGTTAGATCCGCAGGGAATTCATCAAATTAGAGATATTATTAAAGAAATTGCATCGCAGGGAACTACCATTTTACTGGCTTCACATTTATTAGATGAAGTCGAAAAAGTTTGTTCGCACGTTGTTGTTTTAAGAAAAGGCGAAGTTTTATATTCTGGTTCTGTAGATGGAATGTCTGCAAATGAAGGTTTCTTTGAAATTTCTTCAGATGATAATCTGGCGCTGAAATCTGCTTTACACAGCCATCAGGCCGTTGCAGAAGTTAAGGACGAAGATGGAAAAGTTTTGGTTTACTTAAAAGCCGATTTATCTGCTCAGGAATTGAATCAGTTTTTATTTTCAAAAAATATTATTTTAAGTCATTTGGTCAAACGTAAAAATAGTTTGGAAGCCCAATTTTTAGAATTAACCAAAAATACAAATCCAAAAATCTAACTAAGCCATGAAAAGACTTATATCTATAGAATTACAAAAAATCTGGATGAATAAAGCCAGTCGTATTCTTACTTTAACTTATTTTATTCTGCTCTCCTTTATAGCCTTAATTGCTTCAATAAAGTTTAATCTTGGCCCGCTTAAATTTCACTTGGCCGAAATGGGAATTTTTAACTTTCCGTTTATATGGCATTTTAATACTTATGTTGCCGCTATCTTGAAATTATTTCTTGCGATCGTAATTGTTTCCATGATGGCTAACGAATACAGCTATGGAACACTTAAACAAAATTTAATTGATGGCTTGAGTAAAAAAGAATTTATTCTCTCGAAATTTCTAACTGTAGTTTTATTTTCAGCTGCTTCAACTGTCTTTATATTTGTGATGAGTTTGATATTAGGTTTAATTTTTTCCTCCTATACTGAACTTGATATTATTTTTAGTGATTTAGACTATCTTCTGGCTTTTTTTGTAAAGCTAACCGGATTCTTTTCATTCTGTTTATTTCTTGGAATTTTGGTAAAAAGATCGGCTTTTGCATTAGGTTTTCTTTTAGTTTGGAATATAATCGAAGCCATAATTAGAGGTTACCTTGCCTTTACTGTTTTTCCAGACAGCGATACCGATGAAAAAATCACGCAGTTTCTTCCGTTAGAATCAATGGCTAATTTAATTGTTAATCCTGGTCCAAGATTATCTATCGTTAAGAATATTGGAACACAAATGGGAATTAATACTGATATCGATTATAGTGTAAGCTACTTTGCAATTCTAATTGTATTAATCTGGACATTTTTATTTGTATATTTTTCTTACAAATTATTAAAAAATCGGGATTTATAGTATATTTGTTATACTATGAATCAGGCAAAAAGTTTTTTAATTATTTTATTTTTATGCTGTCTATCTGTAAAGGTAAATGCGCAGTTTATCACTATTGATGATCAAAAAACACCGCAGCAGCTTATTGAAGATATTCTGGTGAATAATTCATGTGCTGCTGCTACAAATTCAACAGGTAACGGAGATACTTTCAGGCCTGGAAAACAGAGTTTTGGTTATTTTAACAGCAACGGAAGTAATTTCCCTTTTGCCGAAGGAATAGTTTTGGCAACATCAACTGCCGAAAGTGCTGTTGGGCCTTTTGTTAGTGACTTAACTAGCAGTGACAGTCCTAACTGGCTTGGTGACAACGATCTTGATCAAATATTAGGTATTCATTCTATAAATTCAACAGTATTAGAATTTGATTTTATTGCTTATACAAGTGCATTGAGCTTTAATTATATTTTTGCCTCAAATGAATATCAGTACGATTATCCTTGTGAGTTTTCAGATGGATTTGCTTTTTTAATTAAAGAAGTTGGAACCTCAGATCCTTATAAAAACTTAGCTGTATTGCCAAATACTACTACGCCTGTTTCGTCTATAAATATTCGTCCGAAAATTGAACCCGGAACAAGACCCGGCGGAATTAACTATCAAGGCTGTGCGGCTTCAAATGAAAATTATTTTCATGGTTTAAATAACAATACAAGTCCGGTAAATTATGCTGGACAAACTACTGTTATGACGGCGCAGACTACCGTAACAACAGGAAAAACATATCATGTAAAACTCGTTGTGGCCGATGATACATATCGATATCTGGAATCTGCCATTTTCCTTGAAGCTGGAAGTTTTGCTTCAAAAATTTTACTTGGGCAAGATCGTACAACTGCCACAAATAATCCGGCTTGTTTTGGAGAAGAAATAGATCTAAACAGCAATCTTGACCCTGCCACTTATACTTTTAAATGGTTCAGAAAAAATGACCCGACTAATATCCTTGGCACAAACTCAACTTACAAGGTTACAAGTGCCGGAAATTATAGAGTTGAAGCTACTGTTATTGGTACAACGTGTGTATTGTCTGGAGAAATAAAAATTGATTACGCTCCCGAAATTCCTTCCTCAAATACTTCTTTATTTCAATGCGATGACAATACAGATGGAATTTCAATTTTTAACTTAGATAAAGCCAACAATATTGTTAAAAATAATGCGGCTTACATTATTAATGAAGGCTATTATGAAACATTAGCACAGGCACAGGCTAAAACAAGTAAAATTGTAAAGCCAGAAATGTATATCAATAAATATGCAGATCAAATTGTGTATGCGAGATTAGAAAATGAATTTGGCTGTTTTAAAATTGCCGAAGTAACCTTAAAAATTTCTCCAACCTCAATTCCAGATCCGAGTCCGATAGCTACTTGTGACCGAGACGAAATTCAGGATGGACTTTATCAATTTGATTTAAATACAGAAGTTACACCAGTACTAACTGCCGGACTTCCAAGCGGATTGATTGCTAGTTATTATTTAAATGCAAATGATGCTTTGGTTGAAATAAATCCATTACCAAATATCTTTAAAAATACAACTGCTTTTAATCAAAGAATATATGCAAGAGTCGTAAATGGCCCAGATTGTTATGATGTTGTACCAGTCAATCTCGTGGTTAATACTTTCGATCCACCAAATTTTGAAGAAGAATCGAAATTTTTATGCCAAAATGGAGATACAACTTTGTCTGTAGCGGCTGGTTTTAGCAGTTATTCATGGAATACTGCTCCAACAAATAATAGTAACACCTTGCTAGTTAATGCTCCCGGCGATTATTCTGTAACGGTAACAGACGCAAATGGCTGCGAAAAAACGAAAAATTTCAAGGTTATTTTATCTGAACCTGCAATCATAACGAATGCAGTTGTAAAAGATTTTTCAGGAAATGAAAACTCTGTTTCTATCGAATATACCGGAGTTGGGAATTACGAATTTTCATTAGACGGAACAACTTTTCAAAACGAACCGTTATTTACAAGCGTACCTGCAGGAACTTACACGGCAGTGGCAAGAGATAAAAACGGCTGCGGATTATCAAATGCATTTGTGGTTTATGTTTTAGATTATCCTAGATTTTTTACGCCAAACGGTGACACTTTCAATGACTTATGGCTTATTGGAGATTCCAATTTGTTACCAAATTATACTTTAAATATTTTTGACCGCTACGGAAAACTCCTGAAACAAATGAACCAAAACAGTCCGGGATGGAACGGAATTTTTAACGGACAGCCGCTTCCTTCTGACGATTATTGGTTTACATTGATTTTTGTAGACGGCAAAAATGTGAAAGGGCATTTTAGTTTGAAAAGATAAAGTTTTTTTAAATTCCGATATTTAAATTCCAAATTCCAATAATATCGGTTTTAAAAATTCCAATACTTAAATTCCAAATTCCAATTTATAAAAGATTCGAATTTGAATCATAAAAAAATCCCAAACTCCTAATTGGAATTTGGGATTTTTATATTGAAATTTAAATCTAATTAGATTTTAAATCTTTTTCTATCAGTTTCTGTCAAATAGATTTTTCTCAAACGAATAGATTTTGGCGTAACCTCTACATATTCATCTTTTTGAATGTACTCTAAAGCTTCTTCAAGAGAGAAAATAATTGGCGGGATGATTCTCGCTTTTTCATCATTTCCAGAAGAACGAACGTTAGATTGTTTTTTCTCTTTCGTTACGTTTACACACATATCATCTCCACGAGAGTTTTCTCCAATTACCTGACCTTCGTAGATTTCAGCATTTGGTTCAACGAAAAACTTACCACGATCTTGTAATTTATCGATAGAATAAGGAATTGCTTTTCCTTTTTCCATAGAAATTAATGAACCTTTGTTACGTCCTGAAATTTCTCCTTTGAAAGGCTCATATCCAATGAAACGGTGTGACATAATAGCCTCACCAGCAGTAGCTGTAAGCAATTGATTTCTTAAACCAATAATTCCACGAGATGGAATATTAAATTTAATAATCATACGCTCACCTTTAGTTTCCATACTTAACATTTCACCTTTACGAACTGTTACGAACTCAACTGCTCTACCTGAAAGGTTTTCTGGTAAATCGATTGTTAATTCCTCAATTGGTTCACATTTTTTACCATCAATTTCTTTGATAATAACTTGAGGCTGACCAATTTGTAATTCATAACCTTCTCTTCTCATTGTTTCAATAAGAACAGATAAGTGAAGTACTCCACGTCCAAAAACCATGAATTTATCTGCAGAATCAGTTTCACCTAACTTCATAGCTAAGTTTTTCTCTAATTCTTTTGTCAATCTTTCTCTAATATGACGAGAAGTTACAAATTTACCTTCTTTACCAAAGAAAGGTGAGTCATTAATTGTAAACAACATACTCATTGTAGGCTCATCAATAGCGATAGAAGCTAAACCTTCAGGGTTTTCGTTATCTGCAATAGTATCTCCAATTTCAAAACCTTCAATACCAACTACAGCACAAATATCACCTGCAATAACTTCTGTAACTTTTTTACGTCCAAGACCTTCAAAAGTGTGTAATTCTTTGATTCTTGATTTCGTTACAGTACCATCTCTTTTTACTAAAGATATTGCCATACCTTCTTTCAAGATACCTCTTTCTAAACGACCAATAGCGATACGTCCGGTAAAAGCAGAGAAATCCAAAGATGTAATTAACATTTGTGGCGTTCCTTCTGATACTTTAGGAGCAGGCACATTAGCAATAACCATGTCTAATAAAGGCTCAATGTTTTCAGTTTGGTTTCTCCAATCATCAGACATCCAGTTGTTTTTGGCAGAACCATAAACAGTTGGGAAATCTAATTGCTCTTCTGTAGCACCTAATTCAAACATTAAATCAAAAACTTTCTCATGAACTTCTTCCGGAGTACAGTTTTCTTTATCTACTTTATTGATAACTACACAAGGCTTCAAACCTAAGTCAATAGCTTTTTGTAATACAAAACGAGTTTGCGGCATAGGACCTTCAAAGGCATCCACTAGTAAACATACACCATCGGCCATGTTCAATACACGTTCTACTTCACCTCCAAAATCCGCGTGGCCAGGAGTATCGATAATATTGATTTTTGTTCCTTTGTATTGAACAGAAACGTTTTTAGAAGTAATAGTAATACCTCTCTCACGCTCTAAATCGTTATTATCAAGAATTAAATCACCTGTATTTTCGTTGTCACGAAATAATTGACAGTGATACATAATTTTATCAACCAAAGTGGTTTTACCGTGATCGACGTGGGCAATAATTGCAATATTTCTAATAGATTCCATTTGTGATTTTTAATGGGTGCAAAAGTACACTTTATTTTGATAAAAAAAACGTTTCTGCGATAGTTTGCGTATATACAAGTAATTAGTTCATTAATCTAGTGTTAATTTGCACCCTAAAATGAACTTTAGTTATTGTTTAATTATAGTTAATTTAACTATATTTGAGTAATGAAAAGTAAAACTCTCCAAATTACTCTCGTTTACGTTATCATATCGCTAATTATGGCAATAGTCTGTCATAATTTACTCATAGACTACTTTTTTGAAGCAAAATACTCTTACTTCTTTTTTGCAAAGGACGTCTTTTTTATAATATCTACCGCATTCATTTTCAAATATATACTCTCAACAAATGAGACTAAAAATATTTCTGTTTTTCAGAAATTAAAAAGCACAAACGAGGAAATTAAAGAGTCAAACGAAAAATATGATATTGTTGCAAAGGCAACAAGTGACACTATTTGGGACTGGAAAATTCAGGAAGATACCATAAATTGGAACAAAGGAATTGAGAGCGTTTTTGGCTATAATCCGGAAGAAGTTGGAAAGACTTCAAAATGGTGGTTTGATAAAATTCATCCTGAAGACAGTATTAGAATGTCGATCAAATTATATTCTTTTATCGAACAAAAAACAGAAAAATGGCAGGATCAATACCGATTTAGATGTGCCGATGGTACCTATAAATATGTTTTAGACCGAGGTTTTTTACTAAAAGATGAAAACGGAAGAGCCATTAGAATGATTGGAGCAATCCAGGATATTACCAAACAGAAAGAAGAAGAACAGCGGTTAAAACTTTTAGAAACCGTAATTACACAATCTAAAGATTCGATTTTAATTACCGAAGCCAACTCACAAGATCGCAAAATACCGAAAATTGTTTACGTAAATCCGGCATTTTCACAAATGTCCGGCTATCAGTCTAATGAAATTATCGGGAAATCGACCAATATATTTAAAGGTCCAAAATCTGATTCGGAAGAATTAAAAAAACTTTTGCGGGCAATAAAAGATGAAGAAGAATGTGTAATTGAAACCATAACGTATACTAAAACTCAAGAAGAATATTGGGTACGTTTTGCAATGATTCCTATTTTCAATAATGAAGGAGCAATCACACACTGGATTTCAATCCAGAGAGATATTACAGACGAAAAGAAACTGGAAACAGAAAAAGAGCATCTTATTAGAGAACTTACACAAAACAATAAAGACTTAAAACAATTCTCTTATATAACATCACATAACCTTCGTGCACCATTATCTAATTTAATCGGACTTTTAAATCTTATTGAAGATATTCCAATCGAAAATGAAGAACTGGAAGAAATTTTGGCTGGTTTTACAAAATCAACTCATTTATTAAATGAAACCATAAATGATTTAGTAAAAGTGATTATCATTAAAGATAATCCTTCCATGCAAAAAGAAGAGGTTTCTTTAAAAGAAGTTTTTGAAAATGTTTTTAGTCAGTTGTCTTTTCAAATTGAATTACATAAACCAATTATCAAATTAAAATTTGACAGAGTTCCGCTTTTAATTACCAATAAAGCTTATATTGAGAGCATTTTATTGAATCTGCTTACCAATTCTATAAAATACAAATCTGAAAACAGAAAATTAAAAATATCAATTACAGCAGATCAAATAGATCATCATGCCATTTTAACCTTTAAGGATAACGGAATTGGAATTGATCTGGAAAGAAATCGCGACAAAGTTTTTGGACTTTATCAAAGATTTCATAATTATCCTGACAGTAAAGGATTAGGTTTGTACCTTGTAAAATCTCAGGTAGAAACTATGGGAGGAACAATTAGTATTGATAGTGAAGTCAATAAAGGCACCACATTTACTATAACATTTAAAAATTAATACATTATGCTTGAGCAAATTTTATGCATTGACGACGATCCAATTACGTTGATGTTATGCAAAAAAGTAATTTCAAAATCTTCATTTTCGCATGAAATTATTACTGCTCAAAATGGCGAAGAAGCATTACACCATTTTAATACTTTAAAATACACCAACAATAAAAACAAAGTAAATAAAAAGCCGGAATTAATTTTTTTGGATTTAAATATGCCTGTAATGGGAGGCTGGGAGTTTCTGGATCATTTCACTTCTAGTGATTATGCCGAATTCAACACCGCAAAAGTCATTGTATTATCTTCTACAATTGATCCCGATGATTTAGCGAAAGCAAAAAAATATCCTATTATAATAGACTTTCTTTCAAAACCTATCACTCAGGCTATGCTTGAATATCTTAAAAAGAAAATCACATAGATTGGTAAATTCCAATATTTGAAATTCCAAATTCCAAACAAAATAAATCTACTATATAAAAAATCCAAATTTCAACTTTAAAAAAGTATTGAAATTTGGATTTTTCTTATTTTAAAATTCAACTCTAGATTGGAATTTGGAATTTCTTTAATTGGAATTTTTCAATGTGGTCTAAACAAAAAAAGTCCTCTAAAAGAGGACTTTTTGTATATTTAGGAAATTGTAATTAATTACAATTTAGCAACATGCTTAGTTAATTTAGACTTCAAGTTAGAAGCTTTATTATCATGGATAATGTTCTTTTTAGCTAATTTATCAATCATAGAGATTACAGTTGATAATTTTGCAGCTGCATCAGCTTTATCAGTAGCTATTCTTAATGCTTTAATAGCATTACGAGTAGTTTTGTGTTGATATCTGTTAAGAACTCTTCTTTTTTCGTTACTTCTGATTCTTTTTAATGCTGACTTATGATTTGCCATTTTCTTTTAATTTTAGATGTAATAATAATTATAAATACTAGTTAAAAAAGAAAAACCTCCCACAATTGTAAAACAATCACTTTGGTTTTAACTAATAAAACAAAAACCGAGACACCAATTTTTATTTTACAAAACTTATTTACAACTAATTTTGTAGTCTGTAAGGGAATCGAACCCCTGTTACCAGGACGAAAGCCTGGAGTCCTAACCCCTAGACGAACAGACCAGTTTCATTCTAAGTTTTCTTCAATTTAAATAAAATTGAAATTGTAGTCCGTGGGGGAATCGAACCCCCCTTACCAGGATGAAAACCTGGCGTCCTAA
>NZ_JBMDIY010000080.1:0-492 GCF_057808895.1 Flavobacterium sp. FG68
TAAAAGTGGCGAATGGTGTTCCGCTTACAACTCCCGTTGCTGTGCGGTCAGCTCCTCCGTTTTCTTTATAAACAACTGTGTATGGACCTGTTCCTGCTGTGGCAGTAAATGTCAATTGTCCAGAGCCTGTTGCACAAAATGGGCTATTGGCACTCAAACTTCCCTGAGGTAATGGATTAACCGTTATTGTAGCTGAACTTCCTGTAAAACCAGAATTTCTCACACAAGTATTTGATCCGGTTACTGAAACTAATGTATAAGTTGTTGTTGCATTAACTGGCGTTGTAAAAGTGGCGAACGGTGTTCCGCTCACAACTCCCGCTGCAGTTTGGTCAGCCCCTCCGTTTTCTTTGTAAACAATTGTATATGGACCAGTTCCTGCTGTGGCAGTAAAAGTTAACTGCCCCGAACCTGTTAAACAAAATGGACCATTTGCTGTTAAACTTCCCTGTGGTAATGGATTTACTGTTATTGTAGTTGAACCTGCTGTAA
>NZ_JBMDIY010000081.1:0-445 GCF_057808895.1 Flavobacterium sp. FG68
GGTTCTGTCGCATCTGCAATGTAAATCCGCAAGGAATCAGAAACCCGAAAATTATGCAGCCAATTTACAAAATGATTTAAACATACTTGTTCCTGGGTTAAGCATCTGATTCTTTCTCAACATGTGCACAACTTCAATTCCTGCCAAGGTTCTTCTGGCAGACGCAAAACTTTTAAAACCCAAACCGTTTTGTATACGCCACTTTATGAAACGATGGTCCTGTTCCACAATATTGTTGAGATATTTACATTGCCTAATCTTTATATTCGAAAATGACCGTTTGTTATAAACCCGTATTGCGCTGGTGTTAGATCCGCTTTTGTCGATATTTATTACTGTTGGCACGTAATTATTTTTTATCGCTTTTATCAGGAATGACTGTGCACTCATCCTCTGTCTTCTTCTGGTCAAAAGAAAATCCACCGTATTACCATATTTATCAACA
>NZ_JBMDIY010000082.1:0-393 GCF_057808895.1 Flavobacterium sp. FG68
CCGTTCCAATCTTTTGTGTCTCGTTAAAGAAACGAGACACAAAAGGATTTCCACTCTATCGGGGGCTATGGCATGAGTTTTCAGAATAAAAATCACGAAGGATGGACTCTTCCAGAAGAAAAACAATCCCAAAAATAGAAACTTAGCGCCTTTGCGGCTCTGCGAGATTAATAAAACGGTAGAAAAACCAGACTTTGCGTCTTAATGCCTTTGCGGCAAAACCAGTCAAAACAAGTGTAAAACATAAAAACTCCTCAAAAACGGTATTGTTGAAAGGGTATAAAATAAGGAAAAAACAAAGAGATGCAGAAAAACCTGATAATATTTTAAAAAAGTTCAAATTGTAAAACTTGTGTTATCAGAGAGTTAAGAAATAAATGCAAAAAAGATGGA
>NZ_JBMDIY010000083.1:0-343 GCF_057808895.1 Flavobacterium sp. FG68
CTTTTATTTTGAACCCCAAAATAAAAGGATTTCCACTTCTATCGGGGCTAGGGCAAGAGTTTTCAGAAGAAAAACATCTTAAAAATAGAAACTTTGCGCCTCTGCGTCTCTGCGAGATTAATAAAACGGCATAAAAACCAGACTTTGCGTCTTAATGTCTTTGCGGTAAAACCAGTCAAAACAAGTGTAAAACATAAAAACTCCTCAAAAACGGAATAGAGAAAGCGTGCTAAAATAAGGAAAAAGCAAAGAAATGCAGAAAAACCTGATAATATTTTAAAAAAGTTTAAATTGTAAAACTTGTGTTATCAGAGAGTTAAGAAATAAATGCAAAAAAGATGGA
>NZ_JBMDIY010000084.1:0-317 GCF_057808895.1 Flavobacterium sp. FG68
TTTAACGATGGTTTTATTGTAGAGACGCACAGCAGTGCGTCTAACGTCTCGTAAATCCACAATTTTTATCATTCAGCATTTTTACATTCTTTGCGGAGACGCACTGCTGTGCGCCTCTACGTTATTATTGTAATCGAAATTCTTTGTGTGTCTTTGTTTTTATGATTTTGTTTTAAAGGATGTGAATATTTTAAGAATGGTTTTATTGTAGAGACGCACAGCAGTGCGTCTAACGTCTCGTAAATCCACAATTTTTATCATTCAGCATTTTTACATTCTTTGCGGAGACGCACTGCTGTGCGCCTCTACGTTATTAT
>NZ_JBMDIY010000009.1:0-161712 GCF_057808895.1 Flavobacterium sp. FG68
TAAAGTTAAGATTTAGTTCTTAACTAGAACTCCATGCTAAGTTAGCACATCCAAATTTAAAGATAATCACAAAGAGATAGAGGTTGGTAAAACATACTCTTTTGAATTGTATTCTGTTTTTAGTGGGATAAGTTTAGGAACTCCTCTTAAAACTTATACAGTGTATAATGTTGATATATCAATAGAACCTGAAAACTTTATTGATGATTTATATAATACTCCTAATTTAAACGGCTTAAATTTAATTCCATAAAAATTATATGTATAAGTACAAAAAGGAGCACTTTATTTTGAACCTGTAGGTGGTGATAGAGTGTCTTGTCCTAAAAAAGTTTACATATTTATTAATGTATTAACAACTGATTTTGTGCTATTGCATCCCCATAAAATCAATTATTGACAGTATTATCATAACCAAAATTAAAGCAGCCTTCGGGTTGCTTTTTTTATTTAATACTATTTTAAATACTATAAAATGAATCTAAATCCTACAAGTAGAAATAAATTTACATTTCCTTCATAATTAAGGTGTTAATAACCTGCACTGATAAGTTTTTTCCTCGTAGTTATTAATAATTCGTTGAAACAATTATAATAATATTATAATTGAAATTTTGAAGATAAACGAATTACATCAGATAACTTTAATGTTTCTAAACATTATCTACAAATGAAAACAATCCAATTCAGAACCGATGATTTAACCCAGTACACCGTTAATATTTCGCAAATTACCTGCATGTTTACAGCAGATGAATCTTTAGGAACTTGGATTTATCTGAGCTGCGGAACCAGACTAAAAGCCCTTTTAGTTATTGATATTGTTTTAGAAATGATCAGCAAAGCCGAAAGGAGTAATTAAGAATTGTACAAAAACAAAAAAACAGCTCAGAAAGCTGTTTAGAAGATTTTGTTGGGACAAAAAAGGGAATTTATAGGCTAAAAGCAGGAATTTGATATAGACTTTCGTCTAATTGTAGTGTTTTCTCTTTTTTAGCTGTAGCTTTAATCTGATGTTTTGTAACTTTTCCATTTTCTATTATCTCTAAGAAATAAATTCCGGATGGATAACCTTGTAAACTAATTGTTTTTGATATTTCAAACTTGTTTATTTCAGGTTCTCCGGAGTAAATTAAATTGTGATTTTCATCACATATAGTAAAAGATGCGTTTTCAGCACCATCTAGAATAAAGCTTTCCACTTTTCCGTTTCCGGTATCGATCATCAAAATGTAGTCTCCTTTTTCTTCATCAGCATAAGTGTAAAGTGATGATAGTAATAAGGTATCAGTTAAAACTGTTTTACTAAATTTTGTCATTTTTAATTGCTTGATTGTCAAAGATTATTGTGGCGCAAAATTAGAAAAGAAATTCAGTTTTATTCAAAAAAAACTTATTTTTTATTGTGTAAATTGCTGAATTACAGATGTTTTAGTGTTTTTGCTAAAATATGTGTTAAAAATGCAACCCTTCAATGTTCTTTTTGTATATCTTAAAAAAAAATCGGCTGATTATCAGTTTATTAATTTTTTTTAAAGATGCAATAAATAAGAAAATATCCTATTGTTGACTTTTCTAAGATTTAAAATCTGATCAGTTGATCCTCAGGTTCAGTAAATTATATCTCAAATTGAAACAATTCTCCAACTGCTATTTTGCAAACATCGCCTTCCACATAAATTTCACTTTCTTCAACATTAGTTCCTTTTACTATTATTTTCATTTTACTGGGTCTTCCTAAAAAGCTTCCCTGATTTAGTATAATTTCGGTATTAATATTTAATCGATTCTCAACTAAATAAGTGTCAGCAGGTTCCGCTGCACTTCCTGTGACCGGACATTTACTAAAAGGTGAAAGCTATTTGAAAATTTATGACATAGGTAGTTTAGTTAGTAATATTGCTGATAGCCAATTTAAAAATTCGTTACACATTTTAGTTGTTGGTAAATCAGGAGCGCAGGGTTCACCATTTAAAGGATTTCCAGAACAACCCATAAATGAAAACAGTAATAATTCAAAAGTTTTAAAACCAATATTTAGTGCTGTTGAAGGTAATCAATGGTATTGTGTTGATATGCTGCCTTTAAGAAATGCATTAGAAAATAAAGAAATAATAGTAAGTGATGTTACGCTGTCAAGAATTATAAATGGATTTGATTTTGTAGTGGTTATCCCGAAAGTTATGGCTGCAAAATTCCCCAAAACAGAATAAAATAGGATGTCATTAAAATTTGAATCATAGACCAGAAAATGTTTCATTAGTAGTCCAGTTTTGTTATATTTGAATGGCTGTAATTGAGTAATAAACAGACTTCAAAACTTTCCTATGCTTCCTTATAAAAACCTGATAATTATTGATAAAAAAGACAGTCTGCCGGTTTACAGACAGATTTCATTACAGCTTATTTCCTTAATTCAGGAAGGAAAACTTCCTCCCGGCGCTGTACTTCCAAGTACCAGAACGCTTGCTTTTGATTTGCAGCTTCACAGAAAAACGATTGTGGCGGCTTACGAAACCCTTGTGTCTGAAAACTGGATTGATAATTTACCCCGAAAAAGCTACACAGTATCGCCAGATCTGCCAATGGTTAGGCCGAGATCTTACAACAGTAAAAGAGTAAGCCCATTTGCAGAAGCAGGAACTTTTGATTTTGATCATTTTGAACTTGTAATGCCTTTATCTCGTTCCTTAAATAACCATCGCTTAGAGATTAATGACGGTTTTCCGGATATTTCGCTGCTTCCTGTTCAGGCAATATCAAGGCAGTTTAAGAAGACTTTAGAATCTTCTGCATTAAGCAAACGCTCAGGAGTAAATTTAGACGGCGGTTCTTCAAATTTCAAGACTTCACTGCGTTCGTTTCTTAATCAGACGCGCGGAATTGATATGGGAGAAGAGAACTTATTTACAACACGCGGGGCTCAAATGGCTATTTATATCGCAGCATCGCTTATTATAAAACCCGGTGACAAAGTTGTAGTCAGCGAACCGACTTATTTTATAGCAGAGGCGCTTTTTGAGAAACTGGGTGCCGAACTTATCCGTGTGCCAATGGACGGAGACGGAATGTGTACAGAAAAACTGGAAGATATTCTGAAAAAAAATGTCATAAAAATGCTTTACATCATTCCGCATCACCATCATCCAACAACGGTTACGATGAGTGTGGAAAGAAGGAATCATTTGATGAAGCTTATTACCGCTTATAACTTTGCGGTTATTGAAGATGATTACGATTATGACTTTCAGTTTAAATATGATCCTTATCTGCCTTTAGCCAGCGGAGATCATGGCGGCAGAATAATTTATATAGGTTCGCTTACCAAAGTTCTGGGCTCACCTTTTCGTCTGGGTTATATGATTGCAACTTCTGATTTTTTACAGGCTGCTGCAAGATTAAGAACTCTTATTGATTTGAGAGGTGATTTTATAATGGAAGAAACGATTTCGGGAATGATTGCAAATGGCGATTTGGCGCGACATATTCAAAAAACAAATAAGCTTTATTCGCAAAGATGTGATTTTCTATCTGATTTGGTAAGTTCAGAAATGGGCGATATGATTGATTTTACAAAACCCACAGGCGGAATGGCTTTATGGCTGAGAGTAAAACCTCAATATGATTTATCAAAAATTATTAAAAAGGCCGATCTCAAAGGTCTTACCATAAAAGGCAGTACCTATTGTATTGGAAAAGATGCGCATTTTAATGCTTTCAGGTTTGGTTTTGCTTCCTTAAATGAGCAGGAACTTACCGAAGCAGTTCATATTATCAAAACAGTTGCTCAAAGCCTGTAATTCTAAATTTTATAATTCTGTTTTATTTTCGTCTTGGACTAGCTTATTATTATAATCTGGTCTCTGTAAGGCGTTTCTATGGCATCTAATTTTGTGTCATTAATAAATAAAATGAAATTATGGATATACTAAATGTTCAGACAACAGCAGAAATAGAATTTGCTAAAGAGGCAATTTTAGAATTTAGAACCAATTTAGAATCAGAAAATGTGGTAGAGCAGGTTACTGAAATGATTACCAGCGGAGGTTTTGAATTGGCCTGCATTCCATCAGACGACGGAACTAAAGCCGCAGCCTTTGTAGGTTTTAGAGTTATAAATATGCTAAGAACTGGAAAGATGATTTATATTGATGATCTTTTTACACTTCCTGAATATCGTGGACGCGGTTATGCTGGAAAACTTTTAGATTATGTAGATCTGCTTGCGGTGCAAAGAGGCATAAAATCTGTACACTTAGACAGCGGTTTCGCGCTGCATCCCGCTCACAGACTTTATCTAAGTAAAGGATACTTTTTGGCATGCCACCACTTTGCCAAAATGATGAAAGAATAATCAAATTAAATCGAAGAAATGTTTAGTCGCTTCTTCAACTAGATTAACTTTTAAAATGGCCCACAAGGCTAGATTTGTATTAAAATTATCATATGAAAAAAATACTAGTAATTAACGCAAGCCCGCGTGAGGAAAGATCCCACAGCAGAAGGCTTACGGATGTTTTTATTGAATATTACAAAGAGCATAAACCGGAATCAATTATACAATTCAGGGATTTAGGCAAAAGTAATATTCCGCATGTAAACGAAAAATGGATCGCTGGAGCCTTCAAGCACGAATCTGCAAGAACGCCTGAAGAAATTGAAACACTAAAATTCAGTGCAGAACTTATAAAGGAATTGAAAGATGCTGATGTTATTGTTTTAGGTTCGCCAATGTACAACTGGTCTGTTCCGAGTTCATTAAAAGCCTATATAGATCAGGTTTTAAGGGTAAATGAAACTTGGGAAGTCAATCATGAAGACCAGCGTAATCCATACATCGGACTATTAAAAAATAAATCTTTGTTTCTGCTTCTTTCAAGAGGTGCGCAGGGATATGAAAAAGGAGGTTATAATGAGCACATGAACTTCCAGTCGGATTATTTGAGAACGGTATTTAATATCATTGGCATAACCGATATTCAGGAAGTAAGTGTTGACGGTGAAGCTTTTGGTACAGAAGCATTTGAATTGGCAAAAAACAATTCAAATGCAAGAATAAAAACGCTTATAAAAAGACATTTGTCATAATTCTTTTTTTGCCCGCAGCATACTCATAAACTGCGGTGTAAAACCTAAAAATGATGCAAGCATATATTGTGGAACAATCTGTACAAAATCAGGAAAAGAGTTTATAAACTGTAAATATCTTTCTTCTGCAGATTCACAAAGAATGAGTTCCATTTTCTTTAAGGACGCAGTATATGCTTTCTGCATCATTAATCTAAAATAAGTATTCAGTTCAGGAACTTCACTAAACAATTCCTGATAATCGGATCGCTGCAGAATCAGCATTTCTGTATTTTGAACTGCTTGTATAAAATATTCTGATGGCTTTTGAGTTTCAAAACTCTGGAAATCGCTTAGCCACCAACCTGGAATAGCGAACTGTAATATCTGCTCAAATCCATTCTCTGTATTTCGATAAAAACGCAGACATCCTTTGGTTACAAAATAATAACACGAACAGACTTCATATTCTTTTAGCAAAAAATCTTTACGGTTTACTTTGCGGTATTTTAATTTCGAAAGTAATAACTGTTCCTGATCTGGACTTAAAGCTGTAAATCTTTTAATATGATTGAATAGTAATTCGTGCGGATTCATAATGCTGAATGTTATTTGTTTGGCTTAAGATATTTCCTCGACAAAGGTATTTTTTGTCTAAAACTTATTTCTTAAAGTACTTTAATTTTTTAGAACGCTGCTATAACCAATTTTGCATCATTAATAATTTAAATACATAAAAAAATGAGTAAAAGAGTAGTTATTAGTGAAGTGCAGCCTCAGGCTTATGAAGTAATGTTTGGGTTTGAAAAATATCTTGAAAAATCAAATCTGGATGCTTCATTAAAAGAGCTGATTAAAATTAGAGTATCGCAGATTAACGGTTGTGCGTTTTGTATCAATATGCATACAAAAGACGCCAGAAAAATGGGAGAGACAGAACAGAGGATTTATGCTTTAAACGCATGGAGAGAAACTTCTTTTTTTACTGAGCTTGAAAAAGCAGTATTAGCACTTGCCGAAGAAATGACTTTTATCAACAAAGGCGTTTCTGAACAGACTTATAATACTATAGCTAAACTCATGGATGAGGTTACGCTTTCTCAAACAATTATGGCCATAATTACCATAAATGCCTGGAACAGAATCGCTATTACAACGCATCAACAGCCGGTTTTAGATAAATAGTTTTTTATTAGTTCGCAGTCGCGGTTTTCAGTTTTCAGTATTTACTGTGACTGAAAACTGCGACTGAAAACTCATTAATTAATTTGGTTTATTTATATAAGTATCAAGACTCCATTTAAAATTATCTAATGTTGAAAGCAATAATGCACCTCCTGTAAAAACAAATACCGGATATTGAAACGGAGCACCAATTCCTGATGCGAAAATCATAAATACAGCAAAAGTTGCTGTTATAAGCGCTGCACCAATAGCGGCCAGTTTTATCTTAAGTCCTGCAATGAGGCAGATTCCTATAATAACCTCTGCAATAGTATCCGTAAGTCCAAATATATTAGCAACAGATCTGCTGGCAAAAGGAATAAGAGTGTTAGTATAATCTATAAAATGATCCCAGTCACCCCAGGCTACTTTTCCTGAGCCGGGCAGTCCCATTAATCCAATTCTGTCCATGACTGGTAAAATAAAACCTAATCCTAATGCGATACGAAGAAACAATTATGGTATTCCGTTTGAATTTTTCATTTATTGATTTTTAAAATAGTTAGGAAATTTTTATGCTTTTTTATTTTGGCACATCAAAATTAAGAAGGCACAAAGGGAGCATTTTGGACCAGTTTTGGTTTGTTAAGTAGTCCAGTGTTAAACTTTGTCTGACTTCTGAGAATGCATTTCAGTTTGCTGTCAATTTGGAGGCTCATATATAGATCAAAAGATTTTTTTTGTAATGATTGCCGCAAAAAGTAAAATAAAAGAAGAATTGTTTTGTATACTAAAACGTTTTAGTATATTTGCCTCAACTGTTAACTTATTTATTTAGAAACTAGTTATAATGTTATTTGTTTAATGATAACTAGTTTTTATAGTTAAAATATTACTGCTTTAGTGTAATGAGAGTGGAGTATGTTGTTTTTTCTGTCCGGTGACAAAATGCGTATAATCACTTTTTAATGTTTTAACCCAAAGTATATATTTCGGAATAGCTGTGAGATAAAATTCCGATGTACGAGGTAAATAGTATTGCTTTTTGATAATAAAGTATTGGATTTTGTAATTCTTTCCTTTTAGGTTTGAACCTTACATCAGTACAAAAAAACTTTAGTTAACAAGTCTAATTAGTATTAAAAATAACTACTAAAAAATAATGAATAAATGTCAATAATAATAGGAGTAGATATTGGAGGAAGTCATATAAGCAGTGCAGCAATACAAAGCAATGTTTTTACAATAATTGACGGAACTTATTTCAGCGGAGCGGTAAACAGCAAAGCTTCCAAAGAAGTTATTTTAGAAAAATGGGCAGAAATAATTAATCATACCATCAATGTAGTTCACAATACCCCGGGATTTAATGCTGATGAAAAAATAGGAATAGCTTTTTCTATGCCTGGCCCTTTTCAGTATCAAACGGGAATTGCGATGTTTGAAGGAAATGATAAGTATGAGTCATTATATAATGTTTCTGTGCCGGACGAACTTTTAAAGTATTTAAAAACGCAAAATGTAAGTTTTAGATTTCTCAATGATGCCAGCTGTTTTGGAGTTGGAGGAGTTTTGAAACAAGAACAGGAACCAGAAAATAAAAAGGTTATCGCTATAACTTTAGGAACAGGTTTTGGGGCCGCTTTTTTAGATAATAAACTGCCCATAACACAAGGCGATAATGTGCCTGATAATGGTTGTCTTTGGGATAAAAAGTATAATGGAGATCTTGCAGACAATTGTTTTTCAACCAGATGGTTTTTAAATCAATATGAACAAATTACAGGCGAAAAGCTAACAGACGGAGTGAAGGAAATAGCAGATATTGAAAATGAACACGCAGTAAAAATCTTCAGGAATTTTGCTTTTAATTTGGCCGAATTTTTAGCACCTTATATTATTGACTTTAATGCCGGATTACTGGTTATTGGAGGAAATATTGCAAAATCACATCGTTTGTTTTTAGCTCCTTTTGAAGAAAACCTAAAAAACCGAAATATAAAATTAGCGGTCAGCATTGTTGATAATACGGAGCAGACGAGTATTTTGGGTTCGAGTTATCTTTTTAATGAGTCGTTTTGGGAAAAAATAAAAGAAGAACTTCCGCTTTTTTAATCTGGCAGTAAGCAATTGAGAAGTCTGAAAATGTATTTTGAAAGTTCTGTTTTTTATAAGTATTTGTATCACACTAATTTAAGTTTCTGCTATTTAGGAAACAATAAACTTTACTATATTTGACGAAAAATTATAGGTTTTAAAGTAAAAATAATTCACACATGAAAAAAAAACCTGTTTCTATTAGGAATATCGCAGAAGAGCTGAAAATATCTGTTACAACTGTATCTTTTGTGCTAAATGGAAAAGCAAAAGAAAAGCACATCTCTAAGGAGCTTACAAAAAAGGTTTTAGATTATGCAAAACTTATAAATTACAGACCTAATCAAATTGCACAAAGCCTTAGAACAGGAAAGTCGAAACTGCTTGTTTTTATGGTCGAAGATATTTCGAATAACTTCTTCTCAAAACTGGCCCGAATTTTTGAAGACATCGCTTACGAAAAAGGATATAAAGTTATTTTTTGCAGTAACGAAAATGATGATGAAAAATCAAATGAATTAATCACATTATTCAATTTTCGTCAGGTTGACGGATTCATTATTGTACCGTCTCCGGGAATAAAAGACACAATCGAAAATTTAATAAAAGACAATATTCCGGTGATTTTACTGGACAGATTTTTTGAAGGATTAGATTGTAATAGTGTGGTTATTGATAATGAGCAGGCTTCTTTTGATGCAACGCAGCATTTGATTCAGAATAAATTTAAAAATATCGGATTTGTTACTACAGCTTCAGATCAAAGCCAGATGCACGGACGTTTGGTTGGATATGAAAGAGCAACACAAGAAAACGGTTTAAAACCCAATACACTTCAAATTCCGTTTAATGAAATTATCAAAGGAAAAGGGAAGGAGTATATTAAGGAGTTTATAGACCAGCATGCTGATTTAGACGCTATGTTTTTTGCCACCAATTATCTTGCACAAAGCGGACTTGAGGTTTTGAAAGAAAACAATCCAAGATTAATTAAGGATTTAGGGATTATTGCTTTTGATGATAATGATATGTTCAAGATTTACGATCCCGCCATTACATCAGTTTCCCAGCCTTTAGTTGAAATAAGTACAAAATTAATGGAAGTGATGCTGCCTCTTTTAAAGAAAAAAGATGTAACCGAAACAAGTCATAAAGTGATTTTAAAAACAGAATTAATAATTCGGGAATCGTCATTACAGAAGTAGTTAATTACTAAACATCTTCCTAAAAAAACACTTAATAAATCTGATTATCAATACTTCAATTGATAGTCAGATTTTTTTTATGTCATTTCTTACTTAAATTTTAATTTTCTGCAAATATCCATTTTTTGAAAATTTTAAGATTCTTCTTTTTACTATTCGTTTATAACGTTTTCGTAGATTTTTATTGAATAATACTCAATGAATAGTCTGAAATAAACACATATCTTATAAAATTAACATTAAAATTATATTTAACAAAAAATATTTTTTTATACTAAAACGTTTTAGTATGTTTGTTAAAGAATTAATATGTTAATCTAACTAGATAAAATTTAACGATTAAAAATTACCGGACTTTTAATCGATGCGCAAAGATTTTTCTACGTTGATTTTTTTTAAATAATCAGGCTGGTGAGAGAAGCCTTTTTAAACTTCGGGATTAATTCGATAAAAACTAACTAACCAAATTTTTTACATGATGAAACAATCAAATTGCAGAAAGAAAAAGATGCTCTGTATGCATTTTTTTCTCACAATTATTCTCATTTGTGGGGGCCTTAATAATCTTGCTGCCCAGACCCAAAAAACTCAAGTTACGGGAGTTGTTACTTCTCTTTCAGATCACTTGTCTCTTCCGGGAGTTTCAATTAGTGATGTAAGTGATCCAAGAAATGCTGTTAATGCAGATTTTGACGGACATTATACTATATCATTAAAAAACGGAACTGGTTCTTTGCGCTTTACAATGATTGGTTACAAACCAGTAGAAGTAAAAGTAAATAACAGAAGTGTTATAAATGTAGAGATGGACTTAGATGTATCAGCTTTAGATGAAGTTGTAGTAGTAGGTTACGGAACGCAGAAAAAGAGAAAAGTGGTCAGCGCCATTGATCAGGTAAATAAAGATGCATTTAATGGGCGACCAAATGTAAATGCAACATTGGCCTTACAGGGTAAAGCGCCTAGTTTAACTATTCAGCAGACTAATTCTGAGCCGGGTGCGGGTATAAACCTAAACATTCGTGGTATTAGTACATTAGGGAACAATAGTCCGCTGATTGTTATTGACGGTATAGTAGGAGGCGATATTAATTCGCTGAACCCTGCCGATATCGAAAGTGTATCAGTATTAAAAGATGCGGGTAGCGCGGCTATCTACGGATCAAGAGCAAGTAATGGTGTTGTTTTAATTACGACCAAAAAAGGAAGTAAAAGCAAACCTATGTCAATTCAGTACAACAGTTTAACCGGATTTAATACACCAAAATTCTTTACTAAACCGGTTCACGGATATGAAAATGCAATGCTTAGAAACGAAGCCGCATTTAACTCTGGTGAAACAACTGCCGTATTTACTGCTGCCCAAATTGCAGATTTAAAAGCAAAAGGCGACACAGAATGGTTTGCAGAAGAAATTGTAAAACCGGCAGCGCAGTTAAACCAAAGTCTTTCGATCTCAGGCGGAAGTGAAAACTCAACTTATTTAGTTTCCTTAGGATATTTAAATCAGGGAAGCAACTTTGTTGGGCCTACGAAAGGTATGGAACGTTATAATTTTAGAATGAACCTTACTAATGAGTATGGTAAATTTAAATTAACGTCTACTTTGGCCTATTCAAAACAATTAATTAATGACCATTCATCAAACACAAGTACCTTAATGGTTGATGCCTTCAGGGTTCCTTTATATTATACTCAAAAAGATGCAAATGGAAATTACTTAACAAACGACGTTTTACAACAGTTTAACTCATTAGGTATTTTAGAGCAGGGAGGTTTTAGAAAATACGATAATGATGATCTTTTCGGAGCTTTAAATGCTGAACTTAAGTTAACAAAATCGTTCAAAATTAAAGGAGTTTTCGGAGGACGTTTATGGAACGGAAGTATGTTCAGCCGAGTGAAAAAAGTGCAGTTTTCTCCGCAGGGAGTTTATGGTGCAGATCGTGATACCAGAGATGAAACTACAAAAGCGCTTGACCTGAATACGCAGTTTATGGTAGAGTACAACAAAGCGTTTGGAAATCATAATGTAGCTGCTTTAATTGGGGTTTCAAACGAAAATCATTCAGAAAGACGAATTGGTATTTACAAGAAATTTACAGATCCTGATTTAGGAACGCCAACGAGTGAAACTGTTATTGGACAGGATTCTTATAACTCAAACGGAAGTGACCCAAACAAGAATCCGGCTTCTCCTAAAAACAGCCTTAATTCTCTTTTCGGACGTGCTTCTTACGATTACAACGATAAATATTTTGCTGAATTCAGTTTTAGATATGATGGTTCATCAAAATTTAGAAAAGAAATTCGCTGGGGATTCTTTCCATCTGCCACAATTGGTTATGCTTTAACTAAAGAAGGTTTCATGGAAAACTACAGCAATAAAGTTGGTAATATTAAATTGAGATCTTCTTATGGACTTGTAGGAAATCAAAACGTAAACAATTACCAATATCAAACAACGTATTTTTCTTTCCAAAACGGTTACGGATTTGACAACAAACCTGTAAGCGGTGCAGGATTTAACTTTGCAAACGCTGATCTTCAATGGGAAAAAGCAGCAACGTTTAATGCCGGACTTGATGCAGATTTCTTTAAAGGAGCATTATCCGTTTCATTCGATTTCTTTGATAAAGTAACATCAGATATTCTTGTTCCGCCGCAGGTACCAGGAGTTTACGGAACATCACTTCCAGACTTTAACGCTGCCAAAGTAGGAAACCGAGGATGGGAATTTAGCGCTACTTACAGACATAAAGGAAAACAAGTAAACCAAAGTTTGACTGTAAATATTGGAGACTCTAAAAACAAAGTTCTGGATTACAACAACGGACAAGAAAAACTAACAGGAGTTGAGGAACTTCAGGTTATTCTTCGTGAAGGACTTCCTTTCAATTCATACGTTGGTTTAAAAAGAGACGGCTATTTCCAAAATGTTGAAGAAATTCAGGGAGCAGCAGTTCCGGCCGGAATTACAGTACATCCAGGAGACAATCGTTATGTAGATTTAAACAAAGACGGAAAAATCGATGACAATGATAAATTTATCTTTGGTAATCCTTTTCCAAGATACACATACGGAGCTACATACAATATAGATTACAAGAATTTTGATTTAAGCATTTTTATACAAGGAGTTGGAAAAAGAACCATGATGATTAGAGGTGAGCTTGTAGAGCCATTTCACTACAATTATGGTATGACAATGTACACACACCAATTAGATTACTGGACTCCGCAAAATCCTGATGCAAGATATCCAAGACTGGCAAACAACGGTACACAGTCTAATACAAACAATTTCAGAAGAGGTTCTGATATGTATTTGTATGACGGTGCCTATGCAAGGCTGAAAAATGTACAGATAGGATATTCATTATCAAATGACGTTGCAAGCAGTTTAGGAATGAGTGCATTCCGTGTTTACATTTCAGGACAAAACCTGCTTACCTTATCTAAAGTAAAATTTGTTGATCCTGAACTTTCAGAATTCAACAACAGCATGTCGACTTCAGGAGCTAACAGCGGAAGAGCTTATCCAACGCAGGTGTATTACGGAATGGGTATTGATATCAGTTTTTAAAAAAAATCAAAATGAAAAATATATTTAAACACATAAAATTCATACCATTAGTATTCTTACTACTGGTAAGCTGCGAAGATCTTGATCTTGCACCAGAAGATCGATTTACAGATTCTAATTACTGGACAAGCGTAGAAAAAGCACAATTGATGTTGAATACAGCTTATTCGCAAATGCAAAAAAGCCAGTATTTCTTTTATAACGAAGCACTTTCTGATAATGCCTACAACGGAAGAGGTGATAATGCAGGTGCAGCATCTATTGGAGCAGGACTTTACGATCCATCTTTAGGAAGAATAAAAGAAGAATGGAACGACAGATACGGCGGAATTAAATCCTGTAATCTTTTATTAGAAAATATTGACAGAGTACCAAATGCAGATCCGGGAGTAATTACAAGAATGAAAGCAGAAGCTCGTTTTATAAGAGCGTTTCAGCATTTTCAATTAACAACCTGGTTTGGAGATATTCCTCTTTTACAAAAAGATCCGTCTCTTACAGAAGCAACTACAATTTCGAGAACGTCGCATGCAGAAGTGATTCAGTTTGTATTAGATGAATTGAATGCTGTCATTCCGGCATTGCCAAAAAACACACAGCTTGCCACTGCAGACAGAGGAAAAATCACAATGGGAGCTGCTGTAGCCTTAAAAGCAAGAGTACTTTTATACGAAGGAAAATGGCAGGAAGTAGTGCAGACATTAGAGCCGTTTTTAACAAATACTTACGGAACATACAGTTTGTTCCCTTCTTATGAAGGTCTTTTTCAACAGCAAAATGAGTACAACAGCGAAGATATTTTGAGTTTACAATATGTACCAATAGACAGAACGTGGGGTGAATTTTTTGATATGGCACCAATTTCTGCAGGTTCAAGATTAAATGCCCTTGCTCCAACACAGGAATTAGTAGACAGTTATTTAATGCTTAACGGAAAAAAAATCAACGAAACAGGTTCAGGATACAATGAAAATAATCCTTATGTAAACAGAGATCCAAGACTTACTTATACAGTAGTTTACGATCAATACAACTGGAAAGAAGCTGATGGAAGTTCACACATTATTTACATCAAACCGGGATCTTCTCCAACAAATGAGCATCCGGATGAATTTGCACAAGGATCATCTTCAACACCAACAGGTTATTTTACACGTAAATATTACGATGTACAACATGGAACTGATTTAAAATCAGGAATAAATTTAATGTTGTTTAGATATGCAGATGTTTTATTGATGTATGCAGAAGCTAAAAATGAGTTAAGCCAAATGACCAGCACAGTTTGGGATCAGACTATTAAACCAATTCGATCTCGTGCAGGTTTTACAGATGCAGCAGCTTTAAATTATAATGGTACATTAGGACAAGCCGGACTTAAAGAAGTAATAAGAAACGAGCGTCGTACAGAATTTGGAATGGAAGGCTTAAGAATCTTTGATATCAGAAGATGGAAAATTGCCGAAAATGTTTTAAACGGATATGCACACGGAGCCAAATTTGGTGTGTCATCTGTAGACAATGGTTACTTAAGAGTGAACTTAAGAACTTTTGATCCCGGAAAACATTATTTATGGCCAATACCAAGAGACGAACGTTTGATTAACACCAATTTATCTCAAAATCCAAACTGGTAAAAAACTAACTAACAACCTAAAATAAAAAACATGAAAAATATATATTCAAAATTAGTATTAATACTGTGTACAGTATTTCTTGTAAGCTGCGATAATGACGAAATGAGTCATACCAATGTAAGCGCAGTAAATACTCTTTATTCACCAGCAAATAATAAGTTCTTTGATCTTAACGCACAAAGTTCTGCCGTTTTTGAATGGGAAGCGGCTAAAGCAGAAGACAACGGAGTTGTACTTTATGATGTGGTTTTTGATAAAGAAAACGGAGATTTCTCTAAACCAGTTTACACAATGCCATCTGATGGTAACGGATTTCAAAAAACACTAACGCTTTCTTTTTCAGATTTGAATAAAATTGCAGGATTAGCAGGTATTCCAACTGAAGCTGTCGGGAAATTAAAATGGACAGTTCATTCGTCTAAAGGAATTAATGTTCAAAAATCAGCAGCATCTGGTATTTTCGAAGTACTTACAGCAAGCGGATTCCCAACTCCAGATCAGTTGTTTATTACAGGAACAGGTTCTGAAAACGGAACAACAGTTGCAAATGCTCAGGCTTTCAAAAAAGTAGGAACAACAAAATTTGAAATTTACACGAAGTTAAGTGCAGGTACTTACAAATTCATTACAACAAAAAATGGTACTCCGGTAGTTTACTATGTTGATAACGGAAAATTAAAAGAAAATGGTGAAACCACTGTTACTGGAGATGCAAAAGTGTATAAAATTGTACTTGACTTTAGTACAGGAGTAACAACGATGACAGAGATTAAGAAAATCGAATTATGGTTCCCTCCACTTAGCCAATATCTTTTTGAATATACTTACGCAGGCGGCGGAATCTGGAAAGCAGCTAACAAACACATTTCTTTCAAACAAGAATCCTGGGGTAGAGATGAGCGTTACAAATTCAAATTTACAGTGGTAAACGGTGCTGCTACAACCGAAGAATGGTACGGAAGTATAAACGGGGACAACAACAGACCTGATGCAAATACAGCAGCATCATTCTGGTACATGGTTCCGGTAACAAGTGATTTCTGGAACAACTGTTTCAAATTTGCTTCAGCAGTAGACAATGCTAATGTAAATGCAGAAATTAATTTCAGTGCAGCTTCACCAGCATACACACACAGTTTCACAATTCTATAAATAACCCAAACGTCTCTTAAAAAGATGTTTTTAAGAGACGTTTTTATCAAATGAAATATATCATGAAAAAATTATTTTCAACACGTTATACGGTCTTATTGCTTTGCGTAGTAGGATTTGGGTTATTGTCTGTCTCTTGTGATGATGAAGCAATTCCGCTGCGTGACCCAAACGGACAAACAGGCCCTGAATTTAAATATACATGGGCTCAGACAGCCGATTCTTTACAGCTTTCAACTTACAATAATTACCTGGGATCAAACGGGACATTTGTACAAAACAATGCCGGAAACAGTACATTCAATTATTGGCCAAATGCACACGTTCTGGATGTTTTGGTAGACGGTTATTTAAGAACCGGGAATGACAATTATAAAACCAAAATGAAAGCTTTGGTACAAGGAATCAAAATTAAAAACGGAAATAATACCTACAATAATGTTTTTAATGATGATATGCTTTGGCTTGCTAATGCCTGCGTTCGTGCTTACAATGCAACAAATGATCAGGAATACAAAGACGTAGCAGACTTTTTATGGGAAAGAATAAAACTAAGCTGGAGTGATGTTTTTGGAGGAGGAATTACCTGGAAACAAGATACACCAAAACAAAAGAATGCCGTATCAAATGGTCCGGCCGTAATTCTTGCCCTAAGATTATATGAAATAGATAATGATCCGGATGATTTAGTTTGGGCAAAGAAAATTTATGCATGGCAGAAAAGCAATTTAGTTGATCCGGTTTCGGGAGCAGTTTGGGATAATATTTCAGAAGTAAACGGAGCAGTTGTAACCAACAAAGACTGGGTTTTTACCTATAACATGGGAACATGGATTGGAGCAGGTTTAAGATTGTACAAAGCCACAAATGAGCAGACTTATCTTGACGATGCCGTAAAATCCGGAAGAAATGTTTTAACCAATCCAAAATTACTTTCAGAAGGACTTTTGAGAGACGAAGGACAAGGCGACGGAGGATTGTTTAAAGGTATTTTAGTACGCTATTTTACAGAACTTATAGAACAGTCAACCATCAACTCTACAGATACAGAAAAATTTGCCTCATTTCTGAAATTTAATGCAGAGACATTCTATAAAAAAGGAATTTTAAGACCTACAATGCTTTCCGGAAACAACTGGAAAGTAGCACCATCAGCAGGAGGAAGCGTTGATTTAACGACTCAGCTGAGCGGTGTAATGTTAATAGAAGCAGCTGCCAAGCTGGATAAAGATGGCTTTTTTGATTAATTAGTAAGTTAGTATTTGTTAGTAATTTTTGTAACACCTGAAGGAAATAAACAGCCTTCAGGTTTTATACTATTTAGCCATTTAACAGAAAAGCAGTTCTGCAATTTCAAAAAAATAAAATATTATAATGAAGAATAAAATCACAATTATATGTTTTCTTTTGGTAAACCTTGCATCCTTTGCACAATGGAAACCACAAGGAGATAAAATCAAAACAAAATGGGCAGAGCAGGTAGACCCAAACAATCCGCTTCCTGAATATCCCCGTCCGATAATGGAAAGGAACCAATGGAAAAACCTTAATGGTTTATGGAACTACACCATACAACCCGCAGGACAAACAGCGCCAAAAGGCTACGAAGGAAAAATACTCGTTCCTTTTGCTGTTGAATCAAGCCTTTCGGGCGTAATGAAAAAGGTAGGATCAGAAAACGAATTATGGTACGAAACTAATTTTACAATAGACAGCAACTGGAAAAGTAAAGACATTTTACTGCATTTTGGAGCCGTAGACTGGAAAACAGAAGTTTGGATTAACAACGTAAAAATTGGAACGCATACCGGCGGATATGTTCCTTTTAGTTTTAATATAACACCATTCCTAAATGGAAAATCTCAAAAACTGGTTGTAAAAGTTTGGGACCCAACAAGCGACGGAACACAGCCAAGAGGAAAACAAGTTAAAAATCCCGAAAGTATCTGGTACACGCCTGTAACCGGAATTTGGCAGACCGTTTGGTTGGAACCCGTTAGCAAAAAACACATTACCAATTTAAGAACAACACCAGATATTGACCGCAATACCATCAATATCAATGCGGAAGTAGAAGGAACTTCAGCAGGCGATGTTGTTGAAATTACAGTATTAGACGGAACAAAAACAATTGCCACAGAAAAAGCAGTTGCAGGTCAGCCGCTAGATATTGTAGTGAACAACCCAAAATTATGGTCACCGGATTCTCCATTTTTATATGATATAAAAGTAAAACTATTCAGCGGAAGCAAAGTAACCGACGAAGTGAAAAGCTATTTTGCAATGCGTAAAATTTCTTCAAAAAGAGATGATAAAGGTATCGTGAGAATCCAGCTGAACAACAAAGACTGTTTTCAGTTTGGCCCTCTGGATCAGGGATGGTGGCCTGACGGATTATATACCGCACCAACAGACGAAGCTTTAAAATACGATCTTGTCAGAACAAAAGAATTAGGTTTTAACATGATCCGCAAACACGTAAAAGTAGAACCGGCAAGATGGTACACACATTGCGACAGAATGGGATTTTTAGTATGGCAGGATATGCCAAACGGTGATGACGGCCCAATCTGGCAAATGCATAAATATTTTGAAGGAACAGAACTAAAAAGAACAGCACAATCTGAAGAAACATATAAAAAAGAATGGCGAGAAATAATGGATCATTTGTATTCTTATCCAAGTATTGTAGTCTGGGTTCCGTTTAACGAAGCGTGGGGACAATTTAAAACCGTTGAAATTACAGAATGGACAAAAAATCATGATTCAAGCAGATTAGTAAACTCATCAAGCGGCGGAAACCATTTCCAAACCGGAGATATGTTAGACATTCACCATTATCCTGAACCAAATTTGAAATTGTATGACGCACGCAGAATTACAGTTTTAGGAGAATATGGCGGAATTGGTCTTCCCGTTACCGGACATTTATGGCAGACAGATAAAAACTGGGGATATACTCAGTTTAAAAATAATGACGAAACAACAGCCAAATACAGAGAATACGCAGAACAATTAAAAATATTAGCAAAAGTTGGTTTTTCGGCAGCAGTTTACACCCAGACAACAGATGTTGAAGGCGAAGTAAACGGTTTCATGACCTACGATCGTAAAGTCGATAAAATGAATTTTTCTGAAGTAAGCAAAATAAACAAAGAAGTCATTAACGCTATTAATAATTAAGTTTTGATAAAAGACAGATATAAACTTTTTAGCTTATTTGCGTTACTTGTTTTTACTCAAATCAATGCGCAAAATGTAACAGTATGCGAATCTAAACCTCCTGTAGATTGGGTAAATCCATTAATAGGAACAGATTCTGATTACGGAGTTTCAAACGGAAATACGTATCCTGCCATTGCAATGCCGTGGGGAATGAATTTCTGGACACCACAAACTGCCGGAATGGGCGATGGATGGGCGTATACCTATAAATCAAGCAGAATAAAAGGTTTCAAACAAACCCATCAGCCTTCGCCGTGGATGAATGATTACGGTCAGTTTTCGATAATGCCCGTAACCGGAGCACTGAAATTTAAAGAAGAAGAAAGACAAAGCTGGTTTTCGCATAAAGCAGAAATCGTAACGCCGTATTATTACAGCGTTTATTTGGCAGATCATAATGTTACAACTGAAATCACGCCAACCGAAAGAGCAGCCAGATTTAGGTTTACATTTCCCGAAACAGATAAATCGTATGTTATTATTGATGCTTTTGATAAAGGATCGTATGTAAAAATAATTCCGTCAGAAAGAAAAATTATCGGTTTCACCACTAAAAATAGCGGCGGAGTTCCGTTAAATTTCAAGAACTATTTTGTTATCATTTTTGATAAAGATTTTGAACTGAATTCTACATTCAACGGTGATATTTTAGGAAATGCACTCGAAATGCAGGCCGATCATGCCGGAGCTGTAATTGGTTTTAAAACAAAAGCCGGAGAAAAAGTAAACGCGCAGGTAGCCTCGTCATTTATAAGTTACGAACAAGCAGAACGAAACCTGAAAGAAATTGGAAAAGACGATTTTGACGAACTTAAAGAAAAAGGAAAACAAACCTGGAACAAAGAATTAAGCCGAATAAAAGTAGAAGGCGGAACACAAGACCAAATGGGAACTTTTTATTCTTGTTTGTACAGATCGCTTCATTTTCCAAGAAAATTTTTCGAATTTGATAAAAACAAAAAACCAGTGCATTACAGCCCTTACAACGGAAAAGTTTTGCCCGGTTATATGTTTGTCGATACCGGTTTCTGGGATACTTTTAGAGCCTTATATCCTTTCTTAAATTTAATGTATCCAGAATTAAATGGACAAATGCAGGAAGGACTTTCAAACGCATACAACGAAAGCGGATGGCTGCCGGAATGGTCAAGTCCCGGATTACGAGACATTATGGTGGGAAACAACTCCGCATCAATCGTATCTGAAGCTTATTTAAAAAGCGGAAAAGGAAATAAATACGACATCGAAAATTTATACAAAGCCGTAATTCATGGCGCTAATAATGCCGGACCGCTGCGAGCAGTTGGACGTGCAGGAGTAGATTCTTATAATACTTTAGGTTATGTACCGCAGGATGTTGTAAACGAAAGTGCCGCCAGAACATTAGAATATGCATACGATGATTTTGCGATTTATCAATTGGCGAAAGCCCTGAACAAACCGCAGTCAGAAATTGATTTGTATAAAAAGAGAAGTTTAAATTATAAAAACCTTTTTGATCCAAAATACAATTTAATGCATCCAAAAAACAGCGACGGAAAATTCATGGAGCCTTTTGATCCTTTTCAATGGTTTAACGGATTTACAGAAGGAAACAGCTGGCATTATTCATGGTCTGTTTTTCACGACGTACAAGGTTTAATTAATTTAATGGGCGGAAATCAGGTATTTGTTTCACAATTAGACAAAGTATTTTCTGCGCCTCCTGTTTTTGCAACGTCAAATTTTACAGGCGGAGTAATTCATGAAATGCGAGAAATGCAGATTGTAAATATGGGACAATATGCACATGGAAATCAGCCTATTCAGCACATGATTTATCTGTACAATTATGCATCAGAACCTTGGAAAGCACAATATTGGGTAAGAGAAACCATGAACAGAATGTACCACGCAGCGCCAGATGGCTATTGCGGAGACGAAGATAACGGACAAACTTCGGCCTGGTATGTATTTTCTTCTTTAGGTTTTTATCCCGTTACTCCCGCTTCAGATCAATATGTTGTTGGAGCGCCATTGTTCAAAAAAGTAACTATTGAATTGGAGAACGGAAAGAAAATAGAAATCAATGCACCGGAAAACAGCGATCAAAACAGATACATTAAAGACATGAAATTCAATGGAAAATCATACACAAAAAACTGGTTAAGCCATTCTGAATTAATGAATGGGGCAACACTAGATTTTGACATGTCCACATCGCCAAATTTAAACAGAGGAACCAGTAAAGAAGACGTTCCATACTCATTAACAAACGAATAATAAAAGGTTTTGACCTTTATAATTTTAAAATATACAACAAATGCAAAGAAGAAAATTTATCCAAAACGCGGCATTATTTGGCAGTTTAGCCCTTATCGATCCAATGGAAATTATTGCAGGAACTAAAATGGTCAAAGATTTCCCTATTGTGAGGGTTGCAAAAGGTAAAAGGAATTTTGAAAGTGATTTTATAGAAAAAACAATCGCAGAATTTCAAAAGAATGTAAAAGACAAAGAACTAGGCTGGTTATTTAATAACTGTTTCCCAAATACACTTGACACCACAGTAACATTTTCTCAAAAAAACGGAAGGCCAGATACCTATGTAATTACCGGAGATATAGATGCTATGTGGCTTAGAGATAGTTCTGCGCAAGTATGGCCTTATATGGCTTTTGCAGGAAAAGATACAAAACTGAAAAACCTGATTGCAGGTGTCATAAACAGACAAACTGAATATATCCTGAAAGATCCGTATGCGAATGCATTTTATAACGATCCCAACAAAAAAGGGGAGTGGACAACAGATCACACTGATATGAAACCCGGAGTTCACGAAAGAAAGTATGAAATAGATTCACTTTGCTACCCAATTAGATTGGCTTATAATTATTGGAAAAATACCGGAGACACATCACCATTTGATGAAAATTGGGTAAAAGCCATTAAAACAACACTAAAAGTATTTAAAGAGCAACAGCAAAAAGACGGAAAAAATCCATACACGTTTCAAAGAACTACACAATTTGCAACAGATACGAGACCATTAAAAGGTTACGGATATCCGGTGAAACCAGTTGGTTTAGTGTGTTCGGCATTTAGACCAAGTGACGATGCAACCGTTTTTTCTTTTCTGATTCCTTCAAACTTTTTTATTGTAGCCAGTATGAAACAAGCTGCAGAAATGTTGGAATCCATTAAAAAAGATACAGCAACTGCACAGGAATTAAGAGCATTAGCTCAGGAAGTAGACAAAGCAATTAAAGAATACGGAGTTGTAAAACACCCAAAATACGGCGATATTTTTGCATTTGAAGTAGACGGTTTTGGCGGTCATTTATTGATGGATGATTCCAATGTGCCAAGTTTATTAAGCCTTCCGTATTTAGACGCCATTGATGTAAACGATCCAATTTATCAAAACACAAGAAAATTTGTCCTTTCAGAAGACAATCCGTTTTTCTTTAAAGGAAAAGTAGCCGAAGGAATAGGAGGTCCGCACGTAGGTATGGATATGATCTGGCCAATGTCATTGGTTATGAGAGCTTACACAACATCAGACCAAAATGAAATCAAAGAATGTATCAAAAAGTTAAAAGCATCACACGGAGATACTGGTTTTATGCACGAATCTTTTCATAAAGACGACGCTAAAAATTTCACCAGATCATGGTTTGCCTGGACAAATACCTTATTTGGTGAATTATTATGGGATACGTATCAAAAAAATCCAAAATTACTGGAGCTATAACTTATTTGTAAAACGTTTTAATTTTATATAAAATGATAAAATTCAACAAGAATATCGTTCTTGCAGCCCTTTCCATATCATTTTTTGGCTATAATGCGGCGGCACAAAAACCGGGCGGCGGACTTGCAAAAGGAAAATATACAGCTTTGGTAAATCCGTTTATAGGAACTGCACCTTTATTAGATACCAAAATAATTGGCTACACTCCGCCTGCAGATATGCGCGTATGGGCAGGATTGGTTTTTCCGGGTTCATCAGTTCCCAATGCAATGGTTCAGTTAAGTCCAATGACAAAATACAGATCGGGTGCAGGATATGAATACGAAGACACCGAAATTTTAGGATTTACACATACCAATAAAGGACATTGGAATTTATGCCATATTCCGCTTTTGCCTGTTTCAGAAGGAGCGTCATTTCCATACAAATCATCGTTTAGCCACGATCAGGAAAAAGGAAGTCCTGCGTATTATGAAGTCTATTTAAAAGACTATAATGTACAGGTAAAATTAACTTCAACATTGCGCTGTGGTATTCACGAATATACTTTTAAAAACAACAAAGGACGAAAAGTACTTTTTGATTTAGGAAGAGCCAATAATCACGTAGACGACTGGCAGATTAAACAAGAAGGATCAAATGCCGTAAACGGTTTTCAAAGAACCGGAGGCGAAAAAATATATTTCTACGCCACTTTAAGCAGCCCAATTGATAAAGTAGATATCAAAGATATCGCTAAAAGCAACGGTTATGCATTGGTAAACATTAAAGACGGTGACACAAAACCCGTAACAGTAAAAATAGCTTTATCATTTGTGAGCGTAGAAAATGCAAAAGAAAATTTAAAAGCTGAAGTTGGAGATAAAACCCTGACCAAAATTTTTGAAGAAGGAAGCACACAATGGGAAAACCTGCTTTCTAAAATTCAGGTAAAAGGCGGAACAGAGCAGCAAAATGTAATGTTTTACAGCATGTTGTACAGATCCTTTTTATGGCCTGCCTTAAGAAGCGACGTAAACGGACAATTTATCGACGAAGCAGGAAAAGTAAGAAAAGAAAATTACCATTATTACACACTTCCTTCATTATGGGACGATTACAGAAATAAACTCGTTTTATTAAGTATTTTTTCTCCGGAAGTTACCAGCGATGTAATCAGTTCAATTATCAACGAAGGAGAAATTAAAGGATTTATTCCAACATTTTTTCACGGAGATCACGCCGCATCTTTTATTGCAGGTTCGTACATGAGAGGAATCAGAAATTACGATGTTAAAAAAGCATACGAATTATTGCTGAATAACGCTTATAAAGAAGGCGGAATAAGACCTCATATTGCAGAATATATTGCCAAAGGATATGTGCCGGAACAAGATATTAAAGATCCAAAGATAGAAACCGTAGCAAATGCCGGCGTTACAAAAACGTTAGAATATGCTTACGACGATCACGCGCTTTCCTTATTAGCCAAAGAACTAAACGATACAGAACATTACAATGATCTGGTAAAACGTTCTAAAAATTATGCAAACGTATTCGATAAATCGACTACTTTTATGAGAGGAAAACTGGCAGATGGTTCATGGGTTACACCATTTAATCCGGAGTTTCCATATTATGAATACATGTACAGAGAAGCAAATGCATGGCAGGTTTCCTTTTTTACGCCACATGATATGCCGGGATTAGTAAAGCTTTACGGAGGCGCAAAACCTTTTGAAGCAAAACTCGACGAATTGTTTACAAAACCCTGGAACCCAAATTATATCGCCTGGAACATTTCTGGTTTTATCGGACAGTATTGTCACGGAAATCAGCCGGATCACGAAGCTCCATTTTCCTATTATTTTGTAAACAAGCCAGAAAAATCACAGCAACGAATAGACGAAATATTAGAAACAATGTACGGAATTGGCCCTGAAAAACTGGCCATGAGCGGTATGGATGATGCGGGCGAAATGTCTTCGTGGTATGTGTTTGGAGCACTGGGACTTTACCCGTTATCTCCTGCCGATCCTGAATATATTGTAACTGTTCCTATTTTTAAAGAAGTTTCGTGGACAACGCCGGCAGGCAAAAAAGTAACCATTAAAAATCCGAATGGAAAAAGAAATCTGGAAACGATAAAAGTAAACGGATATAAAATAGACGGCTATTTTATCTCTCACGATTTGTTTAAAAATGGTGGTGAAATACAACTTACAACAAAATAACAGCATTTTATAAATAAGAGATAACGTCCCATTTTTGTGGGACGTTATTCATATAAAAACGTTTTTTATGAAAAATATAAAATTATTTACATGCTTATTATTGCTTTTGGGAATTTCAAATGTGCATTCGCAGCAAACTAATTTTGAAGTTGCGTCGCCAAATGGCGAACTAAAAGTTTCGATTAATTTGAGTGATAAAATTTATTATTCAATTGCAGCAGGAAAAGAAGTTTTAACCTCAAAAAATCATTTGGCTTTAATTCTCAAAGATGAAACTTTAGGTACAAATCCAAAATTAAGCGGAAGCAAAACAGGAAAAATAAAAGAAGAAATTAAACCCGTAGTTCCGCTGAAATTTTCATCTGTTTCTGATAATTATAATTACTTATTGCTGAATTTTAAAGGAAACTATTCCGTAGAATTCAGGGCTTTTGATGAAGGAATTGCTTATCGGTTTATAACCGCGAAAAAAGGCGAAATTGAAGTAGTAAATGAGGATTTTGCAGTTAATTTCCCAGACGATTATGTACTGCATTTACAGCAGACAGGAAATTTTAAAACTTCTTATGAAGAAGCCTATTCACAAACGACAGTTAAAGATTGGAAACCTTCAGATAAAATGTCAACGCTTCCCATTTTAGTTGATACCAAAAAACAATACAAAATCCTAATAAGCGAATCTGATCTTTCTGATTATGCAGGAATGTTTTTAAAAGGCACAGGAAGTGGCGTTGTATCGACTTTCCCAAAAACACCTTTAGAATTTGGCCCAGACGGCGACCGAAGCCTTAAAGTTTTAAAAGAAGCCAATTACATAGCCAAAACACAAGGAACAAGAAATTTGCCGTGGCGTTATTTTGTAATTACAAAAAATGACAAACAACTGATAGAAAATACAATGACCTTGAAACTCGCTCCAAAAAGCGAACTAAAAGACGTTTCATGGATAAAACCCGGACAAGCCAGCTGGGAATGGTGGAATGGCGCAACTCCGTATGGCCCGGATGTTAATTTTGTTTCAGGATATAATTTAGATACGTATAAGTATTACATTGATTTTGCCTCAAAATTTGGTATAAAATATATCATTATGGATGAAGGCTGGGCAAATAGCACAGAAGATCCCTATTCGCCAAATCCAAACGTAAATGTTCAGGAACTTATTCGCTACGGAAAAGAAAAGAAAGTAGGTATAGTTTTATGGCTTACGTGGCTTACCGTTGAAAAAAACATGGAGCTTTTTAAAACTTTTAAAGAATGGGGAATTGCCGGAGTAAAAATTGACTTTATGGATCGCAGCGACCAAGTAATGGTGAATTATTATGAAAAAGTAGTAAAAGAAGCCGCTAAATATCAAATTTTTGTAGACTTTCACGGCGCGTTTAAACCATCTGGTTTAGAATATAAATACCCAAATTTAATCTCTTACGAGGGCGTAAGAGGAATGGAGCAAATGGACGGTTGTAAACCAGACAACAGTTTGTATTTTCCTTTTATGCGAAATGCTGTCGGCCCAATGGATTATACGCCGGGCGCCATGATCAGCATGCAGCCGGAAGTATACCGATCTGAAAGACCAAATTCTGCTAGTATTGGAACAAGAGCGTATCAGCTGGCTTTATTTGTAGTGTTTGAAAGTGGTTTGCAAATGCTGGCAGATAATCCAACTCTTTATTATCGCGAAAAAGAATGTACCGATTTTATCACTTCTGTCCCAACAACCTGGGATGAAACCAAAACATTAGAAGCCAACGCCGGACAATACGCCATTGTAGCCAAAAGAAAAGGAACAAAATGGTTCATTGGCGGAATCACAAACAGTACTGAAAAAGAGCGTTCTTTTGAAATAAAATTAGATTTTTTAACTTCAAAAAAATACAAATTAACCTCATTTGAAGACGGAATTAATGCCGGATATCAAGCAATGGATTACAGGAAAAAAAGTACCGAAGTCAGCAAAAATGATGTCCTGAAAATCAAAATGGTTAGAAATGGAGGCTGGGCTGCAGTTTTGGAAGAGATTTAAAACAAAGTAAATTTTTAAGGATATAACCAATTTAATTGTATTTGCGTTGTGATATTTGTTTAGTCCCTAACGGGACAATCTACCTGTTTGCCCTTATTGCTACCGATATAAAATCCCTACGGGATAAAACAACAAAATGTTGCATAATTTTTTGCAAACATTTCAATCGATTGTGTTCTATCCCGTAGGGATTTTATATCGGTAGCAAACATCAATTACCGCAATTATTTTGTTCCGTTAGGGACTACACCTTTAAAACGTATTAAAAAATAAAACCTAATGATAATACAGAATAAAAAAATCAATAAAACGCTATATCTGTTTTTCCTTTTTTTGTTAATGAGTTTCGCAGGCCATTCACAAACGCCTGTAAATCTCAAATGCGAACATTTGGTAAATCCATTAGGAATTGATGTTCAGGAACCAAGATTTTCCTGGCAGTTAAGCGGTAACAAGAATAATGTTTATCAAACTGCATATCAAATAGAAATAACCACAGATTCAATCGCTTTAAGCAAAGGAAAAGCAATCATTTGGAATACAGGAAAAGTAATTTCATCAGATATTTTAATCTCTTATAAAGGAGAATCCCTAAAATCTTTTACCACTTATTTCTGGAGAGTAAAAATTTGGGATCAGAATAACAAAACGCAAATTTCAAAAATTCAGCGTTTTGAAACTGCGATGCTTCAGCCTAATGATTGGAAAGGAAGCTGGATTTCAGATTCTCATGATATAAATTACAAGCCCGCTCCATATTTCAGAAAAGAAATTTCTACAGCAAAAACCATAAAATCAGCACGTGCGTATGTTGCCACAGCCGGATTATATGAGTTTTATGTAAACGGAAAAAAAGTTGGAAACCGAATGCTCGACCCAATGTTTACAAAATTTGACAGCCGAAATTTATATGCCACTTTAGACATTACATCACATTTACAAAAAGGAAAAAATGCTTTTGGAATTTTGTTAGGAAATGGCTGGTACAACCATCAATCGACCGCCGTTTGGCATTTTGACAAAACAATTTGGAGAAATCGTCCACGTTGTCTGGTAAACATCAGAATTACCTATTCTGATAATACAACGGAAACTATTGTTACCGATGAAACATGGAAAACAACAGACAGCCCAGTAATTTTCAACAGCATTTACACAGGCGAACATTATGATGCCCGTAAAGAAATCAGCAATTGGAACAAACCTGATTTTGACGACAGCAATTGGAATAAAGCAATAGTTGTAAAAGCACCGTCAACAAATTTGGTTTCTCAGCAATTGCATCCTATCCGGGTTACTGCTGAGTTGAAACCAACAAAAATTAATCGGGTAAATGATACTTTAACCGTATTTTCATTTCCGAGAAATATTGCAGGAACCGTTCGTTTTTCGATAAAAAATGCAGCTTCGGGAACTATTTTCAGAATAAAACATGCAGAACGTTTGTATCAAAACGGAATGGTTGATCTTTCTAATATCGATTTACATTATCGTCCTACAGACAATTCAGATCCTTTTCAAACGGATATTTATATTGCAAAAGGAAATTCTAATGAAAGTTTTTCTCCAAAATTCAATTACAAAGGATTTCAATTTGTAGAAGTTACCTCAAATAAACCTTTTAAATTAAATGATGATTCTCTTTTGGCTCTGGAAATGCACAGTGACGTTCCTTCTGTCGGAAAAATAAAAACTTCAAATAAAGTGTTTAATAAAATTTGGGAAGCTACAAACAGCAGTTATCTCGCTAATTTATTTGGTTATCCAACCGATTGTCCGCAGCGCGAAAAAAACGGATGGACAGGAGATGCACAAACCAATGTAGAAACCGGATTATATAATTTTGACGGCATTACGATTTACGAAAAATGGCTCGCCGATCATCAGGACGAGCAGCAGCCAGACGGCGGAATTTCTAATATTGTTCCAAATCCTGGAGCTTTTGGATATGAATTTGCAACGGGTCCGGACTGGACGAGTTCGATTGCGATTATTCCGTGGAAAATATATGAGTTTTACGGAGATTCCAGTTTGCTGACTAAAATGTATCCCAACATCAAAAAATATGTAGATTTAATTGATAAAAAATATCCAACAGGTATTACAGATTGGGGATTAGGCGATTGGGTTCCCGTTAAAAGCCAAAGTTCTAAACCGCTGACTTCGACAATGTATTATTATGCAGATGCTTTGATTTTAGCCAAAACGGCTAAACTCTTAGGGAAAGCAAGTGATGCCGAACACTATTTTAGATTAGCAGCAAAAATTAAAACGGCATTCAATCAGCAGTTTTTTAATCCGTCAACAAACTTATATGCGAGCGGAACACAAACCGAATTATCCGGTCCGCTTTATTGGGGATTAGTTCCTGATGAATTCAAACAAAAAGTAGCCGATAATCTTTATAAAAAAGTACAGGAAACTAATTTTCATCTGGATGTTGGTTTATTAGGAACGAAGTCTTTACTGAATGCGTTAAGCGAAAACGGTTATGCCGATGCGGCGTATAAAATTGCTTCTCAGGAAGATTTTCCGTCTTGGGGTTATTGGATAAAAAACGGGGCTACAACTTTGTATGAAAACTGGCCGCTGCATGTTGAAAAAAACGACGCATCTTTAAATCATATTATGTTTGGAGAAATAGGAGCGTGGATGTACAAAGGATTGGGCGGAATTTTTCCAGATGAAAATGCACCGGGTTTTAAGCATATTATACTAAAACCAAATTTTGTCAACGGACTTGAATATTTTGAATCAGAACATACATCTCCTTACGGCAAAATTGTATCGAACTGGAAACGGGAAAATAAAAATATCCTGTACAAAGTCATTGTTCCACCAAACTCCAATGCGAGTTTTTATTTAGATAAGAACAGCACTTTTACTTGTAATTCAAAAGATATCAATGTTACAAATGAAGGAATATATAAAGTGATTCAACTTAAATCCGGTTCTTATTCTTTTAAAATTACCGAAGAATAAAAACTTTAGATTCTATTAAAACAAAAAGCATTAGTAACGATTACTAATGCTTTTTTTTTATTTCTGGTTAACGAATTTAAATTCTTATTTCGAATTCAAATCAATTTCATAATTAAACGAAGTTGCTTTGGCATACACCAAATATTGTTCTAAAGGTTTTGGTCCGCATCCCCACGAACCAACGCCCAAGGTTTTATGTGAAATACACAAAACAGTTCCTTTACTTTTTGGTAAATCTATTTTGTATTCTACATTTTCCATTTCTTCATCGCTGTAGGGCAGCGCAGCAACCTGCAGTAAATCATCACCTTGTTTGATTGTTAAGCCTAAGCCATTTTGAGATTTTACATTTGCCCAGCGTACATCTTCATGATTTCCGGCTTCCATAGGTTTTTCATAAGGCGTTAATTGTTCGTTTACAGAACTGGAATAATGACCAATATCAAAACCGCTTTTGCGGTCAGGATAATTTTCCATTGGCCCGCGTCCTAAATAATCAAATTGGTTTAAATCTTTATCTAAAAATAAACGAACACCAATTCGGCCTAAAATCAAATTGGGATCATTAAAACTCACATCATTCGTGACTTTAATAGAACCGTTTCCGCTAATCGTATAAAAAACGTTGTGTATTACTTTAAAGTTTTCTTTGCCCGTTCCGGTTAAAGTCGCTTTGATTTCAAAACTGCCGCTCGATATTTTTTGTGTTTTTATGTTGGTTGCTGTCCATTTGATTTTTTGTAAACCATATTTATCCCAATTTTCATAAGCCCACATATCGTCTTTTCTGTGTGGTGCGCGCCATAAATGCAAAAGTGGCCCTCCATTTTCCTGCAAAAGATTTTTACCGTTTTTTTCAATTTTAGAAAACGTTCCTTTGTTTTTATCAAACTCAATTTTAAAATTACTTCCAATAAGCTGAATAAAGTTTTTACTGTTTTTTACAGATAAATCTGCTTCTGCAATATGTTGTAAAATTGACGGAACATAAACCGGAAGTTCGAATTGCTGTGAAGCTACTTCATAACCTTTATTTGCCCATAATTCATCTTCTGCAAGAGCAAATGAAATGCGTAAAAAATATTCTGAACCCGGTTTATACAAAATATCTAAAGGGATTTTGATCTCTTTTTCTTCACCAGGATTAATAGAACCCGTTTTTAAATCCCCTGAAGCTCTTAAATTGCCGTCTTGCGTTAATTCCCATGTAGCAGTAAGACTGTTTAAGTTCTTGGTTTCGTAACGGTTTTTAATCGTGAAAAGTCCATTTTTACTGTCTTTATCTACAATCGAAATCCATTGATATGCATGTTTTAATTCCGGATAATGGGGTTTTATTGATCTATCGGAAAAAACAACGCCTTTATGAATAAAATACTGATCGTTTGGGTATTCGCCAAAACCACCACCAAAAGCCGTTATAGGATGTTTAGGATCACGATTGTTGTAAATTCCCTGATCCTGCCATTCCCAGATAGCACCGCCAAGTAAAGCCGGATATTTATCAAATAAATCATTGTAGATATCTACAGATCCCATCGAATTAAACATCGCATGCGCATATTCGCATAAATAAAATGGTTTAGATAAAGAAGCATCATTAGCATGTTTTTCTAAATTAAAAACATCCGTATACATTTGGCTGTCAATATCTGCCGGATTATTCAACGCAATACCAAAGCCTTCATAATGCGTAGGTCTGGTTGGATCTATTTCTTTAATCGTTCTTAAAGCCGTTCTAAAGTTTACTCCGCCCGTTCCGTTTTCATTCCCCAAAGACCAGATCAATACTGAAGGATGATTTTTAAAATTTTCCGTATTCGCCACATTTCGATCAACAATTGCCGCTTTCATTCGCGGTTCATCATTAAATTCATTCATGGCGCCATGACATTCAACATTAGCTTCGGCAACAAGATAAAGACCATATTGATCGCATAATTCATACCATCGCGGATCATTAGAATAATGGCTCGTTCTCACATGGTTACAGTTGGCTTGTTTGATTAAAAGAATATCTTTTATCATTTGCTCTTCTGTAACGGCGTGTCCGTCGTCCGGCCAGTTTTCATGGCGATTAACGCCTTTTAATTTTATTGCTGTGCCATTTACAGTAAACAATCTGCCTTTAATTTCAATTTTTCTAAAACCTGTTTTTGATGATAAGGTTTCGATTGTATTTTTTCCTTCTTTTAAATTGATGACGGTTGTGTAAAGAGAAGGCGTTTCTGCAGTCCATTTTTTAGGATTGCTGACATGAAAAGCGACATCAACCGTAATTTCCTGACCCGGTTTTAAAGTCGGGATATTTTTCTTCCCAACAGCTTTACTCACAGGATTTTCTCCATCGTAAAGAACAGCTTCAATTAAGCGGGGTTTTGTTGCTGTATTTCCGTAGTTTTTAATCTTAGAAGTAACAATAACTTCGGCATCTTTATAATTTTTATCCAGATTTGTTTTGATGAAATAATCTCTAATATGCTGCTGCGGTGTACTCCAAAGCGTTACATTTCTAAAAATTCCGCTCAATCGCCACATATCCTGATCTTCTAAATAACTTCCGGTTGTAAAACGGTATACTTCAACAGCAAGAGTATTTTTTCCGGCAACAAGATATTTCGTTAAGTCAAATTCTGCAGCATTACGGCTGTTTACGCCATAACCTACTTTTTTACCATTTGCCCAAATAAAGAAACCGGCATCAACACCATCAAAAGTGATTAAAATGCGTCTTCCTTTCCAGTTTTCGGGAACAGTAAAATCACGGCGGTAACTTCCCACAGGATTTCTTTCGTGAAACGCCGTAAATTTTTCGGGCGGCGTACTCATAACTTTTGGAAAGTCTTTCTGAAAAATATAATTGTAATTGCTGTAATAAGGCGTTCCGTAACCTTCAATCTGCCAGTTTGAAGGGACTTTTATTTCCTTCCATTTCGATACATCATAATCTGTTTTATAAAAGTTTACCGGACGTTTTTGCGGCCAGTCGACCCAGTTGAATTTCCACATTCCGTTTAAACTTTTACTATAAGTAGAAGCATATCGGTTAGCTGCAAGTGCTTCTTTAAGTGAAGCATAAGGCATTAAGGTTGTATGAGCAGCTTCTTTATTTATGCCAATGTTTTCCGGATCTTCAATTTCTTTCGGAACTTTGGCAGTATCCTGAGCAGAAAGGTTTTGTTCTAATTTTTGAAAGGCAAAAATTGAATTTTGGTTCAGGATCACAATTAAAAATAATAAAATTTTGGAAGCTTGATTTTTTAATAATGGTGGCATCATAAATTTAAAATTTCGGTCATTAGTTATCATTATGCTGTTTATTAATTTAAAGAAATAGTTTCTTTTAATCGAATGTCTTTTGATGAAGCACCAATTAAAATTTCAAACTCTCCTGCATCATAACCAAAATCTTTTAGAGCTGTTTTGTAATACGAAAAAGCACTTTCGTCCAGCGTTATTTTGAACTCTTTGGTTTGCCCTTTTTTCAAAAACATTTTGCTAAATCCTTTTAATTCTTTCACAGGTCTTTCGACTGGAGAAATGATATCGCGAACATATAATTGTGCCGCTTCTGCGCCATCTGCATTCCCTGTGCTTTTTACCTTAAAAGTAACATTAGCAGATATTTTACCCTCGTTTTGCTGTATGGAAACTTTAAGATCGCTGTATTGAAAACTCGTGTAAGATAATCCAAAACCAAAAGCAAACTGCGGTTCAATATTATTTTTATCATAATGCCTGTAACCTACAAATATACCTTCTTTATATTGCACTCTTTTATCATTATCGGTATCATAATAATTGTTGTAAGTGGCATTGTCTTTCCAGCTTTTTTCGAAACTTACCGGAAGTTTTCCACTCGGATTTACTTTTCCCAGTAAAATTTCAGCCAATGCTGTACCGCCTTCCTGCCCGGCATAAAAAGTATGAACCAGACCTTTAATGCTTGGAAGCCAGTTTTGCATATACACATTTCCTCCGGCATTTAAAACCACAATAGTATTAGGATTTGCTTTTGTAACTACTTTTATCAGTTCTTCCTGAGCTTCCGGAAGTTCAAAAGGTCTTTCGTCTCCTTCATGTTCAATCTGCTGGTTAAAACCTACGCAAAGAATAGCAATATCGGCTTCGGAAGCTAGTTTTATGGCCTCGTTGAAATTTTCTTCTTTTGGTTCAAACCAGGCAAATGTTATGGAAGCGTCTCCGCTATTTTCATAATATTCAAGTCTTACTTTGTATTCTGTATCAGCATTTAAAGTAAGTTCAGCATTTTTTTCAATAGGGCCGTGATCGCTCCAATAATCCAGCACAATTTTGTCGTTGATAAACAGTCTGTAGCCGTCATCGCCTCGAACAGCAAATTTATAAACAGCAGTTTTTGTTGGTTTGATAACGCCTGTCCATCTTACGGAAAAATTATCCTGACCCATTCCGATAACATTTGGAGTCTGAACCCATGAGAAATCGACAATTTTATCATTTCTAACTTCCAACGGAATTCCTGATAAATCTTTATTATTGAAATATTCTGCTTTCAAACCAACAGTTTGAGAACCCGGTTCTAAATAAAATACAGATTGTTCAGACAAGGCATTCAAACTCGGAATCCCCATTGCATACGTTACAGTGCTGTTTTTTGCAGCAGTTTTAAATCCGTTATAATAGGAGCTAAAATGAAAAGGTTCTGTTTGAGAACTTCCGCCGCCTGCATTAAATGAATTGGCGTTTGGTCCGATAAAAGCAATCTTTTTAGTTTTTGCCAAATTGATAAGAAGAATGTTATTCTCATTTTTTAGAAGAATAATTCCTTCCTGAGCTATTTTTAAAGCAGCTTTGGCACTTTTAGGATCATCTTTCGGAATACTTTCATCAGTTTGTTTTCGGTCAAAAAAACCGTAGCTGAAACAAACTCTTAAAATTCGTGAAACCTTATCATTTAAAGTTGTTTCCTGAAGTTCACCACTTTTTAAAGCGGGCAGAAGTAATGTTGGAAGCATATGTTCATCGCCCGGCATTTCGAGGTCTGTTCCGTTTTTAAATGCTGCAATTCCGTCATGAACGCCGCCCCAGTCAGACATTAAAATGCCGTCGAATTTCCAGTCTTTTTTTAGAATATCTAAATTCAAATGTGCATTTTGCGAAGTATGTTCGCCGTTTAACAAGTTATAACTGTTCATAACCGCGCCGACTTTTGCTTTTTGTACCGCGGCTTTAAAAGCAGGCAGATAAATTTCGTGAAGGGTTCGTTCATCAATATCCGAAGAAACAAAATTTCGATCGTATTCCTGATTGTTGGCAGCAAAATGTTTTACAGTTGCCACCACACGCTGACTTTGAACTCCTTTTATATAATTAACGGCTAACGCTGCTGAGAGAAACGGATCTTCTCCCAAATATTCAAAGTTACGTCCCGTCATAGGCGCGCGTGCGATATTTACGCCGGGACCCAAAAGAAAATTGATACCTCTGGAACGTGAATCTCTTCCTAATGCAACGCCCAGATCGTAAACCAAACTGGTATTCCATGTAGCGGCATTCATTACGCTGGCAGGGTAGGCAGTGCTTTTTCCGTACGATTTGGTTCCTACAGGCCCGTCACTCATTTTAAATTGTGGAATTCCTAACCGTTTGATTTCTTTGGTATACATCCAGTTGGTACCGTTTATGTAATTTACTTTTTCCTCCAGCGTCATGCGTCCCAGTAAATCTTTGACCCGTTCTTCAACGGGCGCTTTGGGGTCTTTGTAGACTTGTGCATTCAAGGCAAATGTTGTGGTTAACAAGCCTATGATAATTGTTTTTTTCATGTGGTTTATTTTGCGGTAGTAGTTTTAAGTTTTGTTGAATAGCAATTTTTTGGTTTTGAAAAATTAAACATTTAATAATTCAATAAAAATACTAAAACGTTTTAGTATTTGAAAATATTTTTTATACATTTGATAAAAAATTATGTGATTTTTTTTAGTTACTATAGTTTTTTGTGAGTTTTTATATGGATGATACTAACAAATACTTATTATGAATAAAATACTATTATGGTCTGTTACCGCCGCATTGGCCGGTTTTTTATTTGGTTTTGATACCGTTGTGATTTCTGGAGCAGATACTAAACTGCAGGAATTATGGCATACATCTGATGTTTTTCATGGTTCTGTTGTCATGGCAATGGCACTTTGGGGAACGGTTGTGGGTGCTGTTTTTGGCGGAATTCCCACGAACAAATTAGGACGTAAAAAAACGCTGATCTGGATTGGTATTTTATTCCTCGTTTCGGCGATAGGTTCTTTATTGGCAAATGATCCGTGGACTTTTGCTTTCTTTAGATTTTTAGGTGGATTGGGAATTGGTGCATCAACTATTGCGGCTCCGGCTTATGTTTCTAAAATTGCTCCGGCAAAAGACAGAGGACGTTTGGTTTCGCTGTATCAGTTTAATATTGTTTTTGGGATTTTAATGGCGTTTTTATCTAATTATTTATTGCGTGATGCAGGCGAAAATGCCTGGAGATGGATGATTGGAATAATGGCTTTTCCGGCATTTTTTTATACGATTGTGGTATTTACAATTCCTGAAAGTCCAAGATGGCTGTTATCAAAATCAAAAATTACTGAAGCAAAAGCAGTTTTAGAAAAAATAGATCCTACAGCCAAAATTGAAGATTTACTGCACGAAATGCATTTGGGAAACGACAGTGACGATAAAAAAGGCGAAACCATATTTCTAAAGAAATACCGATTTCCGCTGCTATTAGCATTTTTGATCGCTTTATTCAATCAATTTTCGGGTATAAATGCTTTTTTATATTACGCTCCAAGAATTTTTGCAGAAGCAGGTTTGGGCGAAAGTGCCGCTTTAATGAGCAGCGTAGGCATCGGAATAACCAATTTAATATTTACACTTTTCGGTGTTTTTTTAATTGATGTTTTAGGAAGAAAAATTTTGATGTACATAGGATCAATAGGCTATATAATTTCCTTAGGATTGGTTGCAGCGGCATTTTTCTTTAAGTGGGAAGGTCTGCAGGTTCCAATTTTTCTGTTTTTATTTATAGCTTCACACGCAATAGGACAGGGCGCGGTGATTTGGGTTTTTATTTCAGAAATATTTCCAAACCATTTAAGAGCCAGCGGTCAGGCATTTGGTTCCTCCACGCATTGGGTTTTGGCTGCTATTATTCCATCGATGATTCCGTTTTTATTCTCAACGATTGGAGCAGCCGCCGTGTTTTTGATTTTCGCCATTATGATGGTTTTCCAGTTGTTTTTTGTCATTTTCATGATGCCGGAAACCAAAGGAAAAACGCTGGAAGAACTTCAGGAAACAATTTTGAAGTAATTATTAATTGTTAATGGTTAATTGTTAATTGTTAATTATGAAAAAACAACTAACCATTAATAATTAACCATTAACAATTAATTTTCGTTTGCATTAATAAACTCCGATGGCGACATCGAGAAGCTTTTTTGGAAATTTCTGCTGAAGCTTGACTGCGAATTATAGCCCACTATTTCGGCGATTTCATAGACTTTGTATTTGCCGGAAAGCAATAATTCTGCGGCTTTTTTCAAGCGGGCGTTATTAATCAGTTCGTTCGGACTTAGGTTGGAAATATCTTTAATTTTTCGGTATAAAGTCGAACGGCTCATGTGCAGAATATCGGCAAGAGATTCAACACTTAAGTTCGTGTCGGCCATATTTTGATCGATAATATCATCCAGTTTTTTAATAAATTCTTCGTCGATGGTATTATGGGCAATAGATTTTAAATGTGATAACGGAGAACTCGCATAATACTCCATAACGTGACGTCTGTTTGACAATAAATTATCGATTTGCGCCAATATAAAATCCATTGAAAATGGTTTCGGAATATAAGCATCAGCTCCAGATTCGAGGCCTTTAATACGAGTTTGGATAGCACTTAAAGCAGTCAGTAAAATCACCGGAATATGACTGGTTTCAATATTAGATTTAATACGGCTGCACAATTCAATTCCGTCCATTATTGGCATTGTAATATCACTGATCACAATATGAATCGATTGATTGTGAATAATCTTTAAGGCTTCTTCACCGTTTGCAGCTTTATAGATTTTATATTCTTTGCCCAATTCTTTACTCATAAAATTGAGCAGTTCCAGATTATCTTCCACAATCAGGATTTGGGTTTTTACATTTTTAGCCGTGATCTCATTTTCAAATTCTTCATCATTATCTTTTACCGTATCAGCTGAATCTTTATACAAATGAAATTCGCTTTGCTGACGCAGCGGCAGTCGCAAAACAAACGTATTCATCGAATCGTCTACAAACTGCAGTTTTAAAGTTCCGTTATGCAGTTCTGTCAAAGAGTGGGCGAGAGATAATCCAATTCCGGTTCCGGTTTGTGTTTCAGAACCTAAAATTCTAAAGAAAGGTTCGAAAATTTTACTTTTAAGACTTTTCGGAATTAAATTACCATCATTTTTAACGATAAATTCCAGTGAATCTTCATCTCTGAACAAAGTAATAATCACTTCTTTTTTAGCATATTTAATGGCATTGCTGATTAAATTGGTCAGGATTTTTCGAATCGCTTCTTCATCAACAAAAGCGTAGATGTTTTTTTCTCCCAGTTCTAATTCCAGATGAATATTTCTTTCTTCAATTAGAGGCGAAAACTGCGAATGTAATTGTTTGACTAATAATGAAATATTTGTTTCCACAAAAGTCAATCCCAAACCTTCCATTTCGGTCTTTCTAAAGTCCAGAAGTTCATTCACCAAATTCAATAAACGAGAAGTATTTTTCTCCATTATGGATAAATTCGGGATAATTTCCGGAGATTCGTATGTTCTTTTTAGTAAGCTTTCTAACGGACTTTTAATCAGTGTTAAAGGCGTTCGTATTTCATGTGCGACATTAGTAAAAAATTCAATCTTTGCATGATAAATTTCTTTCTCTTTCTCGTTATTGAGGTTTGCAATTTTCTGGTTATTTTCCTTGATATTCATGTGATGATAACGACGCAAAAGCCAGTAAAGACATCCCGCAATAATTAAAAAATAAAAGAAAAAAGCATAACCGCTTGCCCAAAATGGCGGTAAAATAGTAATTTCTACCACAGCTTCTTTACTCCAGATTCCGCCAGCGCTTAACGATTTTACCCTGAATTTATAACTGCCAGACGGAAGTTCAGTAAAAAACACTTTATTGTTTTTATTCAGATAAACCCAGTCATCGCTGATTCCGTCCAGTTTATACCAGTATTGCGTAAGTTCAGGCGCGGTATAACTCAGCGAGGCAAAATCGATATTAAAATTGGACTGGTCACTTTTTAAAGTAATTTTCTTGATATACGAAACAGATTCGTCAAGCGGAGAATCTTTATCATTTACAATTACATCCTGATTATTAATTTGAAGTCCCGTGATGAAAATAGGAGGATTGTATTTGTAAGTGCTGAAATTTTTAGGATTAAAACTAATCATCCCGTTCAGGTTCCCAAAATACATATCGCCATTAGAATCCCTAAAAGCAGAGCTGTAATTAAACTGATCGCTCAATAAACCGTTTGCCGTCGTAAAGATTTTAACCGCTTTTGTTTTATAATTAAATTTGACTAATCCTTTTGATGTAGTTATGCATAAATTCTGGTTTTCATCTTGTAAAATAGAATAGATTACGTTGCTCGAAAAACCATCTTTAGTCGTGAATTTTTTGAATGCTTTCGTTTTAAAATCAAATAAATTCAAACCATTTTCGGTTGCAATCCAAAGGTTGTTTTGCTTGTCCTGAAAAATCGAAGTAATAAAGTCATTGCTGATACTTTTATCCTCTTTAAAATCGTGTCTGTAAACTGCTTTTTCTTTCGTTTTTGGATTGTAATAAAACAATCCGTCGCGATAAGATCCCGCCCATAAATTCCCGTCTTTGTCGTTAAACATACAGGTAAAATGTGTGCTTTCTGAAAAATAATCACAGATTTTAAAACTGTCATTTTTCTCATCATACAAATAAATTCCAACAGACGTTACTACGTATAATTTCTTATCGGGAGTTTCATAAAACGTAACAATAAAATCACTTTTAAAACTGCTTGTTGTATGGTCATAATGTTTGATAACCCTTCCGGTTGCAGCGTCCATAACGTCCAGTCCGTGCTCAAAAGTTCCAATCCAGATTTTATTTCCTCGGGTTAAAACGCCGTGTATATTATAAAATGAAAGTCCCGATTTTGTTCCGTCGGGTTTAAAATTTACAAATTTCTTAGTCTGCAAATTAAACTTGTTGATTCCGGCATCTTCCGTACCAATCCAGACATTCCCCTGATCGTCTTTGTGAATTTCCCGAACGGCACTTCCAACAATGGCATTTTCACTTTTTCGAGGGAAATATTTTTTAAACTGATCGTATTGTTTTTGATGATAATTGACACCGCCAAAATAAGTTCCGATCCAGACACCGTTTTCTTTATCAATCGTAATACAATACGCTGCATTGTCTGAAATGGCGTAAGGATCGCTCGGACTTTTGCGTAGATTTCGGGTTGTTTTATCTTTTAAATTATAAATATAAACACCAGATTCGCTGGCAATCCACAATTCATTTTTATTTCTTTTAAACTGACGCACAAAAACCGGTTTTTCGACATCGTTAATAAAAGGCGCTGTTTTTCCGGTTGCGACATCATATTTGTAAATTCCGTGATCGCGGGTTCCTATTAAAATAGAATTGGCATCTAAAGCATAAATAACAGAGATTGAAAAAGTACTGTTGGGCATTTGCACCTTAATCTTATCAAAACTCTGCGTCGCTTCAGAATATCGGTATAAATCATCGTAAGATGAAACCCAGATCACACCATTTTTATCGCAGGTTATAGAAGTGGCATAAAAGGAATTTCTGCCGTCAAACATTCTGGTTTCTTTGGTGTCAACATTATATTTGATTAATGTTCCAATAGAAATAAACCACAAATTATTTTTTAAATCATTATCAATATCATTAATACGATTGTTGATCGCTTCGTTTATAAAGGTAAATTTTTCCAGTTTTTTATCATAGGAATACAAACCTTTATCAGTTCCTACCCAAATATAATTTTTGAATTCATGCAGTGACTGAATGTAGTTTATGCCTAAGGAAGTTTTAGGATCTGCGCCGCTTCGGAAGGTTTTAAAATGATAACCATCAAAACGGTTCAAACCATCTTTGGTACCAAACCACAAAAATCCGTCTTTGTCCTGAATAGAAGCCAAAACGGTATTGTTAGACATTCCGTTTTCGACCTTATAGTGTTTAAAATAATATTCCTGACTAAAAATGGTAGTAGACAAAAAGAAAAAGTAAGTTAATGTCCCAAGTTTTAAAAAACGCTGCATGTATATGTCTTTATTAATTTTTTATAAAAATAGTTTCCCCTTTTGTGTCACAAGCATTCATTTTGATTTTTATCTCGCTTTTGCCTTGTTTTTAAAGGGTATTTGAACCATTTGAACACAATTGTGAAACAAAATGAGATAAAAATAAAGTGAGCTGTGTGCTACTTTGGTCAAAAATTAAATTGATATTTTTTTAATATATAAATTATGGAATTGTTGAAAAATAAGCAAAATATTTTGAAAGGACTCAAAATAAACAGCAATAGAGCGATTGCAATATTACTTATATTTTTAATAATACAAATGAAATTCTTAAAAGTTATTTTTTAAAATCATATCGAATAAACTAACTTAAAAACCAAAACCAAAAACGACCAGCAATGGATCAAAAAAACACCAAAAGTTATTTATGAAAAGAAAAAAATCCATACTAAAACAAACACTGTTGTTAATGCTGTTTGGTATCGCAGGCAATATTGCATCGGCGCAGCAAACCTTTTCGAATCCTATTCTGGATTATGGACCAGATCCGTACAGCACTTATCATGATGGCTATTATTACTACACGCACACCATGCAGGATCGTTTGGTGCTTTTAAAATCTAAAAATCTGGCGGATTTAAAAAATGCCGAAAAGAAAACCATTTGGATTGCGCCTAAAAACACCGATTATTCTGCTGAAATCTGGGCGCCGGAATTTCATTTCATCAACAACAAATGGTACGTGTATTTTGCTGCGGACAATGGTTCTAATAATACACACCGAATGTATGTTTTAGAAAATGATTCGAAAAATCCGATCGAAGGAGAATGGGTTTTTAAAGGAAAAATTGCAGCCGAAACTGATAAATGGGCAATTGACGGAAATGTGTTCACCTACAAAAAACAATTGTACATGATTTGGTCAGGATGGGAAGGAGACACCAACGGACAGCAGAATATTTACATCGCTAAAATGAAATCTCCAACGCAAATTGATGGAGACAGAGTGCGAATTTCAAGTCCGTCAAATCCTTGGGAATTATTTGGTGCATTGCATGACGATGTAAATCCGCCGCAGGTCAATGTAAATGAAGGCCCTCAATTTTTATCTCATAAAAATAAAGTTTTTATAGTTTTTTCTGCAAGCGGATGCTGGACAGACAATTATAGTTTAGGACTTTTAACCTTTACAGGAAAAGATAATTTACTGGATGCTTCGGCTTGGGTAAAATCAGATCAGCCTATTTTGGTACAATCCAATAAAAATAAAGTTTATGCGCCGGGACATAATTCGTTTTTTAAATCGCCAAACGGTAAAGAAGACTGGATTTTGTACCATGCTAATTCTAATCCGGGAGAAGGCTGCGGCGAAAAAAGATCGCCAAGAATGCAGCAGATCAAATGGGATAAAAGCGGAAATCCGGTAATTGGAGATCCAATGTCGGAAGAAGCCGTATTGGCTATTCCGGCTATGTAAGAGTATTATTTTTTAAACAAAATAAAACTGTCTTTTGGCTTGTCATTTTATTGACGGGACAAAAGACAGTTCATAGCTTATAATTGAAAAACACAAAATTTGTCAATATTTTTATAAATATACTAAAACGTTTTAGTATATTCGCATATGTTGATTCATAGCCGTTTATAACATTTAACTTTCTAACATGAATTTAAAACCTATCTTTTTTTCCTTTTTAATTGCAGCAGGAATAACCACAACAACTGCTCAGGAAATTTCAGTATTAAAATCTTCATTAGTCGGGAACAGAATTGCAGAATTTATTCCTAAAGGATTTGATAAAAACAAAACGCCATCGTTAATTCTTGCTTCTGAACCAAAAGCAAAAGGAAAACTGCCATCAGACTGGTCGCTGATTCCTGAATTTACTTTCAAAAATGAAAAAGCAAGTGCCGTTCTTAATCTTAAAGGCGATGTAAGTCTTTATGGCGGAGGAGAAGTTACAGGCCCGTTGTTGCGCAACGGACAATCGATAAAATTATGGAATACAGATACCGGAGCTTACAGCGTTGAAGGCGGAAAAAGATTGTATCAAACGCATCCGTGGGTTATGGGTGTACGTGCAGACGGTTCTGCTTTCGGAATTATCTTTGACAGTACCTGGAAAGCGGAATTAATTACAAACTCAAATCAGATTATTTATAATTCTGAAGGTGCTTTATTCAGAGTTTATATTATTGATAGAAAATCCCCTCAGGAAGTTATTAAAGGACTTTCAGAATTAACGGGAACAATCAAATTACCTCCTCGCTGGGCATTAGGATATCACCAATGCAGATTTTCATATGACAGCGAAAAACGTGTTATGGAAATTGCCGATACTTTTAGGGAAAAGAAGATTCCGTGTGACGTAATCTGGATGGATATTGATTATATGCAGGGTTACAGGGTTTTTACTTTTGACAGTATTCGATTCAAAAATCCTAAAGTTTTAAATGATAATTTGCATAAAAAAGGCTTCCGTGCTGTTTATATGATCGATCCTGGGGTAAAAGTAGATAAAGATTATGCTGTTTATAATTCGGGAACACAAAGTGATGTTTGGGTGAAGCAAAACAACGGAGAAGAATATCACGGTAAAGTATGGCCGGGAGATTGTGCTTTTCCTGATTTTACAAGTCCGAAAACAAGAAATTGGTGGGGCGGACTTTACAAAGATTTCTTAGCGACAGGAATTGACGGCGTTTGGAATGATATGAACGAACCCGCCGTAAATGATAATGATTTTCCCGAAGACAAACGTTTGGGAACAATGCCTTATGATACACCGCATAAAGGAGGCGGAAATTTACCGCAGGGTTCTCACTTGTTGTATCACAACGCTTACGGACGTTTAATGGTAGAAGCATCTTATAACGGAATTTTAAAAACAAATCCATCAAAACGTCCTTTCTTGCTTACACGTTCTAATTTATTGGGAGGACAGCGTTATGCTGCAACCTGGACTGGAGATAACTATGCGGGCTGGGATCATTTAAAATTATCGGTTCCAATGTCCCTTACTTTGGGATTATCAGGACAGCCGTTTAACGGACCGGATATTGGAGGTTTCCTTGGAAATACAGATGGAGATTTATGGGCGAACTGGCTTGGTTTTGGAGCTTTTATGCCTTTTGCACGCGGGCATGCCTGTGCAGGAACAAACGATAAAGAACCTTGGGCTTATGGCGCAGAAATCGAAAAAACATCACGTATCGCTTTAGAAAGACGTTACCGTTTATTGCCGTATTTGTACACACTTTTTTATGAATCTTCACAAACAGGATTACCTGTTATGGCTCCGGTATTTTTTGCAGATGCTAAAGATTCACGCCTAAGAGCCGAAGAACAGGCCTTTTTATTAGGTGAAAATCTTTTGGTTGTTCCGGCTTTCGCCAAAGATCCGATACTTCCTTCAGGAATTTGGGAAAAATTAAGTTTAGTTGAAGGAGACCAACAAGATAAATATCAGGCTAAATTGAGTATAAAAGGCGGAAGCATTATTCCGGCTGGAAAAATTATTCAAAACGCTGGAGAAAATTCATTCGATCCGTTGAGTCTTTTTGTATGCCTTGATAAAGATGGAAAAGCAAATGGAGATTTGTATCTGGATGAAGGAGACGGTTTTGGGTTTGAAAAACAAGATTACGCTTTGTTAACTTTTAGTGCTCAAAGAAAGGACAATTCTGTTGTGGTTAAGGTTTCTGATCAAATTGGGAAAAGAAATAGCAGCAAGGATGTAAAAGATATCATTGTAAATGTACTACTTGACGGTAAAACGTATACAGGAAAAGGAACTCTTAAAGATGGAATTACGATTACTTTAAAGTAGATTTCATTAAAATAAAAAAGCAAAATTGAATAATAAGATTTTAGATTATGAAAAACATTCTGGTAAAGCTCTGCATTATAACTGTACTTTCTTTCGTCAGTAATACAACTTTTGGGCAGTCGGCAAAAAAGTGGTCAGATTATGTAAATCCGAATATAGGAACTGCACACAGCCGTTGTTTTTTTTATACGCCGGGCGCAATGCCGTTTGGACTTGCAAAACTGGGACCTTCTACAAATGGGCATCTTGGAAATGTACAAGGTTGGGAAGCTACAGGTTATGATGACAGAGATACTTCTATCGAAGGTTTTGCTTGTCTGCACGAATTTCAGGTTGGCGGTATTGTGCTCGCACCGTCTGTTGGTAAACTTCAGACAATACCGGGAAGCCTTGAAAACCCTGATGAAGGTTACAGATCGAGATTTGACCGAAAAGATGAATATGCAACATCAGGATATTATTCAGTTTTGTTGAAAGATTATAAAATTAAAGCCGAATTGACAGCAACAAAACGTGTAGGTTTTCAGCGATATACCTTTCCAAAATCTTCACAATCGAATATAATTTTTGATATTGGAAACAGACAAGGCGAAAGCGGTGCTGTTAAAGAATCAAAAGTTACGATTACTGAAAACGGAAGAATTGAAGGGTATGTAATTACCATACCAGAATATGTGAAAAAATATCAGGCTGGAGCCGAGGTATCAATGTATTTCTCGGCAGTTTTAGATAAAAAACCAACTGCTTTTGGCACATTCAATAAACAGGGAATTCAGTCCAATATAAAAGAAATTGCCGGAGAAGGTGCAGGAGTTTACCTCACTTTTGATACCAAAGAAAATGAAATGATTACCGTAAAAATAGGTTTGTCGTATACATCTGTAGCTAATGCCAGACTTAATCTTGAAACGGAAGCCAAGAGTTTAAATTTCGCAGCAGCGAAAAAACAAAGTCTTGCAACTTGGAATGATTATTTAGGAAGGATAGCCGTAGAAGGTAAAAATGAAAATGATAAAATTAAATTCTACACAGGATTATACCACGCTTTATTAGGACGCGGACTGGGCAGCGATGTCAACGGCGCGTATCCAATGAACAATGGCAAAATAGGTCAGATTCCTTTGGATGCAAAAGGAAAACCGCAGCACAATTATTATAATACCGATGCTATTTGGGGAGGATTCTGGAATTTAACGCAATTATGGGCACTTGCATATCCTGAATATTATGCAGACTGGGTTCAGGGGCAAATTCTGGTATACAAAGATGCGGGCTGGCTTGGTGACGGAATCGCGAATAGTAAATATGTATCTGGAGTAGGCACAAACTTTACAGGACTTGCAATAGCCTCGGCTTATAATTCAGGCATTCGAAATTTTGATGTTGAAAAAGGTTATGAAGCCGCTCTAAAAAATGAATTAGAATGGAAAGGCAGAATTGAAGGCGCAGGAAAAATGGATGTGAAACAGTTTGTAGAACTTGGTTATTCGCCGTATTTGGATAATATGGATTATTAAACGAATACGCAAGGTTCAGGATTTTCGGCTTCGCATACTTTAGAATATTCTTATAGTGCTTATGCCGTGGCGCAATTTGCTAAAGCTTTGGGCAAAACGCAGGACTATGAAAAACTTATAAAATTAGCTGACGGCTGGAAACTAATTTACGATAAGGAAACAACATTTATCAGGCCTAAATATGCAAACGGAGAATTTATAAAAGATTTTGATCCGTCGCAGCCGTGGAGAGGTTTTCAGGAAGGAAATGCGTGGCAGTATACTTTTTATGTTCCGCATAATGTTCCGGAATTGGTTTCTGTTTTAGGAAAAGATACTTTCAACGAACGTTTGAATACTATTTTTACAAAATCTCAAAAAAATGTTTTTGGCGGCGGAACGACTATCGATGCATTTGCTGGATTATCTGGTTTTTACAACCATGGAAATCAGCCTAATCTGCATATCTCGTGGCTTTTTAATTTCTCCGGAAAACCTTATCTCACACAAAAATGGGTTCACGCCATCTGCGATGAATTTTACGGAACCGAAGGAATTCATGGTTACGGTTACGGTCAGGATGAAGATCAGGGACAATTGGGAGCGTGGTACGTTATGTCATCGATTGGATTATTTGATGTGAAAGGATTAACTGATATTAACCCGTCATTTCAAATTGGAAGTCCTTTGTTTGATAAAATCACCATTAAGAAATTAGGAAAAACGCGCAATACTAATTTTGTTATTGAGGTAAAAAATAATTCTAAAACGAATATTTATTTACAAGAAGTAAAACTAAATAATATTGACTTAAAGCAGCTTTCAATTGACTTAGAATCCATTAAAAAAGGAGGAACTTTAAATATGAAAGTAGATGCAAATCCGGCAGATACGTGGTCTAATTAATTGTTAAACTTCGTAAATTGCTGTAACTAACCTTAAACCAAACCAAATGTTATGAAACAAGTATTATATTTTCTGCTGCTTATTTCGTGCACAAAAACAATCGCACAAGAAACAGTTTCAAATCAGAAAAAAAACAATAATCCTATATTTAAAGGCTGGTATGCAGATCCGGAGGGAATTATTTTTGATAAAACCTATTGGGTTTATCCCACATTTTCTGCCCGTTATGAAGATCAGGTTTTTATGGATGCTTTTTCATCAAAAGATTTAACCAATTGGAAAAAACATCCCAGAATTATAGATACTTCGGCAGTAAAATGGGTAAAAAAAGCAATGTGGGCGCCATCCATCATAAAAAATAAAAATAAATATTTTTTGTTTTTTGGAGCAAATGATATTCAGAGCGACAAAGAAATTGGCGGAATTGGTGTTGCCGTTGCCTCAAAACCAGAAGGTCCTTTTAAAGATTATTTAGGAAAACCGCTCGTAGATAAATTTTATAATGGTGCGCAACCAATTGATCAGTTTGTATTTAGGGATAAAGACGGACAGCATTATTTAATTTATGGCGGATGGAGACATTGTAATATTGCCAAACTAAAACCTGATTTTACCGGTTTTATTCCTTTTGAAGATAAAACGGTTTTTAAAGAAATTACGCCAGAGAATTATGTTGAAGGGCCGTTTATGTTTATCAGAAATAACAAATATTACTTTATGTGGTCAGAAGGTGGCTGGACAGGACCTGATTACTGCGTAGCCTACGCCATCGCCGATTCGCCAATGGGACCGTTTAAAAGAATTGGAAAAATTTTGGAACAAGATTTTAAAATTGCCAATGGTGCCGGTCATAATTCCATTATTAAAAAACCAGATTCTGACCAGTATTTTATAGTTTACCACCGAAGACCACTCACAGAAACCGATGGAAACTCCAGAGAAACCTGCATTGAAGAAATGCATTTTGATGAAAATGGTTTTATTAAACCCGTTGTTATCACCAACGAAGGCGTAAAAGCTAATGTGATTAAATAATTTTTAGTGATAGCTGTAGAACGTAAAAATAACGCAGTGATGCGTTATTTTTTTGCTTTGAAAGTTTTGAGTTATGATTTGTGTTAGTCTTTATTCCTTAATAATACTTATTCTGAAATCATTCTGCGTCTCAAATATCACATTCACAAATTATAGTTTTTAGCTGTAATTACCTACTTATAATTTATAACTCACAAACCCAAAATTACCAATTCACAATTTACATTTTATAATTAACAATCCATTTCGTCTCACATTTCTAAATTTCACTGTTTTCAAGGCCTCGTGAATCATTTGAACACAATTATGACACGAAATGGGATTAAAATAATGTTACCAATGCGCTAATTTGGTCAAAAATTAAAATGAAATTTTTAAGAGATAAATTGAAGTATCAATAAAAAAGTATGTGATATTTTATCATCTATTAAAAAATAAGAGGGTATAATCTATTATTTGTATTTACAAGATTAATCTTATTTTTTTAAAGGGTACTTCAAAAAAATCTTTGGAATGAATTTTTAATTCGATAAAACTAACTTTTAACCAACCAAAAAAATTAACCAAATGGAAATTAAAACGACTTGGAAAATGTCATCCAATCTTTTAAGCTTATTTACCCCGGGTAAAATAAAGTTTAGGAGTGCCGGATTGATTTTTTTATTGTTCCTGGCGCTCTTTGCAGAGACCAGTTATGCACAAAATGGTAATTCTCAAAACCCCGTAAAAATTACCGGAAAAGTAATTGATTCAAAAGGATTAGCATTACCCAGTGCTACCGTGATTGAAAAAGGTACTAAGAATGCAGTCACGGCAGATTTTGACGGAACTTTTACCATTACAGTATCATCTCCGCAAGCGATACTTGTATTTAGATTTATTGGAATGAAAGAGGTTGAAAGACCTTTAAATAATGCCAAAACAATAACCGTAACCATGGTAGACGAAACCAGCGACCTTCAGGCCGTGGTAGTTGTAGGTTACGGTACACAGAAAAAAGCCTCGGTTGTAGGAGCGATTGGAACTATAAAGCCTTCGTTATTACAAGTCGGAACAGCACGTACATTAGGAAACAACCTTGCAGGTCAGATTACGGGAATTATGGCCGTACAGCGTTCTGGTGAACCGGGCTATGATCAATCCGATATTAAGATTCGTGGAATTTCTACATTTAAAGGAGGAACTAATCCGCTTGTATTGGTAGATGGAATCGAACGAAACCTTAACGATCTTGATCCTTCAGAAATAGAATCTTTGTCTGTTTTAAAAGATGCGGCCGCAAGTGCTGTATACGGAGTGAGAGGAGCAAACGGAGTTATTTTGATTAATACTAAAAGAGGTTTTGTCGGTGCGCCAAGAATTCAGGTAAGAACAGAATATTCGATTCAGGAACCTACAAAATTACCGGAGTTCATTAAAGCAGGTCCTTATATGAGACTTTTAAATGAACTGGCAGTAGAGCAGGGTAAACCGGTTTTGTTTTCTGAAGACCGTATTTCAAAAACAGAAAGTAAATACGATCCGGATTTATATCCAGATGTAAATTGGGTTGATGCCATAACTAAAGATTATGCTTTTACATCAAGATCCAATTTAAACGTTGCCGGAGGATCAGAAATTTTAAGATATGCCTTAACTGCCTCTTATTACAGCGAAAAGGGAATCCTTGCCGCAGATCCAAAACAAACCTACGATTCTGAAACAAATTTAAACAGAGCAAACGTACGTACCAATGTCGACGTTAACGTATCTAAAACAACTTTATTAAGAGTAAATATTGGAGGATTTCTGCAAAACCTTCAAAAAGGAAACAGCAGTACAGATGCTTTATTTAACACTGCTTTTGAAACAACTCCGTTTGTTCATCCTGCTATTTACTCAGACGGAACTATTCCGAGAGTTTTTGCCCGTGAAAATCCGTGGGCGATGAGCACGCAGCAAGGATATTACAGACAAGGCGGAAGTAAGATCGAAAGTTTAGTATCGTTAGAGCAGGATTTCAAAGATATTATTACACCGGGATTAAAAGCAAAATTTACTTATTCGTTTGACTCTTATTCAGAAAACAGAATTACACGCGGTAAATCACCGGATTATTATAATGTAGCAACTCAAAGAGATCTTGACGGAAGTTTAATTCACGGAACAGTTCAAGCCTATGGACAGGAATATCTTGGATATGAAAGATCGGCTGAGTTTGGTAACAGACGTGTTTACCTGGAAGCGAATACAACATACAACCGCACTTTTGGAAAACATGATTTAAGCGGACTTTTATTATACAATCAGGATAGTTATAATGATGGAACAGCGCCACAAGCTTTTAAACATCAGGGATTAGCAGGAAGAACTTCGTATACTTTTGATAGAAAATATATTGGGGAATTTAACTTTGGATACAATGGATCTGAAAATTTTGCAAAAGGAAACCGATACGGATTTTTCCCTTCTGTAGCTTTGGGATGGATTGCATCTGAAGAAAAATTTATGGAACCTGTGAAAGATATTTTTAATAAAATCAAACTTCGTGGTTCTTACGGATTAGTTGGTAATGATAATATTGGAGCCAACAGAAGGTTCGCTTACTTAACCACAATCAGCGATAATAACAATTCTGATTATTGGTTTGGTACAGGACAAGGAGTAAAATTTGAAGGAATTGAAGAAGGTCAGATTGGAGTAAACGATTTGACTTGGGAAAAAGTAGCTAAAGCTGATATCGGTATCGAGTTAGGAATACTGAATATGATGGACTTAACCGTAGATATATTTCAGGAAAAAAGGAAAGACATTTTTGTAGAAAGAAATACAGTTCCCACTCAGGCAGGATTTATCAATGCGCCTTGGGCCAATTTCGGAAAAATGGAAAATAAAGGAATTGAGGTTGGACTTAATATCAATAAACAGGTAACTCCGGATTTCTTTATGAGCTGGCGCGCGAACTTCACTTTTGTTGAAAACAAAGTAACAGAAAGAGATGAAGCCGAAGCCGTAAAAGGAACTTACCGTTCTGGAACAGGCATTCAAAACAATACTTTATACGGTTATACTGCAACCGGATTATATACCAATGAAGATTTTACATCACCGGGAGTTTTAGCGCCGGGACTGCCAATACCAACATTTGGTACAGCATTGCGTCCGGGAGATATTAAATATGAAGACAGAAACGGCGACGGAATCATCAGCGGTTTAGACGAAGGTTTTATTGGCGGAACAACAGATCCTCAAATTGTGTATGGTTTTGGAAACAATTTAAAATACAAACAATTCGATTTTAGCTTTTTCTTTCAGGGTGTAGCCAAATCGGAGCGCATCATTGGCGGAGCAAATTTTATTCCGGGAAGCGGAACAGGGACTTTAGGAAATATTTATTCTAATTACAACGATCGCTGGACAGAAGAAAATCCAAGTCAGGATGTGTTTTGGCCAAGATTAAGTTATGGCCCTAACGTAAACAATTCAGTTGCCTCAACATGGTGGAAAAAAGACATGAGTTTTGGCCGTCTAAAAACGATGGAAGTTGGATATACATTAGATAAAAAACTAATTGAAAGATTCTATCTGCAAGGATTAAGAATTTACATCAGCGGAAATAATTTATGGTACGCTTCTAATTTTAAACTATGGGATCCGGAATTGGATACAGGAAATGGTTTAAAATATCCATCAACAAAATCAGTCCTTTTTGGATTATCAATCGGACTATAATTTAAAAAGAAATTAAAATGAAAAATATATACATTAGATCGATTTTCCTTTTTCTAGGATTATTATTATCGTCATCTTGTTCTGATTATCTGGACAAAGAAAGCGATACCGAACTTACTTTGGATGGTGTTTTTGAGAGTAAAACAAAAACAGAAAATTGGCTTGCAGGCTGTTATTCCAGAATTCCGGACCCTACCTGGGGATATGCACGCAGTTTGGGATGGGAAATTTTAGGCGATGATATGACACCGTCAGAAAGATGGCGTCAGTACGACTGGCAGGTTATCCCGTTTATTTTAGGAGACTGGTCAGTAGGTTCACAATGGAGCCCTGGATATTGGAACAATCTTCCGCAGCGAATAAGAGAATGTAATCTCCTAATACAAAACATAAAACCATTACCGGAACAAAATTTAAATGAAGATGAAGTTCGTTTAATGATTGCAGAATGTCGTTTTTTAAAAGCCTATTATTACTCTTTATTGATCAATACCTACGGTCCAATTCCTTTTAGCCCGGATGAAATTACACCTGTAAATTATAACCTTTCAGATTTACAAGTTGGACAAACTCCGTATGATGACATTGTAGCGTGGATTAATAAAGAACTGAAAGAGGTTGAAACAATTTTGCCCGCAAATTATTCAGACGGAAGAAAATTTGGACGTGCTACATCAATTATGTGTAAAGCCGTAAGAGCCAGAATGCTGCTTTTTGCTGCAAGTCCGCTTGTTAATGGAAATTCAGAATATGCAAACCATGTTACTAAAGATGGAAAAGCATTATTCAACTCTACTTATGATGCCAACAAATGGAAAATTGCCGCAGATGCCAGTAAAGATTTAATTCTGAGTGCAGAAGCTGCTGGACATAAGTTATATACAGAAACAAACGCTGCAGGAAAAATTGATCCGTTTTTATCTTGTCAAAACTTGCACCTTGTAGAAGCAAGTAAAGGAAATGGAGAAGTACTTTTTGCCCGTGTAAATGTAGAATCTAAAGAATATGACAGACATACCGCACCGGGCGGAGCAGGTGGAGCCGGAGGTTATGGCGTAACTCAGTCTTTGGTTGATGCTTTCTTTACAGCAAATGGTTTACCTATAACCGATTCTAATTCAGGATATGTTGAAAATGGTTTCTCTTCTCAGGACGGATACTGGCCAAATGGAATAACCAAATTTAATGAAGTGAAAAGTCCGGGACTTGTAACACTTGCAGGGACTTACAATATGTATTGCAATCGTGAACCAAGATTTTATCTGGCTGTAAATTTTGATGGTGCATGGTATACAGATGGTGATAATGCCGGAAAAGATAAAGGAAGAAAACTGGAATTTTTTAACGGTAAAAAAGACAATAACAATACTCATGATGCCCCACAAAATGGATATTTAGCAAGAAAAAGAACAGACCCAACAAGAAATCCTACTATTGGTTATTTTGCCCCTCGTCACGGAATTTTATATCGCTTAGGAGAAGCTTATTTAAATTATGCTGAAGCACTTAACGAATCTGATCCCGGAAATCCGGAAATCCTGCTTTACTTAAATAAAATTAGAACAAGAGCCGGAGTAAGAACCTATACAACTGGCGGAACTGACGTTGATAATATTCATGTAAACAGCGATCAGGAAAGTACTAGAAAAATCATCAGAATGGAACGCAGAGTTGAGCTTTGTACTGAAGGAATTCGCTATGATGATTTAAGAAGATGGAAACTGGCAGAAACAGTTTTGAACGGGCAATTCTACGGAATGAACTTTAACGGTAAAAATGCTGATGAATTCTATAAAAGAACGGCGTATCAAACAAGAGTATACAGAAAATCTTTCTATTGGCTCCCAATATATTTAGCAGAAATCGAAAAGAACCCTAATTTAATCCAGGCACCTTTCTGGGACAAATAACTAAAAATCAAAACAAATGAAAAATATAAAAAATATTATCTCATTTATAATAATGAGTTTGGTTTTTGTCTCCTGTGAAGACAGCGGACTTGAAAATCAGGATTGGCTTAAGCAGCCTAATTTTGCCAATCCTTTGACTATGACACTTTCGAGCAAAGAAATTGTATTAACTAAAGAGAATGAAGCGGCAAATGCTATAACATTTACCTGGACACAAGGAAATGACAGAGGAGCCGGAACCAGCCTGACATATTTTTTCAGAATGGATATCGCTGGCAATAATTTTGGAGAAGGCGCAGCACCCGGAACAAGTACAACAATTACCGAAGAAATTCCGGCAGGCGTTTTTACCAAGTCTTATACCGTAGGGCAGTTAAATGGTTTATTGCTCAAAAACTTTAAACGTCCCGGAGGTGTTGTTACCAATCTTGAAGTGCAGATTATTGCAAGAGTAGATAATTCAGCACAATATCAGCTTCCGGAAGTATCTACTTCAAGTTTTGCCGTAACCAGTTACAGCCCGGGGCCATTACCATTGTTTACGGTTGGAGATGCCATAAGCGGCGGCTGGGATTACAGTGCAGGTAAAATTTTACCGGAAAAAACAGAAAGAACTATTTACAATTTCATCGGAGATTTCTCAGTAGGTTCATTCAAAGTTATTGAAAAACCGGGCAGCGAATTACCATCTTATGATCCTATTGCCGGAAACAAAATTGTGTATAACGAAACCGAACCAAGAAACAATGATAATGTCTTTAAAGTAACTCAGGCAGGTCGTCATTCTTTCTATCTGGATATTGATCAGGGAACTTATGCTTTTGGATATGTACCTTATGAAAATGTTTATATGGTTGGAAACGCCATAACCGGTATAGGCTGGGATATTGGAAAAGCAAAACCAATGAATTGGGATCCTAAAAACCCTGAAGTATTTACGTATAAAGGACAATTTGATGCCGGAGAATTTAAACTTGCTTTAGATTTAGGAAACTGGGGCGGCAGATTTTTGATGCCTCCAGCAAATGGAACGGTGATAAAAGGAGAAGCATCGGATAATCCAACTGTAATGTTAATGCCAAACGGATCACCGGATAATAAATGGATTATTGAAAGCGCAGGACAATATGAGCTTACTATAAATCCGGCAAAAATGACTATTCTATTGAAAAAACTGTAATAAATTAAGTAGTTAAGTGGAAGAAGACAAAACTTTTCAGTCCCGGTTGGACTGGAGAGTTTTGAATTCTTTTTTTAACTTTTTTCAAGAACTAAATAAGGCATGCTTTATAGATTTCCGTTAAACGGAAAACGAAAAAGTTAGTAGTAATTCTTATAAAAAAACAAGTTATGATACAATTTAAAATAAATAGTTTCTGTCTTATGGATTCCGTAAGACTGCGTTTTACATTATTTTTAATGTTTATAAGTTTAGCCAATATCGTTCAGGCACAAACAAGCGGCAATCCCTTGTTTACAGGAGCCGATCCCGAAATTCATTACTTCAACAATAAATATTACATCTATACCACAGCCATTTACGGCACACAATTTCACGCCTATTCCTCAACTGATTTGACCAACTGGCATGACGAAGGACTTATTTTCGATCTCTTTCCGGATAGTCCGTGGGCGCAATACAACGGCTGGGCTCCGGCAGTAGTTTTTCGCAATAACAAATATTATTTCTATTATACTGCCGAAACCAAAATAGGTCTTGCAGTAGGAAATACTCCGATAGGCCCTTTTACAGATATTGGCGCACCGCTTATTGCCACAGATCCATACACCGATGATATTATCGATGCCAATGTTTTTGTTGATGATGACGGGCAGGCTTATATTTATTACGGAGGATCAGGCAAAAGTCGAATGGTTGTTCGTAAATTAAATCCAGATATGGTTTCATTAGCCACAGGACCAACCGATATAACACCTCAAAATTATACCGAAGGTCCTTATATGGTAAAACGAAAAGGAATTTATTATATGATGTATTCCAATGGATCCTGGTTTAATGATACTTACAATGTGCAGTATTCTACTTCAAATACACCAATGGGACCCTGGACTTATAGAGGAAAAGTATTAAGTTCTAATGTAGAAGACAAAGGTCCGGGTCATCATGGTGTGATCAAAATAGGAAACTGTGATGAATACTACATGGTTTACCATCGTTACGAAAATGGCACATCGGGAGATCGAAAAATTGCGATTGACAGAATGTATTTCAATTCTAATGATTTGATTGAACCCGTAAACATGACCAATTATGGTGTGGCACCAAGAATACCGGATCAATCCTGTCCAACACAAAGTATCGTTTCGGGAGGAATTTATAAATTAACCCACAAAGGGACTAATCAATGTCTGGATGTTGTTAATAACAGCAGTCAGTCGGGAGCAAACGTGCAGCAAAGTACAGACAATGGTAATGATGCACAACGCTGGGTGATAACACTCGAAGCAGACGGATTTTATAAATTAACCCACAAAGGAACAAATCAGTGTCTGGATGTTGCTAATAACAGCAATTTACAAGGCGCAAACGTACAGCAATGGCTGGACAGCAACAATAATGCACAGCGCTGGAAAATTGAAATAATGTCTGATGGTTATGCAAAGTTAACCCACAAAGGAACCAATCAATGTCTGGATGTCGATAACAACAGCAGTCAGTCCGGTGCGAATGTACAGCAATGGACAGATAACCTGAACGCGAATAATGATGCCCAAAGATGGAAATTAGATTTAATTGAAGTGCCAATTGTTTCCGGCGGAGTTTACAGGCTGATTCATAAAGGAACGAACCAAAGCCTCGATGTAAGTGATGGCAGTACACAACAAGGAGCAAATGTGCAGCAATACACCAGTAATGAAACCGATGCACAGCGTTGGGTAATTACAAAAGAATCAGATGGTTTTTATAAATTAACGCATCGAGGTACAAATCAGGTTTTAGATGTAGATAACAACAGCAGTCAGCCCGGAGCCAATGTACAGCAATGGTCAGATTTGGGAACCGATGCACAGCGTTGGAAAATAGAATTAATGAGTGACGGTTATTTTAAACTCACCCATAAAAATACGAATTTGTGTCTGGACGTGGTAAATAACCTTGCAGAACCGGGAACAAACGTACATCAGTGGACCGATAACAACAACGATGCACAACGCTGGAAACTGCAATTACTAAAATTCACGCCAACTTTAGGAACTGCCAAAATTTCGAAGCCTACACCAAATGCTGAGGAAACTTTAAATGTATATCCAAATCCGGTAAAAAACACGCTCTTTTTTACGGGTGAAATGGCAGGAATAAAAGTTCAGGTTTTTTCAGAAACCGGAAGTCTGGTTTTGCAGCAAATAGTAAAAGAAAACAGTATTGATGTTTCGGGCTTAGCAACAGGAATTTATTTTGCTGTTTTTGAAAAAGACGGAACAAAAGTTACAAAACGATTTATTAAAAAATAAACGGAGAATGAAAAGTAAATACTTCAAATAAGATCATTAAAATCATTATTTTAACGAAATGATTTGAAGTATTTATTTAAGATTAATTTTAAAATAAAATATGAAAACAAAACAATTTTTAGTTACAATTATTTGTCTTGCTTCCGCAGCTTTATCCGCTCAGGAATACAAACCCGAAGCGAATCCTAAAGCAATGGTAGTTTCAGGCAATGCCAGATTTACAGTACTTTCTCCGCGAGTAATTCGTATGGAATGGAGTTCAGACGGAAAGTTTACAGACAATGCTTCGCTGACCTTTGTAAACCGAAATCTTCCCGTGCCGTCGTTTACCAAAAAAGAAAGTAATGGTGTACTACAAATTGTAACCGATGTCGTAAAACTTAAATACAAAACAGGTTCAGGCAATTTTAACGACAAAAATTTAAGTGTAGATTTTATAGTAAACGGTAAACCTGTTTCATGGAAACCCGGTTTAGCAAACACTAAAAATCTGTTAGGAACAACCCGAACGCTGGATGGAGTTGACGGGCCGGCTAAAGAACTGGAAAAAGGTATAATTTCTCGCGATGGATGGTATTTAATAGACGACAGCGAACGCCCGCTTTTTGATAATTCAGAGTGGCCGTGGGTTATGGCGCGTCCCGGAGATAAACCACAAGATTTATACCTTTTTGCTTATGATTCTGATTATAAAGCGGCCTTAAAAGACTTCACTGATATTGCCGGAAAAATAGCCATGCCGCCAAGATTTGCCTTTGGTGCATGGTGGTCACGATACAGAGAATATTCTGATACTGAATTTCGTGATCTTGTTGGTGAATTTAAAATGCATGACGTTCCGCTTGATGTATTTGTAATCGATATGGACTGGCACGTAAAATCGTTACCTGAATTTTTCAAAAACGGACAAAGACAAAGAGATCAGGCCGGAGAAGATTCGGGATGGACTGGTTTTACATGGAATAAAAACTTGTTTCCTTCTCCTGAAAAATTCTTAAAATGGACCAATGAACAGCATCTTAAAACCTGTTTAAATCTGCATCCCGCATCTGGAATTCAGCCTTTTGAAGAAGTATATCCCGAAATGGCAAAAGCAATGGGAATTGATCCTTCTACAAAAAAATACGTGCCTTTTGATATTACGGATAAAAAATTTGCTACCAATTATATGAATTTGGTATTACATCCTATTGAAAAAGCAGGTGTTGATTTTTGGTGGTTAGACTGGCAGCAATGGGGAAGTACCAATATTCCCGGTGTTAACCCGACTATCTACTTAAATTATGTACATTACAGTGACATGGAACGCCAAAACAAAGTGCGTCCGCTTATATTTCACCGTTGGGGTGGTTTAGGGAATCACAGATATCAAATAGGATTCTCCGGCGACACGCACGTATCTTGGGAATCATTAAATTATCAGCCTTATTTTACTGCTACAGCTGCCAACGTTGGATTTGGTTATTGGAGCCATGATATTGGCGGACATCAAGGCGACGCGGGAACTGCAGAACTGTATACAAGATGGATTCAATGGGGTGTTTTTAGTCCGATATTCAGAACCCATGCAACCGCTGCACCACAGCACGAAAGACGTATTTGGGCATATCCGCTTGATAATTTTCTTATTATGAGAGAAGCGTATCAAATGAGATATTCTCTGGTGCCATATTTATACAACGAAGCACGTAATACATACGAAACAGGAGTTTCTACAGTACATCCAATGTATTATGATTATCCAAAGGAAGAAACCGCTTATGCTACACCAAACGAATATATGTTTGGGCGTGATATGATTGTACATCCCATAACAAAACCTATCGAAAAAGGAAGTGTTTTCCTGACGCATGAAACATGGCTTCCAGAAGGTAAATGGTACGAATTGAGTACAGGAAGCATTATAAAAGGCGGCAAAAAAGTTTCGATGCCTTTTACTTTAGGAGATATTCCGGTTTTTGTAAAAGAAGGCGCTATTATTCCGATGCAGTCAAAAGTCGAAAGAACAGATGAAAAACCATTAAATCCTTTAATTCTTGCTTTTTATCCCGGAAAAAAAGGAAATTTAAAACTGTATGAAGACGAAGGTAATAACAACAACTTCAAGAAAAATGCTTTTACCTACACGCCAATAACTTCGGAGCAAACCGGAAATAAAACAAATATTGTGATCGCGCCTGTTGAAGGTTCATTTCCCGGAATGCTGACTTCAAGAGGTTACGAACTGCGTTTTCCATGTTCGTTTCCTCCAACAGCGGTATCAGTAAACGGACAAAATATTCCGTACAGCGAAGAAGCAAAAACAGGAACCTGGTCTTATGTTGGAGATGATTTTGAAACCCGTATTTATGTACCAGAATCTTCGACGAATACAAAAGTTTCTGTTGAGGTACAATTTCCAGATTACGATCAGCAGCTTCTTTCCCGTAAAAAAGGGCAAATTAAATACATGAAAAATTTCGAAACATTTCGTTTGTTAAACAATTGGAATGATGGATTATACAGTCCATTCGAAATAATGTCACTTTCTCAATTTGGTCAAAATATCGAATATAATATTACCGATATTAAAAAAGAAATTGATGGATTTAACACCCGCTGGAATAGTGCTTTATTGACTATTCAATCAATCAGTGAAACCAATAAAGTCTACAAACCGTATTACGAATTACTGAAAATCTATGGAAAAATTGCCGAAAGACCAGAATTTAAAAGCAACGATACGGAGTTAGAATCTGACACAAAAGCAAAAGTGGAGTTTATTCAAAAAGGAATTGATAAAATTTATTACACCACAGACGGTTCTGTTCCAACACGTAATTCGCAGCTTTATACAAAAACATTTGAAGTTAATGTTCCGGCGCGTGTAAATGCAATTGCAGTTCCTGCGGGCGAAGGCTCAGCGAGTTCTGTTATTTCGAAGATATTTTACAATAAAAAAACAGGTTTAAATTATAATTTATACAAAGGAAAGTGGAGCAAAATACCTGATTTCAGTAAACTTACTCCGGTTGATAAAGGTTATGCCCCAGATTTTGATTTAAATAAAATTAATCATGATGACAATAATTATGGCTTGGTATATAATGGATTTATAAATGTTCCGGAAGACGGAAAATATACTTTTTATGTTTCATCTGATGATGGAAGTAAATTCTATATCAACGATCAATTGCTTATTGATAATGATGGATTACATGGCTTTGACGAAAAAAAATCGGAAATAATCTTAAAGAAAGGATTAGTTCCAATTCGATTAGAATATTTTCAGGAAAGTTATGGCGCAGGATTATCAGTTGACTTTTCATCAGACAAAATCGCTAAAACCAGTCTTTTTCCTTCTATTTAAAGAGAATTTTTTAGAAGTAAAAAAGACATAATACTATTAAAAAAGGATGAGCAAAATGTTCATCCTTTTTTACTATTTTTACTAAGGTTGGAAATCCAAAATGCAATCTTTACCCAATATTTAAGAATTTACTAACTGAAAAGACTGAAATAAAATTCAGTTTATCAACAAAAATAAACCACATGAAAAAAGTTATAGCAGCAGTTTTGATTTTATCTTTCACACAAATCATCCAGGCGCAAAAAGGTTTTAAACCTCTCTTTGACGGAAAAACTACAAAAGGATGGCATACTTATGGTAAAGATTCGGCTCTGGCCGGATGGAATGTAGAAGACGGATTATTGCATTTTAATCCCGATGCCGCAAAAGACGGACAGGGAGGAGATTTAGTAACCAATGCTGAATTTGAAAATTTTCATTTAAAATTAGAATGGAAAATATCACCAAACGGAAACAGCGGAATTATTTTTTATGTCAACGAAGATCCTCAAAAATATCCAAACACATTTAGTACAGGTTTAGAAATGCAGGTTCTGGACAACGACGGACATCCGGACGGAAAAATCACAAAACACCGCGCGGGAAATTTATACGATTTAATTGAAAGTAAATCTGAACCGGTAAAACCAGTTGGGGAATGGAATAAAGCTGAAGTTATAAGCAATAAAGGAAAACTAACGCTTATTTTAAACGGCGTTGTCGTAGTTGAAACTACACTTTGGGACGATAATTTTAAAAAATTAATAGCAGGAAGTAAATTTGCCGACTGGGCAGGATTTGGAACATTCAAAAAAGGAAAAATAGCGCTGCAGGATCACGGAAACAATGTATGGTACCGCAACATTGAACTAAAACAATTATAAATTAACAGAAACAAAATGAAGAAAACTTTTTTTTTACTTTTTAGTTTGATCTTAATTACAAGCTGTCAAAAAGAGAGCAGTAAACCTGTAATTGTTAATCCTCCTTTAAAAGTTAAAAAAGAAGCTCCAAAAAAAGCTGTATTAGAATATGGTATTGATGAAAATGACAAGGAAATTTACAGTCGGCCATCGGTGGATTCTCTACCTGAATATCCGGGAGGAATAGATAGGTTTAATATTTTTTTAAAGAAGACTTATGTTTTGCCAAAAAAAGCAGTTGAAGAAGAAGCGATGGGGCCAGTTTTTACAACTATTGTAATTGAAAAAGATGGAACAGTATCTAATATAGAAGTTCTTCGTGATTTTGGCTATGGATCAGGCAAAGAGATGCTAAGGGTTATGAAATTATGTCCTAAGTGGACGCCTGCATTAAAGGGAGGAAAACGAGTAAGATGTTTGTACAATTTTCCCTTTTATGTTCAGTACTAAATTTTTAATAAGCAAAATTGGCTATTAACTGCGGTGTTTTAAAAAACAGCCAAAATTTCTCAAAGCAATAATAACAGGAATAATGCCTTTACCGTTTTCGGTGAGGCTGTATTCCACTTTTGGAGGTACTACAGGATAATGTCCGTGTGATAGGTGCAAAAGGTATCATTACCTCGGATATAACAATACTACAAAACCAAGCACAGCCTTTGTAGAAATCAAAAGAGGTTTAGACTGGAATTATGAGTTAGAAAAGATCGAGGTTGATTCTGGAAACGGTTTTAGTTTTGAAGCAGAAGCTTTTGCAAATCACATTAAAAACTATAATAAAAAGGAACAGATTTCAATGATGAATGAATCTGTAGATAACATATCAACTATTTTGGATATTTTGAATGTCATTAAAAAGTAATAATTCTTTTATCTTAAAAAAACTGCTAAACCATTCGTTTAGCAGTTTTTATATTAATTATTACAGGGTAACTATAAATTTAATAAATCAAGAGATACGCTACCTGATTCTTCATCTTCTGCGGTAACAGTATAATATTTGATACCTATCAAGCCCCCTAAATAAAAGGCTATAACATCACCCTCTTGTGCTAAAACCTGCCATGCGTTTTGCACCGGATACAGTTTCCCACGGGCGCTTATTGTGGTATTCCTTATAGTATACGTTACTGCGGGAACAAAAAGACCATTTTGTGTCAATTGAAAAAAGATGTTTGCAGAAAATTTGTTTGTGCTATTATCATGTTGTTGCTTGGGTGTCGCAGCATTAAATTCCGGACTAATGCATAATGATAATAATAGTATGGTACTAGTAATAATCTTTTTTTTCATAGTTCTTAAAATTAATGGTTAATAATGGTTTGATTTATATAAAATTGATTTTCTAATTCTATAAATACTCCTTTCTGAGTATGGATTTTATTTGCAGTAATCTTTTGGTAGTGTAGATAATTGTCTAATAGTGAAATACATAGACGGCTTGTAGAAGAGCTTAAAGGTAAATAAAATATTACAATAACGATTGAAAAGAATAAGTTTTATTTGATTTTCAGATTGTTACAGCCAATTTTACTGCAATACAAGGTAAAGTCATTTATATACTTTCATACAAAAAACCGCTGTCATAGCGGTTTTTTGTTTTACATCATTTTGATTTTACTTCTTATTAATTATCCGTTTGTCAAAATGTTGATTTGTCTCTTAAACAAAGCATGTTTAAATAAAACGAAATATTCAAGAATGCAGCGAAATGATCTTGTGCTTTTATTTCGACCTCTCATGGATAAAAATTCCGCACTCATGCCTTTTTTTTAATTTGAACTATGGCCTCACACTAATTTTATTACAGAAATGAGATAAGATGCATGCGCTAATGTGCCTTAGAATCACTTTCCTAAACGAGACGTAACTAACCTGAAAAGGAACAAAATACATAACAAAATGGAAAATTTAAACGGTTTACAACAGCAAAAATGCCCTTATCAGGCTCAACAAGCAGTGGATGCAGTGACAACAGCAGCACCAGCGGTAATTCCAGACATTACAACTCCGCTTGTATCAACAACAAATCAGCCGCCGGTTATTGGTACTAATAATCTTGGGCTTATAAATAGTTTTATTGGCACCTGGAACAGTCCCACGGGCGCAAATGCCACAGGTTACAATGTTATGCCTTTGCCGCAAACAGATGCTCCAAGTGGTTATATCACTAAAAACTTTCCTTATTTCGAAGAAATCTCATTTTCGTCTATAGCCGGCGGAGCACCAAATAGGGAAGGGCAATACACACAGGCAAGCAGTGTACTATTTTATGAACAAAGAGTTTACATTGCCAACAATGCAGATCCAAACGGAGCACAGCCCATTCAAAATACTTTAATTCATGCTGAGAACGGAACGTGGCTTTATCACGTAATACAAAATCAGGTTGAAGGCCCTTATGGCCCTGGTTTTGTTCCGGATTCAAATCCAATTCCGGTACAAAATCCGGCAACTCAGTATAACAAACAAATTTCTGTACCTCATGGTGTTTCAGTTTTAATGACGGGAGGACCAGTTGCTTCGGGAACAGGAAATCCGGTTTTTCCAACTGCAGACAGAACCAAATTACCATTTACAGACCCCACGATAATTGATCCGTCAACTTATTTGACACAGCAATTGAAAACATTAAACAGTCAGGGAATTACGGTTGAGAGCTACTCAAGTATTACGGTAAGTACAAATAATGAAGGCGGTGCAGTAAGCAATATAAATTTTGAAACTTCTTTTGGAAAAGTGCTTTCCATGACCACTACCTGGTATGTTGAAAATTTAAGTAACGGAACAACTCAGTTACAATACATTCAAAATATTGTTTTACAATTTTTGATTAATGGTATGCCAACTCAGTTTTTACATATTGATGCTAATACTTTACAGCTGGTAGAAACCTTTGTTCCGGTTAATGCAAATCAGGCATGGCAAAACACCGGAATTGCCGTACAGCCAGGTAATACGATAACAGTAAGTTACGAATCTGGATTATGGACAGCAGATCCGCAAACGAATAATGGTAACCTGTATGACGCAAATGGATGTCCGGGCATTATTGTAACACAATCAGGATATCCTATTCAAAATGTAAATATGGGTGCCCTTATAGGACAAGTTGGAAATAATGCTCCATTTTTTATTGGAAATGGACCCGTTACAACTCCTGCAGATCAAAGCGGACCATTGAAGTTATGCATCAACGATGATTTAAACGCTGAATACGGAGCAGGATTAGCTGATAATATTGGCAGTCTGCAGGTACGTATCAAAATTTAAAAGACTAATAAAAATCTCTTCAGTTTTATTGCTGAAGAGATTTTTATTGAAAACAAAAATACTCCTAATTCTAATAACCAAAAAATGAAACCTACTAAAGAATTTACGGTCGCAGATTATCTGCTGACCCGACTCAAACAATTAAATGTTACCGAGGTTTTTCAAATTCCGGGAGATTATGTAAAGCATTTTACACAGGCTCTGGAATACTTTGACGGAATTGAAACCATTGGGACTTCAAACGAACTAGACGCTTCTTACGCGGCAGATGCTTACGCGCGCACCAGAGGTTTAGCCGCCGTATCTTTACAATACGGAGTAAGTACTTTTAGCGCATTAAATGCTATTGCAGGAGCTTATGTAGAACGCAGCCCAGTTGTTGTAATTAGTGCAACACCCGGAGCCGATGCCCGACAAATAGGAAGTATGTACAATGTACTTTACCATCACTCTACAGGTAATCTTAACGCAGATCAGGAAGTGTATGAAAGAGTAACTGTTGCTGCCGAAACACTAAGCACTTCTGCAGGTGCTCCTGAAAAAATTGATAAATTACTTATCGCAGCACTTACACACCAACGTCCTGTGTATATAGCGTGTTATAAAGAGGTGTGGGGCGAACCTTGCCCAAAACCTTCCAGTAAAAAACTAGAACCTGAAATAATAAAAAGTGAACCGGCAGCACTAGAAAATGCTGTTTCTCAGGCATGGTCACAAATTAGTCAGTCAAAAAATCCTTTGATTTTTGCCGGAGTAGAGCTTTTGCGACATAAACTAACCAAACAATTAGAAGAACTTATTAAAGCAAGCGGAATGTTGTACACAACAACTTCACTTGGAAAAACGGTTCTGGATGAGAAAGGCGATAAATTTATAGGAACTTATTCTGATCAGGCTTCAATACCCGAAGTTATAAAAGTGGTCGAAGCTTCAGACTGTATTTTATCTTTAGGAACTATCATTACCGATGACTATTTATGGCTGGTAGAAAATAAATTTTCGGATATGATTCAGGTAACTACTCAGGAAACGAGAGTTGGTTATTTTACCTATTCAGGAGTAACTTTAAAAGACTTTATCGAAGCCTTAACAGAACGATTTAAAAGAGCGTCAGGATATCCTTTAAAAGCAATAGCCCCGGCTCAGCCAAGATTCCCGGAACCATGGCGATCTAACTCTGATCCTAAATACGATTTAACTCCGGAAGTAATAACGTTTAACCGCTTTTTTGAACATGCTACATCTTTTCTGAAAAAAGAAAAAATGCTGGACGATATTGTAATGACTTTTGGTGTAAGTTCATCAATGTACGTGGCTACCAATATTTACGGATTATCTCAAAACGCCTATATTTCTTCGGCTGCGTGGCAGTGTATTGGTTTTGAAACCGGTGCAGCTTCAGGAGCTCAGTTAGGAAGCGGTAAACAAGCCTGGACTGTAGCCGGTGACGGTGGTTTTATGATGATTGCACAATCACTTTCTACCCTTGTAAAATACAACATCAACTCCGTAATCTTCGTGATGAGCAATGGAGTATATGCTATAGAACAAGTATATGTTGACATGGACTCATTTAAAGCAGGTCCGGATCATAAGTTTGATGCATTTGATATTCTTCCAAAATGGGATTATCAGGCACTTGCCAAAGCATTTGGAGCAAACAGCTATCGTGCTGAAACTGTTTCAGAGTTAGATCATGTACTTCTAAATCTTAAGAAAAAAACAAATCTTCCAACTCTGGTAGAAATTGTAATTCCTCAAAAAGATCTGGCACAGCAAATGGCAAGACTTGGAAATGAATAAAACCACTATCTATAACTACTAAAAAATCTAAAAACATACTATCATGAGCAAAAAAACATACTCTATTTTTGGAGCAGGTGCAGCCGGACTCTATACGGCGTGGAGATTACTTGATGGAAAATCTAAACTCGCCAAAAACGAAAAAATGCTCGTTAAGGGCGATGTATTAGAACTTTACGACTGGGGAAAATATGATTTTTCTAAAAAAAATCCGGGAACGAGAGAACCAGGTGCACGTGTTTGTACATGGCATTATAAAGATGACAAAGACAATTCGTACCTTGAATTAGGAGGTATGAGATATTTATATTGGGATGGAACTCCTGAAGGACCCGGACATCGTTTAGTAACTAAAACCATTGAAGAACTGGATTTAAAGAAAGATTCAGTTCCGTTTAATGAGTCAGCAGACCCATTGATGTCTTTGCGTTCAAAAAACATGTATATCTCAGATATCAATTCTAATCAGCCAGCTCCGTATTTCGCAAACAATTACGCTCAGGATGCTCCGCCAGATGATGGTTTTACAACGATACAATCTGTCGCAATCACACAAACATCAGGGCCGACTACCCGAAGAGAATGGTGCAAATTTTATGAAGAAGGAAGGATCAATATTGATATGCCTGATAGCTCAATCTACCAAAAAGGAGATTTACTAAAAGAAATTGGATATTGGAACCTGGGTTATGACATGCTTGACCAAGAAGGATTTGGCTATTTATCTGATGGAAATGGTTATAGTTCAAACGTAGTAAACAGTAATAGTGCACAATCATTTAATGTGAATGATGAGTTTCTTCCGGGAACAGAATACAAAACTTTAATAAAAGGATATTCGAGCTTATTTGATTCCTTATTTGAAGAAGTTGAAAAACTGGCAAAACAAAAAGGAATCACTTTAAATTATTATCCAAACATTCGACTGCGTTCTATTGTGCACACTAAATCTGGAGTGAATTTTACAACTGCAACACGCAAAGATCCAGATGCACTTGCAGAAAGAAAAAAATGTGATGCAGCATTTCTTGCTATGCCTAGAGCAGCAATTGACTTAGTAGCGCAGGCAAGCAGATACAGTGATGAAGAAGCAACCGATGTATTAAATCATGAAAAAGTACAGTTGTATTTAGAGTCTGTATTAATGGAACCTTCATACAAAATAGGAATGTTTTTCGATACACCTTGGTGGAGAACAACTGAGGCCGGAAGCCCAACTTATCCTGCTAAACTAACGAGTTATTTCCTGACACAAGAAGGAATTGAGAAATTAAGAAAAGAGGGGTTTCTTTCTAACTATCTTAAAAAAATAGAAACGGCTAAAAATCCGGCTATCATTGTTAATTCGTTTAACGATAAGGTAAGCTTTATAACTGCTGTAGAAAATGCAATCGAAGAACGTTTAACTTTTAAACAAGAGAAACAAATTTCGACTGTAGCCGAATTAGATACTATTGGGCCAAGTATTACAGATATGCCTATTCGACAAGTGGTTTATTTTGGTGATAATGCCAGAGACGGAAAAGGAAAAAAAGTATACGGTATTTTGGCCAGTTACGATGATATTCAATATTCAACATTCTGGAAACCTCTGGAACTTGGACCAGATGCAACTCGTGAAATTCCTGAATCAAGAGATTTACAGCCGCTTGAAGGGCCAAGAGATGCCACTCCGGTAATGGTAAAAATGCTTCGTTCACAGTTGGCATCATTGCATTTTGGGCCGCAGGCTGATTATTCGTATGTGCCTGAGCCTTTAGAAACAAAATATATGGACTGGTCACTTCCTCCATTTAATGCAGGATATCATGCTTATAAATCGCATTATAATTTAGGTGATGTGCAAAGAAAAATTAGAAAGCCATCTCAATTAGTTCCAAACACAGACTGCGAAATTTTTATTGTAGGAGAAACCTATTCAAACGATCAGGCTTGGGTAGAAGGTGCATTTTGTACTGCTGAATCTGTGCTGAATGATTTCTTTGGAATCGAACCTATTATTGACGAAAAATACTATCCATTTATCAGTCCGGAGTAATCTATTTTAACCAAAAACAAATGAAAACTAAAAAACTATTTAACTTTTCTACTTCGGTAACAAAAGACAATATCAAAGATGTAATGCAGCAGGCAATTGCACTGGAGCTTGCTACAATTCCAACGTATTTATCGACCTATTATTCGATAAACAGAGCACAGGATCAGGATAAATTGTATGCTAAACTTCATGCGCAGCTTTCAAAATCCGGCGTGCGTACTGCTGCCGAAATCGACGAACTGGCGCAAGAACTGAAACTCGATATATTAGTTTATTCGAATAAATCGGCTGCCTTAATTATGAGCGTTGTTATTGAAGAAATGCTGCATCTGGCACTTTCATGCAATGTGAAACAAGCAGTTTGTCAGACAGCGCCTGATTTAATGGGAATTGGAAAAGTATTGACATTTCCAACACAATTAGACGGACATATTCCTGAATTTCAAATTGATGCAGCAAAATTGTCATTGAAGCAATTGACTACATTTTTACAAATTGAAAGTCCTGAACCGTTTAAAGATCCTTATGCAAATGCACAATTGTTGGATACTGTTGAATATCAAACGATTGGACTTTTATATGAAATGATTATCAAATGTATAAAAGAGGATTTTCCGGGACCTTATGAGCAAAGACCACAATTGCTTCCTCCGGATAATCCGGATCGTCCGAGACCGTATTATTCTCAAAATTCAATGAATACGGTACATTATGACAGAGATCACAATCCTCAATTTGCCAATACAGATGATAGTGAAGGACTTGTTGGCGTACACGACGCTCACTCGGCAATTGAAGCTATACATCGCATCATTGAACAGGGAGAAGGAAAAAGCAAATACAAGCAGCATACTTTAATTTGGGGCGAAAATAAAATGCCGGTACCAATGGATATTGTTGATGGCAAAGTAATTTTTTGGGAAGGTGATTATGATGATTCCGGGAAAGAACCTGCTCATTTTGCCAAATTTCTTGAAGCCTACACACTTGGCGGGCATTATCAGCAAAAGTTCCGTAACATTCAGGGATTAGATGATTTCTTCAGCTATTTTGTATATGATACTGATGCTAATCCTAAAACAGCCGATTATATAGCTTCAGGCAATCAGGCGCTGGCGCTATGTTCACAATTAGGTAATGCAGTTTTTGCTTATATCCTTTTAATGATTGAAGCTTGTTATCATAAAGATGAAAGTACACAATACGATTTATTCATTTTTGGTATTCATAAATCAATGATTTGGCTTTTAAGCGGTGTTGGTAATCAAATTAACCAATACACTTATACCAAAGGCAATCAGGCTTATAAAGGCGCTTTAACATTTGAACCTTTTTCATTTGAGCAAAGTTTCTTAAGACCAAAAGCACAAATCATGAATCTGGTTGATCAATTGGCGAAAGCCGATCCTGTTAATTGGGGCTGGGCTATCAAAAGCGAAAACTATTTCCCGTCTTTACCAGACGTAGGATTGGATTACAGCATTGAAGCCGATATTCCTAAAGTACCAAGTACACCTTATAAACACAATCATTAATATAAAAATATACAACATGTCAGAATTAGTAACAAAAGAACTTCATGTATGCATGGGGCTTAATTCATGCAAAAATGCGGGATATTCAGGAAATAATGATTGTGCAGGTCAAGGCGATTGCTCAACAGCAGTTGGTCATCCCTGCCACACCTTAAACGCTTGTAAAGGGCAGGGAGGCTGCGGGATTTTTGGTACAACAGAAGAACTCTGCCATCCCGGCGAAAATGATTGTCGTTATCAGGGCAGCTGTGGTGTACCTATTTTATCTTCCCGTTTTATGGCACAAGGTCCAAATAAAGGACTTAGTGTTTGGCAATTAGCAAGAATACGCTTTGAAGAAAAAAGAATAAAAAAGGGAGAATCCTTTGGTGAAGCTCCGCAGCAATACGGACCAAGTGACGAATATGTAAACTCCATTCGCGGTACTTCAGGCGTAGATTATTCTTCTTGCGGACAAAGCGGTTCAAGATCTTGTTCTTACATTAATAATCCTACTGAAAGAAAAGCTGCAGCAGCAGAAAGAGTTTTAAAAATGGAAGAAGAAAGCGCTAAAAAACTACCGGAAAGTCTTTCAAATTGTCAACCGAAAAATAATGGACACTAGACTTGGATTACCCAATTTAGGATTGGGATTAGGGCTCAGAAGCCAGCATTTTGAACATATTCTGGAGAAGAACCCTGCCGTAGATTGGTTTGAGGTAATTTCTGAGAATTTCATGGATTCACATGGACGTCCAAGATATATTTTACAACAAATAGCAGAAAAATATCCCGTGGTAATGCACGGGGTATCGCTTTCTATAGGAAGTACTGATCCTTTAAATTTTGATTATCTAAAGAGTTTAAAACAACTCGCAAGTGAAGTCAAGCCAGCCTGGATTAGTGATCATTTGTGCTGGACAGGAGTTTTAACAACTAATTCGCACGATTTGCTTCCGCTTCCGCTAAATGAAGATTCATTAAAACACGTTTGCAGCCGAATCAGACAAGTTCAGGATTATTTAGAGAGACCGCTGATTGTGGAAAATCCAAGTACCTACGCAGCTTTTAATAATTCAACTCTTCCGGAATGGGAGTTTTTACGAATCATGACCGAAGAAACTGGCTGTGGATTACTCTTGGATGTCAACAATGTATATGTTTCTTCCTTTAATAATGATTTTGATCCTGTAGAATACATTAACGGAATTCCACATGATAAAATAGTTCAAATGCATTTGGCAGGTCATCAAAATTGCGGTAATTATATTATTGATACACACGATAGAGAAGTAAATAATCAGGTTTGGAAATTATTTCAGCAAGCTTATCAATTGGCCAATCAGGCATCAATTTTATTAGAGTGGGATGGAAACATTCCGGCTTTTGATGTGTACCATTCTGAATTATTGAAATCAAAACAATATATGGATGCAGCATTTGTTGGAGTTGAAAAAGAAGTTTTTTCTATTGATAAAGAACAAGTTTCAAATCCATTGAATTTATTCGCTGTAGACAAATTTTTATAAACTCCAAAAATGCAGAAAACGGTAAAAATACCATTACAAGACTTTCAGCAATGGATCCAGCAGCTTTTGCTCGATCCTTATCAGCAAACAGGAGTAAACCCTTATGATTTGCTTTCGAATGCAGAAAATGCAGTTTCAATTGAAGATGTAATTTGTCATTCGAAAAAACTTACAGCTCAGGAACATTTAGCTATTTACCAGCGAAGTTATATTGCGCGATTGCGAAATTGTATGTCACAGCAGTTTAGTGCTTTAGAATATGCTTTAGGCGAAGCTATTTTTTGCGCTTTCGCCGATGATTATCTGGCTTCAAAACCTTCTTATAATTACAATTTATCTTTTTTGGGAGCTCATTTTGCAGAATATCTGGAAAATAACAGACCCGATGCTGATGAAGATATCAAAGAAGATTGGATCGATTTTATGATTGAACTCGCCAGATTTGAATACGCCATTGGTGTTCTTTTTGATGAAAAAGCAGACGAAAATTACCAGTTAGCTACAATCGATACACCCGAAAATGAACTAAAATTACTGCCTGTATTTGCCTTATTTAAGTTCCAGTTTCCTGTTCGAAAGTACTATTCTGAATTCAAAAATGACAAGAATCCTGATTTGCCTCTTCAAAACGAAAGTTATTGCGTGGTTTTACGACACAAATTTAAGCTCTCAATTTACGATCTGCACAAAGAACAATATGATTTTTTATGTATTCTGAAAGAGCATAAAGATATTGCTGCAGTAAAAGAATTGTTTAAAAATCAATATAAAGAAAATGATGTTCAGTTTGAAGAAGTTTGGAACAGTTGGAAGGAGCGTTGGCTGGGTGCTAATTTTTTTAGGGTTTAATAGAATAAACGAAATATAGTTATACCTCAAAACCTTCATTATTAAAAGCAACAGCAATCCTACCACTTTTTACAAATTCGATCAATTCAAAAGCCTTTAATTCAAAAGTAAGATTATTGATTTCGTCTTCATGGCCAGTTGCTTCAAAAATCGTAAAATCTTTTTCGATAGTTATAAATCGAGTGTTATATTTTCTAAATAAATGATTCATTTCTTCGTTCATGATGCTCGAAGTCTTTAGTTTAAATAATCCCATTTGTTTCCATACAATCTCGTCGTTTGTGCTGTAGTAACATTTAAAAACCTCGATGATTTTTTCAATTTGAAGTGCTATGTTTCTAACTATTTCATAAGTGTCATTGATTACGAGCGTACATCGGTACATTTTGTCGATTTCGCAAGTAGATATATTCAGGCTTTCCAAACTGATTTTTCTGCGAGAAAGTATAACAGTTATTTTATTCAGTAATCCCATTTGATCTTCTGTATAGGCGGTTAAAGTATATTCTTGTTTCATTTAAAAGTTTAATTATTTGAATTAATTGTAAGCAGTGCTTTTTAGAAATAAAAAAGCCTTTCTCGTTTGACAGAGAAAGGCTTTTATTATGCAATAGAATCCTGCCTCGTCACGGTAGACGAATAATGATAATTGCGCTGATAATAATTTGTACTGAATTTTTCATGTATATTTTAAATAAAAAAACCTCCCAAATAGGAAGGTTTTAAATTGTATCGTGTACTTATTTATATAACATCCCTGATCATTATCGAATGATAATAATGCTGCTAATAATAGTGATGTTAATTAAGTTTTTCATTTTCTGGTATGGATGAGCGACAAATGTATTGATTTTTATAAGATTACAAAATGTTTTTTCAGTTTAATAATCGGTTTTGAATGAAGTAAAAAATGATTTTTTAACACATAGAAACATAGGTTTTATGTGTGCAAAAGAATATAAAAAGAAACATGTTTCTAACACATAGTCCCGATAGCTATCGGGATGTGTTAATGCAATTGAAACGCCTTTAACGACATTGAAAAACTATGTTTCTATGTGTTTAAATTAAATATGTTCAAAGAAGCATTCTTTTAATAATCCAGCCACAATTTCAATAGTGAAGCTTTTGTTCTGCTTACAATTACAGCCTCATCTTTGCTGTGTTTTATCTTAAGCTGCAGTTTCCCATTAAAATAATTATTTAAACAGTGAAGGATTAATCACTTTTACGGCTGGTCCTCAGTTCAGTTTTTTGGCCAGCGGTAATCAAAGTGTTTTAGATAATAGTAAAAAACTTTTCAAAAAAACCGATTTTGCCGTTGTTGCCGGAGCAGAAATCAATATAAGACCTATTACTATTTATGGAAGATATATCTGGGGATTTTCTGATGTGAGTAATTTTGGAGAAAAAGCAAACAGCCAGCAAATTCAGGCAGGATTATCTGTTCGTTTGTTTTAAAATGATGAATTCCTGGAAAATAATAAAAGGACTTTTAGTTACATTAGTAATCCTGATTATCTCCTTATTTTTTCTAATAAGCACAGCGATCACTTATATCCTGAAAGCGAGAATAGAACTAAACGAAAAGATAGACAGCAGTTTAGGTATTAAAAAAGATGATTTGGTTCGCTAGCAATAGCGAACCTTTTTTTGTTTTCTGCCTCTACAATAATTATCCATCATAAAGTAAAAATTGTCCATTTGATATTAACATCGAATAGTTGAACTTTACAGTTAATTACAGGAAAGATTAAAAACAATTTAAATTTTCTATTATGAATTACGGACAATTAGCTTTTACAGATACTATTAAAAAAATGCAGGAAGAAGCGGGAAGCAGAAGCGCTTATGATCGCATGGAAAAAATGTCGGTTGTAGACGGATTGACAGAAAACGAAATTAACTTTATTGGTGACAGAGATAGTTTTTATATGGCCAGTTTTGGAGAAAATGAATATCCATACATTCAACATCGCGGCGGCCCAGCCGGATTTATTAAAGTGATCGATAATAAAACAATTGGAATTGTTGACTTTTCGGGTAACCGACAATATATTTCTACGGGTAATATTTCTAAAAATGAAAAAGTAGCTTTAATTATGATTTCATATCCGCAAAGAGCTAGATTAAAACTGTATGCAAAAGCGAAAATTGTTGATTTAGAAGAGAACAAGGAACTATATGATCTCTTAAAACCAGAAGATTATAAGTTTCGTCCGGAGCGCATGATGGTTTTTGAAATTCAGGCTTACGACTGGAACTGTCCGCAGCATATTACGCCGCGTTATTCAACTGAAGAAATTGAACAGGCCTTATTACCGCAGAAAAAATATATTTCTGATTTGGAAAATAGGGTAAAAGAACTTGAATTGGAATTATCCAAAAAATAATTAGAGTAAAAGCGTTACTCTTTTTGAAGAATTTAAAATAAAAAGTCGAATCAAGTTCTTTTCGAACTTCTTTTTAGAGCATATCCCTTTCATTTTGAATAGCCTATCTTATCATTTTGATAGGTATTTAAAAATAAGAGGGTTATGCTTTTTTTGTAGTTTATTGATAGTTAGTATTTTGCTTTTGTCTAAAATGCTCTGGCATGTCATTTGTTTCTGTTAGAGAAATTTAAATAAATCAATATCAATTAAAACTAATATGAAAGCAGATAAAACAAGAAGTAAGGAGATTACGAAACAATATGTATCAAAAAAATCTTTGCAGAATAAAGACAGATTTATAAATTTAATGGTGTTTGCCATCGTTTTCTTTATTGCTGTTTTATTAATCTCTAAAATAGTTTAGGTTTATAGTAACAGAATTTATTTTAAAGATTATGAAAATTATAAATCCTATAATTGACCCTAAAATAAACTTAGCTAAGAAAAATTTCTTTTCGAATTCATTTAAAAATAAAATAGAAACATCAGCAGTTAAAGAAGCTAAGGAATTAGTTGATTTTACTATTGAAAAAAACAAAGCTGCTCATACTTTTTGGATCAAAAAATTTTTAAAAAACTGTTATAATTTGTTGATGAAAAGTGATACAGGAAAAATCTACAGAAACAATTGAAAAGATAAAAAGGATATTTACACGAGATCAATTTCCTGCTAAAACTTAAAAACATATTATGTGCTAGTTACGATAAATCTTAGCAAATGATAACAGTTTCGACATAAAGAGTATAGTTTCACTCAATAATGATGCGTATATTTGAGATTATAAATTATAACAATGCTATCTATGAAAAAAATAGGATTTTTATCGTTTGGGCATTGGGCCAATCATCCATCATATAAAGCACGTACAGCAAGCGATACACTTCTTCAATCAATTGATTTAGCCGTTGCTGCAGAAGAAATAGGCATAGACGGAGCTTATTTCAGAGTACATCATTTCGCACAGCAGCTTGCGTCTCCTTTTCCTTTGCTTTCAGCCATTGGTGCTAAAACAAGCAAAATAGAAATTGGGACGGGCGTTATCGATATGCGATATGAAAATCCTTTGTATATGGTTGAAGATGCCGGTGCCGCAGACTTAATTTCAGAAGGACGTTTACAATTAGGAATCAGCAGGGGATCACCGGAACAAGTTATTGACGGCTGGCGTTCTTTTGGTTATGAACCTTTAGAAGGGGAAACAGATGCTGATATGGGACGCAAAAAAGCGTTGGAATTTTTAGAGAGATTAGACGGTGTAGGATTTGCCGAACCAAATCCATATCCGATGTTTCCAAATCCGCCTGGTTTATTACGTTTAGAGCCACATTCTGAAGGATTACGCGATCGAATTTGGTGGGGAGCTGCCTCTAATGCTACTGCTGTTTGGGCAGCTGAAAACGGAATGCATCTGCAAAGTTCGACGTTGAAATTTGACGAAAACGGAAAACCTTTCCATATCCAGCAGGCAGAACAAATCAGGATATACAAAGAAGCCTGGAAAAAAGCCGGACATAATCGCGAACCAAGAGTTTCGGTAAGCCGATCTATTTTTGCTCTGGTAAACGATCAGGATAAACTTTACTTTGGAAATCAGGGTAAAGCAGCCGATAGTTTTGGTTATATAGAAAGTGATAAACGTGCCATTTTCGGAAAAAGTTATGCCGCCGAACCGGATAAACTTATTGCAGAGCTTGCTCAGGACGAAGCGATTCAGGAAGCAGATACAGTATTACTAACTATTCCCAACACTTTGGGCGTTGATTATAATGTACATATATTGTCTTCAATTCTAAAATATATTGCCCCGGAACTGGGCTGGCGTTAATTTTTTTTAAATAAATAAAAGAGGCTGTCTCAATTTTTGAGACAGCCTCTTTTACTATAATTAATTTGTTTTTAGGGACTAAATTGGTCACTTTTTGGTATCCGATTTATCATTCCGTAGGAATGTTTCGTAGGTAGAAAAAAATAAGGATCAGTAATTTTACGTTCCGTAGGAACGTTTGACAGATCAGATTATTGAAAAACAATGTCAAAATCAAACGTTCCTACGGAACGTAAACCATTATTGCAATATAATTTTTCTACCAATGAGATGTTTCTACAGAACAAAGAAACATGTAAAATAAAAGGTTGTTTTGTCATCTATTTAAGAAATAATGTAATTTATAAAGGATTAAATCTATGTTAAAGCTTTACCTGCATTTCATTATTAGTTTGTAATTTGTATAACTGTTTAATTATTAAAAGATTGATTATGGAAACGCAAATTATTGAACTGGAAAAAAAATATTGGCAGGGAATGGAGAATCACGATTACGAAACGGTAAAACAGCTTACATATTTTCCTTGTATAATTGCCGGCAAAAATGGTGTACAAAGTGTCGATGAAGCCAAATTTAAAAAGATGTTTGAATCAGGCGATGGTGATAAAATAAAAGTATTAAGTATTTCTGATGTCGAAGCAAGGTCGATTGAAAATACTGCAATAATAGGATACGTAATAGAATTAGGAATACAAGATGCTAAAGAAAAAGCTCCTGTAAAATGTGCCTGCACTTCGACCTGGATCAAACAAAATAATAATTGGGTTTGTGCTTTGCATACTGAAGCTGAGTTGTCTCAGTAATGATTATAAAAATAATTTAAATGCATTATAAAAACTCTAAATCATTGATTTGGAGTTTTTTTTTATGGTAAGCGTTGATATCCTAATAATTAATTTCGCATTGAAAAATTAATATTCTATTTAAAATATAATATATACTTTTATTAGCTCATTTAAATTGACTAATACACTAACTATTATGAATAACCAAAACCAAAAAAATGAAATAAACCGACGCAGATTTTTACAAAGCACTGCAGCTGCAGGAATTTACCTGGGTCTATTTGGAATGCCCAATCTATTCGGTAATGAAATAATGGATAATAATGCTAAAGAAATTACAAATGTTAAGCTGAACAATGGCGTAAAAATGCCAATCTTGGGATTTGGAACTTACGGATTAAGAGGTGAAGTATGCCAACAATCTGTAGCAGATGCTTTATCAGTAGGTTACCGCCTTATTGACACTGCAAAAATATATGGAAATGAAGAAGCAGTAGGCAAAGGAATAAAACAAAGCGGAATTAACAGAAAGGAACTTTTTGTTACCTCAAAACTATGGGTTGATGATGCCGGTTATGAAAATGCAAAAAAAGGTTTTGAAGAAACACTGACTAAATTGGGACTTGATTATCTTGATTTGTACCTTATACACCGTCCAAGAGGTGATGTAAAAGGATCTTGGAAAGCAATGGAAGAACTTTACAAAGCTGGAAAAATCAGGGCTATAGGCATAAGTAACTTCGATTCAAACCAATTGGCTGATCTTTTGTCTTATGCTCAGGTAAAACCAGTTATAAACCAGATTGAGACACATGCTTATTTTCAGCAGGGAGATGCTTATAATTTGTTAAAAAAACACGATATCCAGATGCAGGCGTGGGCGCCTTTTGCAGAAGGCCGCAATGGACTTTTTACAAACGAAGTATTCACTCAAATTGCCAAAAAGCACGGTAAAACTGTTGCTCAGGTAAATTTGAGATGGCATTATCAACGCGGTATTGTTGCCATTCCGAGATCTTCCCAAAAAGCACACATTGTAGAAAATCTTGGGATTTTTGATTTCAAACTAGATTCTGGAGATATGAAAGCGATTGAAAAGCTGGACTTAAATAAAACCCAGTTTCCAGAATGGAGTTAAGTAATGATATAGTAACTGTATTGCTCTGATCATATATTAAAAAAGCCTCTTTAATTAGAGGCTTTTTTTATGTTTTTTGAGCATTATGTATACCAGAAAATAAGAGTTATTGTAAAAACTGGTCTATTAACAAGTTAGCAATCCTAACTAATTTTGTACTATAACTTAATGAATAATTATTTCACCAATGTCAAAATTTCATCTCAATATTCAGAAATTAGTTCAAGGGGAATTTAAAATACAAAAGGTAAATATAGCATTTGTATTTCAAGTAAACTGCCCGGGGTGTTTTATATATGGTATTCCTATTATAAATAATCTTTACAGATTATTTAGCAGTAATGTTGGCTTTATTGGGGTAGCAACTGCTTTTGAAGACTTTGAATACAATAACGAAGCAAACTTAAAACTTTTATTAGATAACGGTACATTAGTTGGAGAAACCAAAAAATATTTTAAATCAAATTATGGACTTTCTAACTATTCAGAAATTCCAAAATTTCCTGTAGCTTTTGACAGTATTATATCTTCTGAAGAGTTAATAAACTCAGATAAGATTGAAGTAATTTGTAATGCTATTCCAAATTTTTCAAATTTTTCAGAAAAAGAAAAAGAAATATTATTGATGAAAATAAAGTCATACTACTCTGAGATACCTTTAATAGCAGAAACCTTCACAATTAATCAATTACAAGGAACTCCTTCTTTTATTATTTTTGATGACAACTATAATATTTTAGGACATCATTTCGGTCATATAAATGAAGAAACACTAAAAACCAGATTAGAACATTTCTTGTCTTAATTCATTTTTTTAGAATTATTCTTCCCTTTTTCCCAGAAATTCTCATAAACAGAAAAAACTGCTAAAGATATAACAACTGCATTGGCAATATTATGACACTCTTAAAAAATATCTCTTCCAGATACAAAAATTGACAGTTTCCTATAATTAGCTTATCACAATTCAGAAAGGTAAGACAGACTTACCAGAAAATAGTTTATAATATTAAAACATTTGGAAAATAAAGTTTATCTGATTTTTTTTTTAAAATAACATGTCTGAATCTGAGTAATTATTCAAACCAAAAACTAAATCAACTTATGTCTGATTTCTTTGTATTTTGAACGACCCACAGGTAATAACTCACCACTTTTAAGTAATATATTATATTTTCCGCCGGCTTCAACAATCAGTTTATCTGCTTCCTGCCAGCACAGAATATAGGATTTATGAATTCGTTCGAAATCTGTTGGGAGGAGTTTTTCTAATGATTCCAATGATTTATCATGCAGTTCTACACGGCCGTTTATTAAATGTAGTTCAGTATAAATTCCTGCGCCTTTTATGTATGTTATGTCTTTAATTGTGATCAGTTTAATTGTTTTTGCCTTTTTTACGGCTAAAAACTGAATATCCTGACTATTTGTTTTTTCCGGTGTTGTAAAACGTGTAAAGGCCTGAGCAAGTCTGTTTGCATCAAATGGTTTCGGAACAAAATCCAAAACGCCATAATTAAAAGCCATAATCGCTTTATCTGTATAAGCGGAAATAATAATAGTTTGAAAAGATTTTGCGACAACGGTCTGCAGCACTTCAAATCCGTCCTCGCCATTCAAATTCAAATCGAGAAGCAGTAAATCAATGTACTGTTTTTCGATTGTGTTTAGTCCGTTTTCAACAGAATCGCTAAGCAGAATCTGAACCTCTTTATCAAAAAAATCACGGGTCATTCTTTCGATTCGTTTAGCAATTCGGGCTTCGTCTTCAATAATTAGAATTTTCATTTTTTATCAAAAATTTTAATTGTTGTACACCATCCTTCTTCTACAGCAAAAGAATCAAATTCCCAATTGCTGCCATAACTTTCATTTAATCTGGCTTTGATGTATTTAAAACCTGTTCCGTTGCTGTTTTCTTTTTTTCTGTTTCGGTTTTTTGCCAAGGTTAGCAAAGTATATTGTTTGTATTGTTTTTCTCTGGTAAAACTTAAACAGAAAGTAATACTGCCTTGTTTTGGAGGTAAACTGTGTGTAATTCCGTTTTCTATAATGGTATGAATAACTGCAGGCGGAATTTCTTCATTGGCATCAATATTTTTTTCTTCCCAATTATAACATACTTCTTTTCGAAAAGACATTACTTCTAAATGTTTTCGGCATAATTCGATTTCCTGCTGAATAGGAATCAAGGTATCCTCCGCAATAGCATTCATAATATCAAATTCATCTGCCAGTGCCCGAATAAATACAACGCCCTGCTGCGGAGATTCTTCGATCCAGTCTATCAATGAAGTCAGTGTGTTACGCAGAAAGTGAGGCTGAATATTTTTCTTAACCAATTCTAGCTGTAATCTCGATGAAAGCAATAAAGATGCATTATGAGCTTCTTCGAGAGCTTTTGCCCGAATAGTATGCAGATAAAGCATAGAAAGGACAATGATTGTAAACGCTATAAACAATCCAAAATCATAAAACATATATTTATTTACAATTACACTTGCCAGTAAACCCATCACGACTATTAAGCCGCCTTTAATTTTTCTAAATGCCGCATCGATAGCAATAATTAAAGATAATGCACACATGGCATAACTAAAATAAATGGCCGTGTAATCGTAATGACCATAGTAGACGATATAAATCGTTAAAAGACTTACGATCAAAAGAAATAAAAACAACCGTTTTCTTTTAAATCCAAACTGCAGCATAAAATACCATGGAACGAGTATAGAAATTATAAATGTGAGCAAACCAACAATCTGTAATCGGGTATAAAAGTGGGTATACGGAATATCGATATAAAATTTCACGTATTCTATAATAAGCAAACAGAAAAAGAGCAGACAGATTATTCCAAAAAGTAAAACCGTTGCTTCTTTACGTGTACTGTTTATGTAGAGAAAAAAATAATAAATAAAAGCAATTAGAAAAGCCCCTGCCATAAGGTTCATAAAAGACATGACAACAAGCGGAGCACGATGAAGTCTTAAAAAGCTCTCGAGTTTTAAGCCGATGCTGCGATTTGCCTCCCGAATTTTAGATTGTGTTCCAATTACCGTAACAATGTGTTTACCTGTATTAGCCAATTTTTCGGGTATTTGATAATAAGTCAGTTCAGTTCCCGGAATTTCAGGCTGGCCTGATTTTGCCATTTTACCGTTGCTTCCCACAAAAACACCATCCCAATAAACATCAAAAGAGCCAAAAGCAGTTACCTGTAAACCTAACGGAGTAGATTTATTTTCACGTTTAAGGATTTCGATTTCTATTGGAACTTTAAAAACGGAGTTGTCGGATTTTCCCAAATAATCATGAGGACGATTTTCATCATCAACATAATACGTTACATCCGATTTCACGTACTCAGTATATTGTTTACAAGATGAAAACAACAGCAGTAATAAAACGATAAAAAAGGGCGGTCGATACATGAGATAAAGATAAAATAAATATCGAATACCTAAATGCATTTCAAAAGCTCTTGGAGCCGTTTGCATGTTTTAAAAGGTAAGATTTTATTTTATAAAGTAATCTTGTATCATCAAAACCAATAAATATGAAAACCTTAATAGCCAGTATTTTAATTTTATTTATTCCAATGTTTAGCTTTGCGCAGAAAGCAGCTGTTTCCGGTAAAGTTCAGGACAACATAATTAAAGAAGCAATTCCGTATGTGACCGTATCCATACAAGACAATACCTCAAAAACAATTGCAGTTGGCGTAACAGACGATCAAGGTATGTTTAATCTGGAAGAACTGCCAATCGGTAAAATGACCATTTCTTTTAGTTATATCGGATATCAAAATTATATTCAAACATTCGAAATCATTTCAGGGAAACCCAAAACAGAATTAGGAACTATTCTTTTAAATGCCGATGCTGTGCAATTAAATGCAGTTGAAGTTACAGGACAAAAATCCAGCGTTAGTTTAAAACTTGATAAAAAAGTTTTTGAAGTGGGAAAAGATGTGCTTTCGCAGAATAGCTCTGCTCACGATGTTTTAAACGGAGTTCCTTCTGTAACAGTTAGTCCAACGGGTGGAATAAGCCTTCGTGGCAACAGCAGCGTATTGGTATTAATCAACGGACGTCAGTCTGGTTTAACGCAAAGCAATTCACTCGACCAAATTGCCGCCGACCAAATTGAACGCATTGAGGTAATAACAAATCCTTCGTCCCGATATGATGCTTCGGGTTCGGCGGGAATTATCAATATTATATTAAAGAAAAATAAAAAAAGTGGTTTCAGCGGTCAGGTTCGATTAGTTGCCGGATCGCCAAATGACAGCCGACTTAATCCAAGCATCAATTTTAAATCGGATAAAATCAATATTTTTTCCAATTTTGGTATACGTTCTTCGGATTATGTTGGATTATATACTACAAATCAGTCGACTATGAATAATGGTACTCCAAATTACCTTAACCATGTGCAAAATGAGGATCGCCACGACGACGGAAAATTGATTTATCTGGGTGCTGATTATTATATTGATGAACATCGCACCATTACTGCAGCTTTTTTAAAAAATGCCACGACAGATGATGATAAAACCCGTTTATTGTATGATTACAGCAATGCAAACCATGTACAAGACAGTCTTTTAACAAGACAAGGAAAATCATTAGAAAAAAGAGATTACAACCAATTCGAGTTTAATTATACGCAGACTTTTAAAAAACCTTCAAAAAAATGGACTATCGATGTTCAGTACGATTGGTGGAACAGCGATAAAAAGTGGGATCTTTCAACACAGCGTATTTATCCGGAAACGCAGGCTTATCCCGGTATTAGAACCAACTCAATAGGAAGCAGTAAAGATTTGCTTGTGCAGACTGATTTTGTTCAGCCAATTGATTCTGTTTCTGTATTTGAAATGGGTGTTAAAACAGAGATTCGTAAAGTTTCCAGTCAGTTTTTGGCAGAGCAGGAACAGGGGAATATTTGGTCGATTTATCAAAATATTGATAATGATCTGGATTATACCGAAACCATTTCAAGTGCTTATGCGCAATACAGCAACAAATTTAGGAGATTTAATTATATGTTCGGGCTTCGTACAGAATTCACCAAAATTGCGATTACAGATATTAAAAACACTTATAACGATGATAAAAAATACAACAGATTATTTCCCACCGTTAATTTGAATTATAAGTTTGAAGGATCTACTTTGCAGTTAAATTACAGCAAACGAATTAACCGTCCGCCTTTATATGCTTTGTATCCTTTTAACGAGCTGACCGATTTAAATGCGCAATATGTTGGTAATCCAGATTTAAATCCTTCTTATTCTGATGTGTTCGAATTGGCTTTTCTTAAAGCATGGAAAAAGTTTACGCTCAATCCTTCTGTTTATTATCAATGGGAGAGTGGTTATATTCAGGATTTTACTTATCGTGAAAATGATATATTTTTTACAACGCCTATTAATATTCAGCATGAAATACGAAGTGGTATAGAGCTTTCGACCTTATATAATCCGTTAAAATGGCTTCAGGTAAATTTAGAAATGAATTTTTATCATTTTACGCAAAAAGGAAGTTATCAGGACGAAAACCTTGATTATAGCGGAAAAACTTTTACAGGACGTTTAAGCACTCAGGTTAAACTTCCATCAAAATTCAGTTTTCAGGGTCGTTATAACTTTCGCGGCGCGCAGCAAAATGCGCAAACAAAAAACGATGCATTGCAATCGCTTGATTTTGGTTTAAGCAAAATTTTTTTAAAAGATAAAGCTACCATTGTATTTGATGTTTCAAATGCTTTTGACTTACGCCAAAATAAAAGCACAACAACGGGTACAGATTATTATATTACCGAAAACAGTATTCCAAATGCAGCCCGCTACAGACTTAGTTTTGTGTATCGTTTTAATTTAACAGATCCAAAAGCAATCAGGCAGGCGAGTAGTGCTAATCGTAATTAATACGGCTGTAATTTATTTATTATATGCTTACATTTGCGTTTCTATTGAAAATCAAGATTGAAACTATTAGCACATGATAAAAGAACCTAAGTACAAAATTTGTTCAGAAGATGATATTCCGCAGATTTTGGAAGTATATAAGCAGTCCTATAAAGAACATTATCTCTATTTATGGACTGATAATGGTGAAAACTATATGAACGCCAGCTTTACAAAAGAAAAAATAACTTCGGAAATGAATGTGCCTCACACTCAGTTCTATCTCATTTACGATCAGGAATTAGCTATAGGCGTATTAAAAATTAATAATAATAAATCTGCAGACGGAAAAAAAGATACTAATGCTTTAGAAATCGAGCGGTTGTATTTTCTAAAAGAAGCTGCAGGGAAAGGCTTAGGAAAAGCTACTCTTAAAATGGTTTTACAACTTGCGGCTAATGAAAATAAAAAAACGATTTGGCTCAAAGCAATGAAGTGTTCAGACGCACTAAAGTTTTATGAAAAGCAAAATTTTAAAGTGACAGCCGAAATGGATTTGACGTATCCTTTTATCAAAGACGAATTAAAAGGTATGGTTGTAATGGAGAAAGAGGTCAAATAATTTTTGAATTTAAAGTTTCTTTAATTTGTGATTTAGCAGAAACTATGGTTGTATCATTTCTATTTTTTATTAGAGAAGTAACTAAATCTCTTGATATCATATTATGAATAATATATTTTCTGAAAGCAGCCAAATTGGAATCGTATCTACATTCTCAGATCTTGTACATACCAATTTCAAAGGAGAAATGAATGCGTTATGCTGGCACAGAAATTTAGATGGCGATTTTAACGAAATTGTAGCCAAGTTATCTTTAAAAGAAAATATAACAGAAATTCATCCCGAAGACCTAATCGCACTTCAACTCTCAGAAAAGGGAAATACAGCAAGGGAAATAATTTTAAATGATTTGCAATTATTAACTGATTTTGGCGCTTCGCCTTCTCTTAATTTACTGAAATGTTACGAACGTGATGATGAATTTGATTTCATTTCGACAGATGTGTATTCGTTTCATGTTGATCGTTCGCCCATTGCAACAGATACTTTTTTATGCACTTATCACGGAGCGGCAAGTGATATTGTTGCTAATTCGCAGGCAGAACAAAAAATCCTGATTCCAGAAATACGAGAAAAGCTAAAAGAGCTGCACGATGGACCAGCAGAAGAATTCGAAGACTTTTTAACAGAAAATTATTTTGATTTGCATTATCAGGTACATGAAGATGCAGAACCTGTTAATTTAGGATTAGGACATCTTTGGCGACTGGCTGTAGATCATCCAAAACAACAAGTGCTGCCTTGTATTCATAGAGCGCCAATAGAAAATGATGGTGAATATAGGTTGTTGTTGATTTGTTGAGGGACAAATTGGTTGCACTTGATTTATCGCCATCATTTTTATTAAGTATAATTTCTTCTAATTGCGTAATTGTTTAAACCTTGAAGTCCCGATCGCTCGGATATATACAACGATAGCGCGGAAATTTTTTCCGTGCCCGTTCCTAATATTAATAAAACTGGATTTTCTATTTTTTTAATTGTTAAGAAATACTTTGTGGGCACGGATTACAAATCCGCGCGATCGGATCGGAATTAATGTAAATGCTGTCTATTTTTAAAGTAAAAATCAAGTATTTCTACTTGATTGCTTTTAATAAATAAGAACTACTTTGTAATTCGATTACTGAAAACCATAGAACAGAATTGTAACTATTTATTATGTTTGAGTTTAATTATATAAAGCTTTAAAAAATAAGACTCATTAAAGCTATTCTTTGGTTTGTATAAAATTATAAGCAAATTCAAAATTTTAAAAAAAACTTAATAATGATTGAAAAAGTATTTGAAAATTTTTCCGCTAAAATGCGATCTGAAAATTTATATGACAATAGCTTATTTGAAGAGGAAATTATAACACATTATTATCAAATACTTGAAATATTAGCGACAGATTTTGAAACTTACCGAAAATTTTCTCCCATTGCACTTTCTGCTTTGGAAGACAATAACAGAAAATCCATCTCTTATTCATTATTTGTTTTTTTTGATCTATTTAAAAAAATAATAGATTTAGAAAATTTATGCACATTAGACCAGTCAGTAGCTAAAACTGAAATTACAGATCAATCAAAAAGCAAATTTGTAAAACTTCTAAAAGAAAGTTTTAAGATAAATAATCAATTAAGAATCTCTGAGTATGAGTTGCCTCCAAATAATTTAACTGAAGCAGAAATTAAAGAAATTATATCTCTACAAATTAGCATTATTCAAGAAATCGCTAAAGAAATTGGATGGAGAGAAGATCAAAGTGAAAATATAATGCTTCAATTACCTATCCTAAGAGGTTTACTTAAAAAAATAAATAATATAGAATTTTTTTATTTTATTATTTCAATTTTTATTGACAGACTTAACACTTCTGAATTTTATCAAGCAGCTAGAGATGTTTCTGAAGAAATTATAATTTCAAGTTTTAATGATGGTTATCCAGAATTAGGTTTTTTTAACGCTTTCAGATGTTACTCTGCACAAGGAAGTGCTCAGGCGGCTTTACTTTATGCAAATATAAGTATGAATTATGCATTAAAAAATAAACAAAGAATTTCAGAGAAATATCTGAAAGAGTTAATATGGCAATCAATGAAATATTTTAGAAATACTGGTCTATACCCATATTCAGTAAGGATATATAAAGATATTCCAAAAAAAATAATTTTTTCACCATATAGTCAACGTTCTATAGATCACACGTATTTTACTTGTTTAGTGCATATGTTAGACGAAAAACTACCTGATTTGTTATTGGATTATTTAAATAAGGAAAGAGAAAATATTTTTTCCGGTGGCATTCACGATTCATTGCCTTGGTTAATTACTTTATACAATATAAAGAGAATTTTTCCAAAAGCAAATTTTAGTGATACTGGTCTAGGATATTATCTAAATGTATTTGAGCAAATCGTTCCTAAAGAATCAGTAAGTGATTACAAAAACATTGTTGATGGAAATTCTACCTCTCTCAAAAAACAATTAAAAAATTCTCTTGTTAAATTGAACGAAACTAGAAACAAATCGGATATTGTTTATGATAATGAGATGTCTCTTAAGATTGCAAATAGGATTATAGAAGATGGGTTTACAAAAAAAGATTCTGAAGCAATTTTATTAGCTATGATGCTCAAATCAGATTTTAGTTTAATTTTTAAATCTAAAGAGTCATTCGAATTTGCACCTTTTAAATTACCTAAAGCAGAAATAGAAAATTTCAATAAATTGTATAGTCAAAGAGATCAAATTGAAATTAATATTTCTAATGACGAATTTCAGTCAACTATTTGGCTTGCATATACTGAAGGTAAAGTATTTCAACTCACATATAGAAATAAAGAATTCAATTATCTAAAACTTACAAATTGGGATTGGCACGAATACAAAATACTTATTGAAAAAGATTATTTTTCAAGTATAATATTTAACGACACTATTAAAGATAAAGGAGGAGTGAGAAATGTTTATGAAGAAGAGCATATTGAAGAAGGAAAAAGAATAATTTCCGAAATCCTATTTGCAAAGTTACATATAGATGATGAGAGTAATTCTATTCACATAATTAAAGATATGGAACTAACTAATTTTCCACATAATTTATTTCTTGACCAAAATAGTGAATTTCTACACTTTAAAAGACCAATAGTAAATATTTTATCTACAGAATGGTACTTGTCTATTTCTAAATCTATAATAATCAAAAAAGATTATTCTAAATCTATTTGGATTCCAATAGAAGAAGGGGATTTTACGCTAAATCAATTATACGCAAAAATAGAAGATACATTAATCCAAAATAATTTTGAAATTAATACAAAATTAGAAAAAGGTTCATCAACTACTTCTGATATAAATATTATTTGTTCTCATGGAGCAAAAGATATTGCAGAAAAACAAATTATTTATCCGTCGGATAAGGCATTAACAAATCTAAATACTGTAATTGGAAAAGGACAAATATTAATTTTTCTAATATGTCACTCGGGGTCATATCAGTCTGAATTATTTAAAAACAATATTACATCTTTAGTTAAGACATATATCGAGAAAGGCTATAAAGCTGTAATTGCTCCATTTTGGGGTCTGCATATTAATGTCCCAGAAATTTGGTTGCCAGAATTTTTAAATTCATTTAATAGAGGTGATTCAATAGATATCGCACTATTTAAGGCGAATAAAAAGGTCTACGAGAAATATCCGACTCCTGCCGCATGGTGTGCAATGCATTTATATGGTACTCCAAATTTAAAAGTTGAACAATAAATAATCATAAAAAGTATTTTTTAATTAATTTACATGTTGCCAAAAACAAAAAAGAGACTCGAACGTCTCTTTTTTGTTTTTAATATATCTTTATAAATAATTATTTACCAATCAATTTTTCAAGCCTCAACATCATTTCATCTTTCTCTCTCAACATACGCTCATACAAAGCAATTTTTTCATCATATAATTGAACAATTTTGTCAACAGGATTGAAAGAAGGCTGGTAGCTAAATCCAGAAGCGACAGCGTTATCTTTAAAATCTTGGAACGAATAAGTATTTGCAATAACATTCACCGCTTGTTCTTCATCAAAATTCTGAAAAGCTTCAACAGGAATTTTTAAAATTGCAGAGATTTGTTTCAGCAGTTTTTCTTCAATTACATCTTTCTGCTCCAGTAAAGAAATTTTCTTTTGGTTCCAGTCTTCGCCCAGATCATAAGCTAATCCTTCCTGCTTTATGTTAAGCATTTCTCTAAAGCGTTTTACGTTTCTTCCCTGATGTATTTTCTGTTCCATAATGAATATCAATTTTTCTGAAGACTCAAAGATAAAGCCATTTTGCTTAAAAATCCTGAGTTTCAAAGATAAAAAAATATCCCATAATACATCTATTTTGTCAGATATTATACCGTTTCTGTTTCTATTTTAGACCAATTTCCGGCATATCCCAATGTAATATGAAATAGAGCAATGCAATATGAATTTATTTTGCTATAATTTGAGATCTGTGTTTTTTCCCAAATGTAATTAAGGCATTTATAACAGGCTGCGTTTCAGCAGCATGCTTGGTAAGTGCGTAAGTAACTGTAACTGGCTTAGTATTATTTACTGTTCTGGTAATAAGTAAATTATTTTCCAGATCCTGTAATTCTTTAGATAGAACTTTGGGAGAAATACCTCCTACAGAATTTGCAAGTAAATCTTTAAATCTTTGACTTCCATATATGTATAAACTCAAAAGTATACAAAATTTCCACTTTCCGCTAAGTAATTCGAGAGAATCTTTTAATGCCAGCATGTTTTCTTTACTGGTTTCTATACAAAAATTTTTATCCATAAATAGTAACTTTCCTAAAGGTAATTGATAACAAAAGTATAGTAAAAACTATATAGATTTGAATTTTATTAAAAATATTTTAAAATGGAAATCAAATCAAATTACAATACCGAATTAGAAGGTAAAATTGCCTTGGTTACAGGCGGAACAAAAGGAATTGGAAAAGCTATTGCTGAACGTTTGTACCAAGCAGGTGCAGTCGTAATAGTTACGGCAAGAAATAAACCTGAATTAGAAAACACTAAGACTCATTTTATTGCTGCTGATCTTACGGTTGCTAACGATGTTTTAAAACTGGAAGAACAAATTGCTGAAAAATTTGGCACTATTGACATTCTTATTAATAATGTTGGCGGACTTACAACACCGGGTGGTGGCTACAAAGTATTAACTGATTCGCATTGGGAGAATGAGCTGGAGCTGAATCTGATTTCAGCAATACGTTTAGACAGAACTTTACTGCCTAAAATGCAAGAAAAGAAAAGCGGTGTAATTATACATATTTCCTCTGTTGCAGGAAAACAGGCTTTATGGAATCTTAATCTGGCTTATGCCGTTTCTAAAGCTGCATTAAACAGCTACAGTAAAGCCTTGTCAACAGAAGTAGCTTCTGATGGAATACGCGTAATTACTGTTGCACCAGGCGCTACTAAAACTCCGCCAATGTTAAAATTTGTTGAAGATTTTGCTCTTTCATCAGGAATTAAAAATGAAGATGCCGAAAAGGAATTGATGAAACATGTTGGTGGTGTACCAATGGGTAGAATGGCTGAACCTGAAGAAGTTGCAGATCTTGTTGGTTTTTTGGTTTCACCAAGGGCATCTTATCTAACAGGTTCTATTTATGCAATAGACGGAGGAAGTCTTCCTGTTATATAATAATTTTAAAGCATACTTCAATTGCCGGGATACTATTATCCCGGCTTTTTTTATATAATAGTTTGAATTAAAAAAACTGAATTTTCTAAAAGATAAAAACATCCCATAATACATCAATTTTGTAAGATATTATACCTATGTTGAGAATAGGTTATCCTTTTAAAAGAATAGAATTTCGCTTGATAATTTTAAATCTCATTATTATGAAAATGAATAAAATATCCTACGATACAGGATTTTGGGCAGGGTTTGAGGCAGGAAATCCATTTAAGGCAATTGAAGCCTTTTTTGACTTTGCAGTTCTTGATTATTATAAACAAAATTTAAGTGAGGCGGTAATTTACAGCTATAAAAGAAAAGTGCACAAAAAAGAAAATCCCAACGATGTTTTTGTTTTGTATACAGCCTTCAGCTTTTTTATCAAGGTGTGTTACTGTCTGCAAAAGAAAAGTAAAAAATGGAAAATTACAGCGTCTTTGGGTAGTGAAAAGGTTTATCATTTTTCATCCCTAACAAAGGAAGAATACAATAATCCTTTTATTGTATTTCAAAAAGCATTTGATGAAAAAACGCTTGAAGAATTTGAATTATTTCTATTTCAAATCCTCGAGCATTCCTTGTCTCCAGATATTGGAGATCCGGAATCTGACATAACAACGCCTTATATTCATTTAATCAAAATGCTCGATGCAGCAGAAATTATAAGAGAAAGGGGCGTTGAAAAAATCAGGAAAAAGAATAATATTGATTTTGTAACGGAATAAATAAAGTATAGCGATCACTAAATAAATTTCTTTTTTTAAGGCTTATTAATCTCTTGCAACATCAACTTTTTTATTTTTTTCTACTGGGAATTGTATAACTTCTTGCTGAAATTAAATACTTCATAGTCCGTTGTCATTTGTAACTTTATTATCAAGTTAAAATGTTGATAATCAAAAAAACATAAATTATGGCAGAAATTAAAATTGAGAAAAAAAAGCCAGTATGGCCGTGGATTGTAGCTGTTCTGTTAATCTCAGCAATTATATATTATATCTTTTTGAGAGATAACAACGTACAAATCGAAAACAACGTACAAATCGAAAACACTACAAGTACAGATAACACGACAAACTAAATGCATTTGTTGTAAAGAGGTAAGGGCTGACGTAAGTGAAAAAGTTTCCTGCAGCGAGACTTACCAGAAAAAATAAATTATAATATTAAAAAAGAAAGTATGGAAAATAAAGAAAGAAATTTATACAGACTCGACGAACTTTCTGATTACAAAATTGCTTCTAACTATTCTGATGTTAGAGGTTGGAAAATAGTAGATTCTGATAACCGAACTATAGGCAAAATAGATAATCTTTGGGTTAATAAAGATATGCAGCGCGTTGTTTATCTGGATGTTAATTTAGATAAAGGATTAATAGACGACAGCCGCAATGAGGTGCATGATGCTATAGCAAACGAGAATGGAAGGGAGTTTATATATAAAGATGGAGACAGCCATATTATTATACCAATTGGATCTGTAAGTATAAATAAAGATACCAAAATTGTCATGGCTAACAGTATAGGATATGATACTTTTAGAAGCACAAGCAGATACAACAGACAGCATAATTTTGACAGGGATTATGAAAGAAATGTGCTGAAGTCCTATTATCCTAAAAATGAGTCCGGTTTTGACAGTGATGATGATAATTTTTACAATCAAAGAGAATTTGAAAATCACTAATACTTATATTCCCTTGGAATTTTAATATAACGAATTCGAAACCTTATTAAAAAATCAATTAAAAAGATCAAATATTTAAAATGTTTGATCTTTTTTTGATACTAAGAAAACCTCAACATCGATTTTCTCTTATTCGTGATAATAAGAAAGATATAAAAAGTTCATTTAGTTAAAAATGGATTATTCTAATTCTATAAATTGCTTAAAAAACTGCAATTTTCCCTGTTTGAATTGCGCCCGAACTTGTGATTATTTTATAGATATAAATTCCCGAAGCCGTATTTTTTAGATTAATGTTATTGATTTTAGAAATTAGGGGAGAAGTAAATGTATTTTGTCCGCTCATATTATACAAATAGAAAACAGCGTTTTCGTCTTTTTTGGCTTCGACAAATAATTCTTCGTTTTTGCCTAATAACGTAGGATGGATAAAAAACAAATCATCGCCTAAATAATTGGCATCAAGAATTGAAGAACTTATTATAGTATCGTTTTCTAAAATTATATTTATTTTATATCGATTACTGCCTTTTATGGGCGTGCTGTCGATAAAAGAAAATGTTTTTGAATCGATGTTATTTATGGTGTTAATGACCTCTTCGGTATTGTTAGTTATTTTTACCAGCTCAATTCTTTTAATATTGTACAAACTAAAAAGACTGGCATCAATCTTTACTTTATCCTCCTGATAAATTTCTGCGAAAGCGAGCTCAAAATAACAATTTGAGTTTTGGGCATACTGTAAAGTTGATTCACTTTTTATTCCTTCGCTATTGTCAAATACCGGAGTAACAGTGTAAATTTTTCCATCTGTATAGGTATAATTGACGTTTGTTGTTTGTTCTTTAAATTCTAAATTATCTCCGGTAAGCTGATAAATATTAAAAGAAGTAACATTGGCAGGTTTTTCCCAATAAATTTCTGTTGTGCCATCACAAATTAAACTGGTACTGATATTTAAATCATAAGAAATAATAAAACTGTCCGAGATATAATCAGTAGTACCAATGGTCATTTTTAATTTTGCTTTCGAAAATTTTTGTTCAGAAGGAGTATAGAGAAATTGTTCAGAATCCACATTAATACCTTTTGCGATAATTTCCCAAGTCTGCCCATTATCGTAACTAATAGACAATTGTCCCGAAGTACCAGAAAAAGAAGCATCCCATTTAAAAGGTGAAATAGTTTTACCATCATAAGGGAAATTATCATTTGCAATGGGGTAATTCCATTCAAATTGATTTTTCAAATCATATTCATAAGCAATGCTGTATTGCTGAGAAGTATTTGAAACATATAAACCCTTAATATTTATTGTATAAGATCCTGATATGGGGTTTTCAATAGTAATTTGTTCTATAGTATTAAGTTTGTCTTTTCCTCTCACAGCTTGCTGTTCTGGAATATCAGGATTAAGAATCCAGGGTAAAAAAGAAGTATTGTCAGCAGCGATAACTTCAAGGTCTAAATCGTTAACCAAACTTATATTACTGTTGATTTCGGCAGGCACATCATTCCAGACTAATGTAATTTTTAAGTTTTCTGCATTTTCCGGAACATTTATAGTGTGTGCATTTGTTTGTCCAGATGTCAAACTGCCGGATATGATTCTATTTTCGCTGATAGTTTTTAGGCATTTATCCGTATTAATATTACCATAACCATACGTAAAATCAGGGCCTGGATTGCCTAAATCTTTGGCACTATTAATTAAAATAGCTTTTGTAGTGGCATTGTTCAGAGGCACATTGTTGATGTTTTTATAATGTTCTTTCATCAGCGTAATAATTCCTGTAGCCAATGCCGTAGAATTTGAAGTTCCCTGTGTACTAAACGCGACTAATTCTGGTTTTATTCGGCCGTCATAAGCCGGGCCTTTTGAAGAAAAAGACATAATTACTTCGTTTTGATCAATACAGCCTAATACGATACTATTTTTAGATTGCTTAAAATTACCGGTTATAGATTTATAACCCTGAAGACCGGTATTTCCAGATGAAAAGCAATGGGTCAAATCTGAATTTGAAAATAATTGAGCGTCATAAGCATTAGCAAGCGAACCATAAAAATTTTCAATTTCTGTACCGTAAGAATGGTTTTGAGTGGCGGCTCCTTGTAACGTCGCTATTTCATCAGGATAAATATTCAAAAAATCTGATGATAATATTTTTGCCTTTTGCGCGACGCCTTTTCCTAAAGCAGAACTATTTCCTAATCCGCAGACTATAGTGGCCATAGCCGTTGCATGGCTCGATACAATATTAGATTGTGTGGTGGAAATAATGTGCTTATTTAAAAGATCAATATCATTTACATCAAAAAAATCATCTTTGATTACTGCAGTTTGATTTTCACCCTTTAAAAGAGGAAAATCAGCATGGGCTTTATTTATAAAATTGATACTAAAATTTTGATCTATTATTTTAGATTCAGCTTTTGGCTGCAGCGATTCTTGCGAAACAGAAGATACACTGTTCAGAGCTATCACTTCATTAGTGATTTTTTGGGAATCACTTTTTATCATTACAAGATGGTTATCGAGTATTTCGATTCCAGAAATATTCATTGATTTCAAGTCTGTAATTAACGCTTTGAGAGAATCTGTTGCTATTATATACGGTTTGTCTTCTTTATGATTTGAAAAATTGGAGGGTAATTTCCATAAATTGTTAACCGGGAAAATTTTTTGGGAAGATTTTTGAATTCCTGTACTTTGATTTTCAACAATGCAAAAAGTATTGTCTAGTTTTTTCACAACCTTGTAGTTGTTGAAATGTGCATTTGCTAAAGATGTAAAATAATATCTTTCAAATTTTCTTTCGGTTTCCTTTTTTATGTATTGTTTCCATTTATCAGAGCTTTGTGAGAGACTGATTGTCGTTATCATAAGAATGAAAAAAGTAATTTTTGTCTTCATTTAGATAAAGCAAAGATGAAATTTATACATAATGATTTCTATTTGAAATAATTATCTGTCGTGTGTAAATCAAAGTTATTAAAATATTTGTAAAAAAAATATGATTTTTTATTTCCTGCATAATCTTCAAAATCTGCAGGAATAATATTCTCTTTTGAAGCCGGTTTTATATTTTAAATAATGTACAAAAACTGTGAAATCATTTTTTAACACATTCAAAACAAAATAAAATTTCAAAATAATTTTTTATGCTTAACAACCTGATTTGTATTTTCTTACTGATTTTACTGGGTTTGCATTAATATGAGATAATTTTTGTTAAAAACATTTGTTAAATTTTTATAACAAAAAATGTTAATTTTGTTAAATAATTATTTTATAAGTATTTTAAGATTAAAATTTATATAAATTTGATAATAAATATTACAATATTTTGTAAAAGAGCCCCTATTTATCAACTTATTTAACAACTAAAGAACTTATTATGAAAAAAATTAAATCAATTTTAGCTCTGTCATTCATAGCGCTAACACTGTTTTCTTGTAACAAAGATGAAGCAGTACAATCAAATCAGGAATCTCTTAAAGTAACACCAGAGGTGTTAAACAAACTTAGATCACTGTCATTAAATACCTCAGATGTTCAGGTGATTAAGAATACTAATTTAGATGGTAATGTTGAGGATGCTTTCCTTATAGAAGGAGATATTATCGTGACACAAGATCAATTAAATAAAATGGATCTTCATGGTGGTATTACTACAGAACAATACCGTACTACTAATTTAGTATCTGCCCCAAGAACTATTAGAGTTGTTGGATTATCAGGAACTGGTACGACAGCCCTAACCACAAATATGCGTAACGGATTGCAGGCTGCAATAAACAGATACAATAATTTAGGATTGTCTATTAACTTTACACTAACCTTTAGTTCAAGTACTTCAGGTGCAAATATTGTTGTCCGGAGACAAACTGGGTCTGCGGGTGGAGTAGCAGGATTCCCATCTGGAGGAAATCCATATAATTCAGTTACATTATATTCCGGATTAGATTCTTATTCAACAAATGTAAATGCACACGTAGCAGCACATGAAATAGGACACTGTATAGGTTTACGCCATACAGACTGGTTCAGCCGTCAAAGCTGCGGGCAAAATTCAAATGAAGGAACAGCTGGCGTTGGAGCAATCCAAATTCCGGGAACACCTTCAGGATATGATGCAACATCTTACATGAGAGCATGTTTTAGTTCAAACGAAACAGGAGCTTTCAATGCGAATGATGTTACAGCTCTGAATTATTTATACTAGAAGTTGAATTAGAGTTCTCTTACAAAATATAATAGGCTGCTTCATAATTTTATGAAGCGGCCTATTTTTATTTGATGTACTTTTTTTAGATGATTAAATAATACGAAAAAGACATAAAAAAATCCCATTTCGTTAGAAATGGGATTTTAAAGTTTTACACCAGATTATAAAGAATTAACTTAAAAATTTATTTATCAGTAACGCTGTAATCTCGGGTTTTTCTTCATGTACAAAATGACCGGAATTTTCTATTTCTTCTATGCTAAAATCTTCAAGATAAACAGAAAAGAAAAAGCTAAGCATTTTTGCACCTTCAGGACTTCCAATTCCCATAGCAGGGATGGATACTTTTTTGTATTTTTTTATATCCTCAATGTCTTGTGTAAAGGCTTGGTACCAGCCATTAGAGCTTCTAATTGCATCTTTATTGTTATAAGCCTCTGCATACACTTTTCTGTCAAAGTCATTAATTGCTTCCGGATCGACCAAAAGATGGTTAAAAATGTAATTTTGTAATACATCATAACGTCCTTCCAGTAATTCTTCGGGCAGCTGTTTGACCTGGTTAAATGCCAGCCACCACGGAAACACCGGATTTCCTATTGGCATCATGGGCAGTTTGTATATGTTTTCATCGGGATGTGGAGTATCTAAAATGATAAGTTTATCTGTACTTTCAGGAAAGTTAGCGGCATAACTAAAAGCAACTGCAGCTCCAATATCATGACCTGTTATATTTATTTTTTGATGTCCCAAATGAGTAATCAATTCATGTATATCCTTAGCCATATTTTTTTTCGTATAGCCATCTAAAGGTTTTTCTGATGATCCCATTCCTCGTAAATCTATTACGATTAGACTGTGTTTTTCTGCTAAAATGGGCATAATTTTATGATAACTCCACCAGGTTTCCGGCCATCCCGGAATAAGGACCAATGGATTCCCGTGTCCTCCGGTTACATAATGTATATTGACTCCGTTTACGGTAGTATAATTATTTTTAAAACCTGGCAATTGTTGTATTAAAGATTCGTCGCTGTATAGATTCATTTTTATTTATTTGATATGTTTGTAAAAACTATCGGTTATTACTCTGATTCATGTAAACCAATACCTCCTTTGAAAGAAATCCAGGCAAATTTTTTGACATCATTAAGTGATATATTTCCTGATTGCACAGAAAGAACTGCTGTTTCAATTATTCCTCCAAATAAATTGTATATCCATCCAATAGTTAGTTCAGTATTGATATAACCACCAGACTGCAGATTTTCTATAAGCTTAAACCATTGCAGTTTAATGTTGTTGTATTCAGATTCATTGTTATTTTTAATTTCAGAATAATCAGTATGCTGATATAATTTTTTCAAAAAGCAATATTGATTACCTACTTCAATCGCAGCATACAGCATATATTCAATTTGAGTAATAGGATCCTGACTGGACTTATATGCATTGGTCATTTTTTCGTTGCATACAGTCAGCATATTCTCCTTGCAATGTTCAATTAAACTGAGTCTATCGTTAAAATAACGATGAATAGTACGTCTTGTAATTCCTGCTTCTGCTGCTATCTGTTCTATAGAAGCGGTTTCATTTTTATTAAGAATTGATATTGCAGCTTCTATTATTTTGCCCTTAGTGTCTTTCATGTCACAAAGGTATATAAAAAATGTCTCAATAGTGAGACATTTTTTATATAATGATGATTTTTTAATTAAGCTGCTTCTAACGTTGCTTATTTTTGAATATATAGAAGAAGAGTAAAGAAGGAAATTAGCCGAATGCTAGTCGTTTATCTTTAATTTTTTTTAGTCTATAACTTTTTACTCATTAGATATAAGCCAGCAGTAATGCCAATTCCCACAAGCATGGCTAAACCTATTTTGGGAGCATTTTTTGACGGTTCACTTCCGTAAACTCTCAGCGGATCTTTAGAAATATTTAAAACATTTCCAGAATCATCTTGCTTATTGGTATTAAGTGCCATTTTAGTCCTAACAGCGGCAGAGGCTGTATTAATTACGGTCTTTGGAAATAATCGATAAAGGTTTGTGATTGCCGCAGCGCGCAAATCAGGAAAAAGGTCTTTTTGCGGTTCTTTGGCAAGCTGTACCATTTTGGCAGCAGTTTCACGCGGATCTGAAGCTATAAAAGGAATTGTCATGTTAAAACCGGAATACTTGGCTGAATGCAGATTTCCGGTAGAATTTTGCAATTGCGGATACAAATTGCAGATATGAATATGCTTATAATTAGAAATTTCACCTTGAAGACATTCCATCATGCCCCTTATTCCATATTTAGATGCCGAATATACGGCACTATATGGGGCAGGCATAAATCCGCCGATAGATATATTATTAATTAAAATACCTTCATTCTGGTTTTTAAAAATTTTAACAGCATTATAAGCTCCGTGCATATATCCAAACAAATTGGTTTTAAGGACCTGCTCATGGATTTCCATTGGTATTTCTTCAAATTTGCCACTGGCCATAACACCGGCGTTATTAACCCAAATATCGATTTTTCCGTTTATAGACAAAGCTGTGCTGGCGATCTTCTCAACATCCTGAGCAATAGACATGTCTGCAGAAATGCCAAAAGCCGGAACATTTAATGAACGGCAATACTGTACCACATCATCAATACCTTTACTGCCTCTGGCTGCTGCAACAATAGTGCACCCTTCATTTGCAAAAGCTTCAGCTGCGGCTCTGCCCACACCGCTGCTGGCACCGGTTATCACGACAACTTTTCCTTTAAGGCTGTTTTTTTGTATTTGTATATCGTCCATATTGTAATTATTTTAATTAATACTAATGCTGGATTTCTAATTTTCATTTTAGATATCTAAATTAATACTTTACTACAATGGATCTGTTATACAATTTGTGCTGGGGATTATCCAATTTTCATCTTAAACTATTGCTGTGCATGTCCATAAAAAAACCTCCGAAGTTTAACCTTTAGAAGTAATATCTTTTTGATCATGAAAGTTTAAAATTATAGCAGCTCATTAAATTACAGATGATATTTTTCCTTCATTTAATCTATCTGCGTTCCTTTGGCAACCATACTAAAAAGCGGTTCATATTTTCGCATTTCAAGATCCAGATTTTGGTGCACAGAGACAGGACCAATACTGCCTTGCAGACAGAATAATTTCTGTTCATGAGCCAGCATATACTGCAGCATACGCACTTTCATTTTATTTGTTGGTAAATCTAAGATTTCTTCAATTTCAACCATTATGCCTGTCCTATTATCGATGATAACCGGCTCTGTACGAATGAGTCTGCTTTGTGGCGGTATCATCTCCAAAACTGATTTTTCAGTAAGGACAAAGTTTTGGTATTCCTGAGGAAGTTCATGAATCAAGATGAGTATTTTTTCATTTCCTTTTCCATCACAGCTGGTAAATTCCTGCACGGTAGCAGGCATTTCAGCTTCCTGGGCTGTCCAGCTTTTAGGTATTGGAAGCGTGAGTACAGTTTCTTCTGCTTTGGGATGGCCTTCTATAGTAAATTTTACAGAATGTCCATCAGTAACTTCCTGATGTGGGGCATCATGATAGGCGAAAGAGATAATTCCTTTGTGAACAGCGGCGTCTTGGCTAAACTCTATTTTGTCTTTGATATTCTCAAGAAATTCGTCTGCATATTTTTTCTTTTGTATGGGATTTTTTAGCTGTTCTTTTACAAGTGAGTCGATATGTTTTTCTAAACTGGTGAATTGCGAATCATTAAGTTCCTCCTGCAGAAAATGTTCAATGTTTTTCTCAGCCCTGCCAAATACTGCCTGAGCATTTTTTTCTAAGGATCTGACTTCTTTAGTAAAGCAAGGAAACTGCATGGCGACTTTTTTCAGGGCGGCACTTTGTGCTTTCAAAAAAGCGTACGTCTCAATGGCAAGCTGTACTTTGGGAGAATAATGCTGCTGTTGCTGCGGATGACAAAGGCATACATTTAAAAAACAGAAAAAGATTAGTATTGTTCTCATGGTCTTGATTAAATATAAATCTTAAATACTGACAAAGCAGTGTGTATAACTAAAAAAGTATCACATAAATGCAAAAATAATTTTTGGAAAAGAACTGGATTTATATAATTTTTCTGTATTGTTGTAAAATTTCCACTTATAATTTCTGCGTAATAGAAATGCCATATATTTTTTTATTTTTTTTGTAGATTGCTAAACCGCAGCAGATTAAAATACGTAACTATAATAACTGTATTTTGCAGCAGATTAAAAATGTATTTGAATGTCATATAAAAATATTTTACTCATTGATGATGACCCCGAAGATGCCGAGATATTCGAGGATGCTGTTAAAGCACTTAATAGAGAAGTAAAGCTGCAATGGGCTGGAAATCCAGAAAGGGCACTTGATGAACTGCAGTCTGCAGAGCAGCTGCCAGATCTTATCTTTTTGGATTACAATATGCCCCGTATCAATGGAGGGGAACTGTTGCAAAAGCTAAAAAGTAGTGAAAGGCTTTCCGTTATTCCTGTAATTTTAATTTCAACTCCTTCTGAGGAATTTATGAAATTAAAACTTGACCAAAATGAAATCATCAAGTTCTTTAGTAAACCTAACAGTTATTCAGAACTTATTGCCATACTGGATTCAATTTTATAATCACAGCCATTTTTTTCTTTTAAACCAGAAAAAAATCAAAACAGATATTACAATCATCGACAGGATTGTAAGGGGATATCCTAAAGGCGATTCTAATTCAGGCATAAATTTAAAATTCATTCCATAAATTCCCACGATAAAAGTAAGTGGCATAAAAAAGACTGAGAAAACCGTGAGGATTTTCATAACGTCATTAGTCTTACGGGCAGAGAGGGAAAGATAAATATTGAGCAGGTTGTTGGCATCTTCCTGTACCTGGTCATAAAGCAGGACCAGTTTGGTATGAAGGTCGCGTACGTCACGCTGGGCAGGACGTTCTTCTCCCTCGGCTTTGATGGAGTTTACCACTTCGTTGCTCAGCAGGAGCAGTTTTTTGTAAAGGCCTGCACGATTTTTCAAGTAATAAATATCCTCGATCATATCATCGGGTATATTTTTCTTTAAAAATAGGGTGGATTCATAAGAATCAATATCGGCTGAGAGTTTCATGGCAGGTTCTTCAAATGAACGCAGGGCATCACCCACGATATGTATGGCAATTCCCGAAGCAGATTTTATCTTTCCCGCACTCACGACATTCTTCATGATATTTTCAATCAGCGGCTGCGCACTGTCGATGTATGGTAATGATAAAACTATCGGTAAAAAATACGGCAATTTTGCTGCTCAGGCTTTGTATTGTTGGCAGTTTCTGACTTTCGTCGTGCAGGAGCCTAATGATTAAAAAATGGGTATCATTGTGCTCTTCGTATTTAGGAAGGTGATCAGGATCAAGTGAATCGAGCAGGGCGTAAGAATTCAAACTGTATTTGCTGCTGACTGATTCGATTTCTTCTTCACTTGGATCGTATATGTCGATCCAGGTTATGTCGGTGCCTTTTATCCGGCAGGTGCTTAGTGCCATTTTCTTGTATATTTATTAAAGCATAGCGGCCGGTGTCAAGCTGGTAAGCCAGTATTCGACAATATTTTTCATCTTGATTTTATAGACCGAAAAATCTTCTTCTTTTTTAAAATATCCCTGTGCGTTACAGCTGTAAGCTTTATTTACATTTTCAGGATTTTGGGAAGTCGAAAGAAAAATATACGGTACGCATTTATGGCTGATCTCCGCAATGGAAGTGATCTGCTCACGGAGTTCAAAGCCGTTGATTTTCGGCATATTAATGTCGGAGATAATAAGGAAGGGCAGAACTGATGGCTTGGATAAATAAGGTATCGCTTCCATTGGGTCTTCTATAAACTTTATTTTGTTGGGATAATCCAGACTTTCAAAAATATCTTTCAAAAAAAGCCTGTCATCTTCATCATCTTCAATTATAATAATTTCACCATTTCTTCTCATGTAGTAAAGTTACATTTTAATTGTTACTCTTTTATCTATTTTTCTTTTTAAAATAAATTAATTGTGAAATTCTATCTGCTTGATTCATACGTTTTTTTGGAATCCTGAAAGAAAAGAAACCTTTTGGAAACCAGTTTCCAAAAGGTTTTTTAAAACAAACAAAGAACATTTTCTCTTTATTGTTTTGATTCAATATAGGTTTTAAACCCTATGATATCATCGTGTATGATTTTCTCAAAAAGTGGGTTCACTAGTTTTGCGGCACCCTGACCGGCAATTCCCAGAGGAGCACGATAAGATATTGTTACATCTATTTCAGTAGTATCACCGTTAGCTTTAAACAGCACTTTTCCAAAGTTTTTAACCGATGCACCATCGCTGGACTGCCAGCTTAACAGCTTTTCTTTCTGATCCTTAATGATTTCGGCTTTCCAGCTCAATGACCCAATACCGGCTGGTCCTTTAGCAGTCCATTCTGACTGTGTACTGCTGATAGTCTTCACTGATTCCAGATGGTTCATAAATTTTGGAAGGTTCTCTAGGTTGCGCCAAAAGGCATATACCTCACTGATAGGTTTATTGATAGTCACATTAGTTCTGATGTTAACATTAGAGCCTTTGTCATTTTTTAAATGGTCAACAGCGCTGTAAACAGGGCAGTAGCCGCTTATGCCTCGCGCGAGCATGGCGCCTCCAGATGTAATCTGCGAAATACTTTTCTTTTCCTGGGTCAAGCCTTTGTACAGCAGATAGGATCCTGCCGCTGTCATAAGGATACGTTCTAATGTAGAAACGTTTACGTTACTTTTTGAGTTGACCTTTCTATTGGATATAGTTGAAGTGTGCATAATGTATATTTTAAAATTTATAGATTTTTATTTGTTAGCAGCCGCGCTTCCTGTTTTTCCGGAATTGTTGTTGAAGCCTTTTTCATAGCGGTTTGGATCTGTTCCGTCCTCATCGCGTTCTTCGCCCCAGTCTCCTGTGTTGATATGTTTACCTGGAGTCTTGTCAGCAGATGTATTTAACTGCTGATGGTACGGACATTTTTGAAGTTCTTCACTGCTGTAATTATGTAAATTTTCCATGACTTTTAAATTTAATATTTTTAATAATCCTAAAGCCTTCTGAATTAAGACCTGAATTTAATCTGCAATAAAATAGTCAGAATTATGATTCAGCAGGCTGTACATATTGCTTAAAACTTTCCAAATCTGATTTTAAAAGATCTTTGTATTTAGTAAGACCTATTCCCACTATCGGTACAGCTAAAGAGCCTATCGCCGCGGCAGCCTGTTTATTTCCTTTTTTTAATAGATAAGATGATAACAGTAAGGTGCCGAGTCCCCCAAGAAGAAGGAATTCTCCGGGAATATCTGCAATTTTATTTTCTATTAATTCTTTGATATCATTCAAATTTTCCTGAGTGAATAAATTTTCCATAACTATATTTATTTGACGTTCTGTGTTTTATTTAAAATTACAAGTAATACCAATCATTCAGCTTACAGAATAAGATGTTTTTGTTTGCATAATTATCAGTAAATCAGTTTTTTTATTCTATTTGAAACTCTGTTGATTGCAGCTCATACTTTGGAGCCAGTTATTATTTTGGACATTATGGAAATAAAAATTTTTCCACCATCGAGTGCTGGGCCTGCCCATTGAGCAAAGCTTAAATGAGCTGAAGATGCGGCCTGATCTGCATGGTTACAATATCACACCTTTTGGGCTGGGAAAGACAAAATAATGCACTCATCGCAATGTCATACGCCTCTAGCATTTCTAACTTTTCTATTTTTTCTTCTTGTTCGGCCTTAGTGTCCGGCTGCATATCACTTGTAACGGCTCCCGGCTCAATTAAAGAAACTTTAATGCCCAATGGGTTTAATTCCTTACGAAGCGAAGTGCTAAAACCTCTAATAGCAGATTTTGTTGCTACATAAATGGTACTTTTTGCTTCTTTGCTTTCTGCGCTCATGGACCCGATATTAATAATATGCCCTGATTTTTGCTGTTTCATCCTTAAGGCCGCTTCCTGTGCAAATGCCAGATATCCGGTAATATTAGTGTCTATGATGTATTTGTACTCATCATAACTTTCCTTGGTTATTCCTGGAGCTGCAAGTGCCGCATTATTGATCAGAATGTCAATACCGCCAAGTTCTGTGTCTGCTATTTTTAAGATTTTCTGTATGTCTTCTTTTTTAGTAACGTCGGCAGGAGTACCGTAAACCTCACTGCCGGGAAATTGTTTCTGAATATCAGCAACGGCATCTTTAAAATCCTTCTCATCTCTCCCAAAAATCAGCACCCTGCCTCCCAGCGATACCAAAACATCGGCGATTGCTTTTCCTATTCCGGTTGTTCCTCCTGTTATTACTATTCTTTTACCTTTAATATTCTGTCCAAAGTAATTTGTCAATTTTTCCATTATATATCTTTTATAAAGTGATTATTATTAGTTATCCTGCAGCTTTAATTCAATATTACCACTGAATTTTAATTGTGCCCCGACCTGAAATTTTATATTCATGTATTGCTGCCTTTTTATGAAAAGCTTTTTGTAGTTCCTTATCCTGAAAAACAGTCATTTTAATGCTGCTCTGGCCCAATTTTAGAATTTTCAAATTGCAGTACATTTCCTTATCGCCGTCAAGTTTTATAGTGATTGATTTTCCTCTGTTACTTTGGCGGGTAATGGGATAGTCAATAAAAATTAAAAAGTCTTCATCGATTTTGATGTATTGTCTTGGTACAACGCCAAATGCCATTCCGGCACCATAGACTTCCTGACCCACCTGGCCGCTTTTTTCCCAGCCGTTGTACAGGTCTTCTAACGGAATCCATAAGTCACGCTGCAACTCACCAGTTTTTACTTCATCAGAAAGCATTTCTTTCGGAAGTAAAGGCGGGTAATAATAGGCAATCCTATTGACGGCATATTTAACAAATTCAGGAATCAGCGTTTTTACAGCAGGCAGCAGCTCTACATCTTCCGCTTTAATTAAATATTCTGATAAAGCGGCGTATACTTCCAGCTCTTCATATGCAGCAGTATAAGGCGCATCATTGAGAGGAAATATCGAAAAGAAATTGGTGTAATTTTTCCAAATCCATACCTGCAGTCATACAGCTGTACATTTTTAAAAAGCCCGGCAAGACAGATATAACTCAGATCGAGATACATTTTTTTCTTGGTAATTTTATACAATTCTAGTAGCGCACCGGCTGCAAAGGCAGTATTATTGGCCTGGTATAAAATAGAAACGCCGAGATCTTCCAGTTTTTTTGCCGCTCTTTCAGCTTCGTTTAAATAACGTTTTTCCTTTGTGAGCTTATAAACTAAAAGCATTAAATGAGCATAGGAGCCCGGGACGTCATTTTCCCCTCCTGCGCCGGGGGCAGTTTCTTTTTTTATAATTTCGAGTGTTTCCATATTATAAAATACAGGCCATTTATAATTAAAATGACGCGCAGTCCTGATTACATAATCAACGGAATCCAATAGAAGTTTCTCTACTGTTTTATTGCCTTGGAGCGCCAGTCTCGCCAGATTCATCAGCGGGTGATGCAGGTACCAGGAATCCATCACCATTTCTTTTTTCTGTTCTTCAGAACCATCCAGCTGATCAGCAAGGGCGGGAAGCCAGCGGTTTATACATTTTATTTTGGGATCGTAAAAAGCAGGAAGCCCTTTAATCAAATCTTCGCACACTGCCTGTTTCTCGCCGCTCCATTTTTCATATTCTTTAAAAGGAGTTAGTACAGCAAGCTGAACCATACTTTCAGCGGGAGTTTCATAATCGCATAAATAAGCATTCAAATACGGAATTCCGTTTTTTTGAGTCCATGAACCTTTATTATTAGTTAAGTCGGCAATTACCTTTTTTGCAATATCCGGCCAATTGTTATATTCAATTGCGGGTTGTTCTAATACCTTATATATTTTGACAAGATTATTTAAAAAGTGTTCACAAATGGCTGTCGGTTTATTTACAACTTCTGTTTCTAATATGACATAGGCGTCTGACAGGATAAAAGCTTTACCTGCAGGCAGAGGCAGTTTATCAGTGGCAGGAAGCTGAAAACCAAGTTCGGGCCATTTTCCCCCGACTGTATTTTTAGATTCAGTTTGGGTAGCCTCACAATATTCCGATAATGAAGTAAGATTTTGGAAATAAAAAAACGATCCTGTTTTAGGCTTTGTTATGCTGGCAAACAATAGTCCGGAGCGGGAACCAAATTGTTCCATATGAATTGTTCCTGCAGTATTTTCGACACTTCCATTTTGTGTCAGCGGAATTATATCACGGGGCCAAAAGGGCATCATCAATGGAACAACGGCCGTAAATGACGTGGTGTAGTGTAAAACAGGTGTTACAATATCCGGAAAATTAATACGGACTTCATAGCTCCCAAGTCTTGAATTTAAAATAATAACAATGCTATCTTGATCATCAAACAAATTTGATACTTCAAAACAGCTGTTCATAGCAAAGGCAGTACGAAAAGCTATTTTTCCACTATTTGGCATTATAACAGCAATCCAGAGCGAATCACCTGTGTTATAAAGCTGGTAAGTAAAAGAACTAATTTTTCTTTCTAAAAGGATCTCACTATTCTCAATATCTGCCTGAGCAGTCGCGCTCCAAGGTGTAACTGTATGCATAATGATATTTTTTAGTTAGTTATATAATAGCGTGTAAGCGAGTAAGAAATAAAACATGAGCCATGCATTATAATCTTTTAGCAAGCTCACTGTTATTATTAAAGATAAATGCCCACTATCATCGTACCGAAGGAGATAAGCATAAAATAAATGAATAATCCGTATCTGTGTAAAAATGGCTTCATATCAAATTGATTTACAACAAATTTCAGAAGGTTAACTAATTTTTTCTTTACATAATTTATATAACATTTTATAAGATTTTGCCTAAAAGCATATTTATATTAGTTTTTTAGAAAAGACTTTTTTTAATCTAAGCGATGCAAGGTTTGAATACTATAAGAAATTGCTTAAAATCTATAAAGTCTTAAGATATAGGCTATTGTAATTTTGGCATTTAACCTTAAAAAAAACATTATGAAAACTGCGATAAAAAAAACGACCGCTTCAAAAAGCAAATCAGGCAACACAGGTACTGCTGCCAATAAAACAACAACAGCTAAAGCAACTGCTAAAACAACATCTAAAACCACAGCCAAAGGAACAGTAAAAGCAAAACCTTCTGCTGCTGAAGGACTAAGAGAATTGTTTGTAGACTCATTAAAAGATATCTACTGGGCTGAGAAAGCATTGGTTAAAGCACTTCCAAAAATGGCAAAAAATGCCACATCTCAAAATCTAATTACTGCAATAAACGATCATTTAGCTGTAACAGAGAAACAAGTAGCCAGACTTGAAGAAGTTTTTAAATCTGTAGGCGAAAAAGCAGCAGCTAAAAAGTGTGATGCTATGGAAGGACTTATAAAAGAGGGCGAAAGCATTATGGAGGAAACAGAATCAGGACCGGTAAGAGATGCCGGAATTATTGCCGCATCTCAAAAAATTGAGCATTACGAAATTGCTACTTATGGTACACTGGCGGCTTTTGCAACGACTTTGGGAGAAGATGATGCGGTACTTTTGCTTGAAAAAACACTTGCTGAAGAAAAAGAAGCGGATGTTTTATTAACTGAAGCGGCTTATAATACGATCAATTTTGATGCGAAAGAGGAAGATCAAAAATAATTTCAACTGCAAATCCCAAATTTGATTTGAAATAAAGAACCTGTACTATTTTTAATAGTGCAGGTTTTTTTCTACCGATAAAAATCCACTCTTCATCCTTATAATATTGACAGCAGTATTCTTTATGGTTTAGCTGTAGATTCATGTTGTATTTGTAAGAATTAGGAATTATTATGTAAGAGTAATCGTTTAATTTACAGTTACTTAGTTTTCTGATAATTTAAAAAAAACTATTATGAAAGCAGCAGTTATACACGGACCGGGTTCTGTTAAATACGATACTGTAGAAGATCCGAAAATCAATGCACAGGACGATATTATTTTAAAGGTTACTTCTACAGCGATCTGCGGATCAGATCTGCATATTTATTCCGGGGCCATGCCGACTTCTCCAATGGTTCTGGGCCACGAATTTATGGGAATAGTAGAGGAGACAGGAGCAGCAGTTACCCATTTAAAAAGAGGAGACCGGGTAGTGGTTCCTTTTCCAATTGCATGTGGAAACTGTTTTTTCTGCAATCATGATGTTCCGGGAAATTGTGAACATAGTAATCCTGAGCATTATGGACCTGAGGGAGGAATAGTGACTGAAAAAGGAGGAGCGCTTTTTGGCTATACAGATCTTTACGGACGTTATGATGGAGGACAAGCACAATATGTACGGGTTCCATATGCCAATTATGGACCGCGTGTGGTCCCTGAAAACCTCACGGATGAGCAGGTGCTTTTTCTCACCGATATTTTTCCTACCGGATATACAGGAGTGGACTGGGGTGAAGTAAAAGGAGGAGAGACCGTTGCTATTTTTGGCTCCGGCCCCGTAGGGATCATGGCCGCTAAAAGTGCATGGCTTAGGGGCGCATCGCAGGTGATAATAGTAGATACCCTTCAGTATCGTCTTGATAAAGCCAGGGTTTCCACGGGAGCCACTACTATTTTATGGGATGATCCAAAAGAGGTTGTTGAACAGATCAGAGCCCTTACTAAAGGCCGTGGTGCGGATGTATGTATCGATGCAGTAGGATTTGAACCAGAGAGAAGTCTGACCGATAAAATCAAAGCCACTATCAATTTTGAAAAAGGTTCCATTAAAGTATTAGAAGCTTGTATGAGCGCTGTCAGACGAAGCGGTATTGTTTCTGTTCTGGGTGTTTATCCTGTCAATTACGATAATTTTCCGCTGGGACAGTTTTTTGATAAGGGTATAATTTTAAAAGGCGGACAGGCTCCTGCGCATAAACATATCGATAAACTTTTACAATACGTCATAGAGGGTAAAGTTCAGCTTGATGACATTATTACCCACAGGCTTCCGCTTTCTGAAATTTCACATGCTTATGATATCTTCAATAAGAAGGAAGATGGCTGTGTTAAGGTAGTTCTTGATCCATGGAAATAAGCGGCTATAATATCGCATTACTTTTTTATAATATAATTGAAATATTATTAATAAAAAACCTGCACACTGTGCAGGTTTTTTATTTTAAATAGTACATGTTTTTTATATTATAAATTTCCACATTATTGCTTTATGGATTACTGTAAGTCTCAAGTATTTCCGTCACGATTCGCATCGATGCTGCCTCGCAGAAATCCAAACCTGAATAATCGGGGTTAAGACCTCCCATATAGGGAACAGCCATCATATAAATATTTTTATTGTAGGCTCCGTACTGGTCAATAATCTGAAAATTATCATTGACTGCAATTCCGGGAACCTGCATAAAATAGTCGCCCTGCTCGTCTTTTTCAATAGTAGGGCTATTTTTATTAAATGCTGTGAAACCTTCTTCGGATGATTTAAATTTTAATCGTGCCGGGCTGACAGCCTTCTGGGAGAGCAGACCCTGAAAAGGAAAATCATTATACGAGAGATGAGGCTGACCCACGCAGTCAATAAATGTTTTGTAATAAACAGACTGCTGTATATTATCATTATCAGTAAATTTATAAAGTATGCCGCCGTTATTTTGAGGCTCTACAGTGCTTTCGGCTCCTACAGGAACCAGATCCAGTACTCCGGCCTGATGAAGTGCCAAAAGTTCAGAACAAGATTTCTGCGGTACAAAGGCAATTATGATCGATATAAGCGGCATGAGTACTTTCTGCAAACGCTGCATATCTTCGGCCGATAAATATTTTGCGGGATGATTCACTGCAAAACTAAGTACAGCAAGCATTTCTTTCCAATAAATAGATTCCTGTCTTTTAATGGATTTTTCTGCCTGCTTAAATTCTGCCCTTAACAGCTGAAAAGGGTCCAGACGTTCACGCAGCTCCATCATTTCAGCTACAAAATCTTCAATTGTAAATCCTTTAATCTGCTGATAAAATTCGGGGTCCCTCTCTCTGAAGATTTCTTTAAAATCCTTTTCAAAGAGAAAGTCAAGTGATAAAAAACCATCATTATTTTTTCTGTGCGTATCAATTTCTTCTGCTGTGAGCAGGGAGCTGTTGGAAAGATGGGAGTCTTCAAGGTGAAAACGCACTGCCGGAAGCATCCCGCTTCTGGAATGCATGATAATTTTAAACGCATCATTTTCGGCCAGCGGCTCAAAAAAGAGGCTGCCATCTGCTGATTCTTCAAAATTACCGTTATGTCTGGCAAGTGTTCTTATAGCGTCAATTGCAGTAAGGGAAGAACCCTTTACAGCAATGGGATGATTAAGCCGTTGTGCCAGTTTTTGAGGAGGGTAAGGAGCATCATAATATCCCGGTATGGTACCTTCATAACGTACAGGCCATTTGTGTCCGGTGCAAATTACTACGTAATCAAATTCCTGGCTTTCACTATGAGCTGCTTCAATATTTACAACTTGTTTTGCTGAATTCCAAATGACATCAGTAACCGTGCTGTTTAAATGAACCTTTGTGACAATACCGGCTTTTGCTCCTGCTTGCTGAAGAAGTTCAAACTGTCCGCTGAGATAATAGCCAAAAAGAAGGCGCGGTACTACTTTATATTCATTAAAGCGCTCCGGATCAATTTTAAATCTTTCCAGTAAATCTGAAGGTGCAGTTTTAATCCATTCTGCCATAGCATTCACAATTACAGGTATTTCATTATCCGACACATTGGTAACATGTTCATCATTGGCGCCTTCAATGCTGTATGGCATTCCCGATCCAAGTTCTGCTTTTCTTTCAAAAATATCAATATCAAAATCATTTCTTCCTGATTCTATTAATCTCTTATAGACAAACAGCCCGCTTGGACCTCCACCGAGAATGGCAATTCGTTTTTTTATTTTTTCAATATCCATTGGTAATTGTATTTATTACTGAGAATTTAAGAGACTTCCTTTAGGTTATTGCGCGATGGATTCAATTTATGTATATCTGCATCGAGCTCAATTTCTATTGTTGCTGAGCGGGAACCAGAACTGAATCCATAAATTTTCCAGTTATAACGGTTCCTTGTTCGTCCTCCCACTGTGTTATGACATTTTCTATCAAATCGGGTTCAAAACCGATTACTTTCATTACAGGTCCGCCAAATTCCTGTTTTACATCTTGTCCTTTTTAAATATTGTGCTCATAATGATAGGTTTAATGCAGAGACAGTCTTAAAAAAAACTTTGGCTCTTGCGGTTTTGATTTATATTGTCTGTAAATATTAATACGGCTTATTAGATTTTATTTTTTCAAAAATCAGCGAAGCGGTTTTGTCTGCTGCCTGTTGCAGGATTTCCTGCGGACTGCCGGTGAAAACCTCTCTGTGATTTATGGTTCCCATAGGTGTAATTATAGAGAGAAATATTGTACCGACAGGTTTTTCCTCGTTTTCACTTCCTCCTGGAGTGGTAAGACCTGTCAGGGCAACGGTAATATCGGAATTAAATATAACAGCAGCGCGTTCTGCAAGTGCACTGGTCACCTCTGCTGATTCAGGCGTATAGGTCTCTATAAGATCGTGTGGCACGAGCATGATTTCTTCTTTTACAAATACTTCGTAACACACAATCCCGCCTCTTAAAATTTGTCCTGAGACAGGAGACAAAGAAAATTCAAAACTTAATTTTCCAGCTGATGCGCTTTCTGCAAAGGCAATGTTCCAGCCTTTGGCAGCTATGGCTTCGCTGCATTTGATTATAATTTCAGATGTCATACTTATTTGTCTATATTATTATTCTCCAGCAGGACTAATGTTAAGAAGTGTTTATAAACGGCAGGCAGTCTGTTGTATTGTAAAAATGTTTTCATGCCAGCTCTATTAACTAACCAAATTTCAGAAAACAGTTGTTTTATTTTGTTATATCTTTTGCTCTATTACTTATAAAATTAATTCGTACCAATTATTTATTATCCTGACGGAAACTATTAAGTAATGCTTTGTTATGCTAGGAAATCACGCAGATATCTGAATAATTGTGTAGAATAAGTAATTGTGTCAGAAGTTTGGCAAAAAAAGGATTTGAATCCAATAAAGTCAAGTTTTAATTGATTTACAAGCCGATTCATATTTATAAGTAAAATGAAATTTTGTGAGAAAAGTATAAAAAAATCCCATTTTGTTAAAAATGGGATTTTAGTTTTTGTGACCCTTACTGAACAATTTACAAACCATTTGTGAATGATTTAAAGAAATTGGCTTACTTTTAAGTGAATTTGTAAGATAATTATATTAAATTTTTATTTACAAACGGTTTGTATGTATCTTAAGGGTTAAACATTCAAAACATGTTAAACAATTAGAATGTTTTAATTTAAAAATAAATTATACGATAATTAAATCAGAATAGATAACTTGAAATTTAAATGAAGAATCCAAATTAGTTTTTAATATATTTAAATAATAATTCTGGGATTATTCATAAAGTTCGATGATCATATTTGCTAATTTTCTGAGCAGATAAAAATATTTAAGCTTACTTATTTATTGAAAGTTTTTCCGCTGAATCTAAAAATTAGCTTATTTATTTCTTTTTTTGTCAAAATATTCTAATATGAAAATTGTTTTTGCAACTAAATCTTCATTTAATTTATATTTTGCTTCAATTATATTTTCGCTTTTATCGTAGTTATATTCTTCTTGGTATTCAATTGCTTTTTTAGGATCCAAGCCGTAAAGATTGGCAATGATAGGGCATTCTACAAAAGTTTTAGGAGTATTAATAACTGCTTTTTTAAGCACTAATTTACGGTCGATATTATAGAGATATTTAACATTTAAAGTATCTGAATCCTTAGTTGCAAAAATACTTTCCAGGTTATTATTTGAATCATAAGTATACTTGGTATTCAAGATCCTTTTTACAGAACTCAATGTAATTAAATTTTGCTCTGTAAGTTTTTCGTTAGTATGCGAATAATGTACAGTAGCTATTGTATCTGTTTTAGAATCATTAATGTTAAGATCAATCTCATCAGACAGTAAATTTGCTGACGAATAACTTAAGCGAACCTCAGAATATCTCTTAACATTGTAAGGGGAATTAAAAGACTTTCTTGAAGTTAATAATTTATTTGTATAGGTGTATTCATCTTTTAAGGCCAGCTCATTTTTAAAATAACTTTCTTTAGCAATTAATTGATTATCATTATTGTAAGTGTATTTTATTAAAGTACGTTGAATTGTATCGTTGTTTCTTATTGAGCAATTGTATTCTGTATTTCTAATTTTGTTCTTGTTATACCCAATTTTACTATATGAATTAACCCCAGATTTTTTGAAACTTTCCTGAGTAATTCCTAGATAGATACTATTTGTATCATATCTGTAAACACTTTTCGAATATGGTTTTCCTTTGTCAAAAGAAATATTCTCAGTAATCAAACCTTTATTATTATAAGTTATAATAGACAAAGTATCATTCATAAATTGATTTTGTAGTCTTTGACTAATGATTATTACTTTTTTTACAGATGTTGAAACTGTGTTGCCGTAATGTGCTTTTCCCTCATAAGGTCTTGGCGAAATTTGAACTTCCCAATTATTTTGAGCAAACAAATCTGTAGATAAAAGAATTAATAGCAAAACATAATAGAAATGAAAATTTTTCATCTTTCTTTAATTTTAAAATGATATAAATATATATTAATTATAATTCCAATAATTAATGCTGAAACCAAAATAACATGATCCACTTTACTATCAAGTTTCTTCCCAAAACAGCAAGTAGAATCTTGTAAAATATTTTTGGTCGTTTTTAGCGAGGTAAATTTAAAACTACTTTTCAGAATAGAACAGTTTTTCCTCTTGATTTGAATAACAAAAGAATTTTCCGTTTTCGTCAAAAAGTTTGATTAAAGGTTGACCTTTTCCAAAATAGTTATAATCGAATAATAGTGGGATTTTATTAAAAACCGGCTCTATTATTTTATGATTTGGAGCGTCATAGAAAAAGAGACCCTACTTATTTTGATTCTTCAAAATAAAAGCCACCCTGTCTTTTGAAGAGCCATCCAGCATTATTTCATCATATTTGATTGATATTAAAAGTGAGTTACCATAAACATAAAAGAATCCAGCTTTTCTTTTGCTTGATACAATAAAAAAATCGAACCGCAAATATTAGGCTGTGAAGGCTTGAAATATCTACACATTAGGGTATAAAAAAAGAGACAACTATTTGCTAGTTGTCTCCTTAAGTGACCCCCACGATACAAATTTCAAACCATTTTATTCAAGATTTAAAGAAATTGGCTTATTTTCAAGTGAATTTGTAAGATAATTATTTTGATTTTCGATTAGTTGGCGGTTTGCATGTATCGTAAGGGTTTAACGTAAATATGTTAAACAATGGTGATTTTAATTTATAAATAAGGATTAGTTCTGAATATATAACTCGGTATTTAAGTGAAGAATTTAGATCAGTTTTAGCAAAATTAAATAAATTCCTATTTCTATCTTTTGGCCTATCAATTTACAACCGCATCAGTTTGAATATTTATTTTGTTTGAAACCTTGTCTTTAACAATACTGGGTATCTCAATACTAAAATCACTCGCATTTACAGTAAAATTAGATAAAATATTAATTCCAGTTCCTGACTTGCGTATTCTTGCTGTAGTTTTTATATCCTTTGATTTTCCGTGAAGTTCCAATTTCCCTTTTATGATAAAAACTTTAAAATCTGTGGTTAAACCGTTAAGATCAAATCCTTCTATTTTTCCTTTAAATACTGCTTTTGGATATTGGTCACTTTCTATATAATTTTCATTAAAATGTTCTTCCATTAAAGCGACCTTAAACTGAAAACCTTTCATGAGGGCTAAACTTGCAATCTCTCCTGTTGCAGGATTTAAAACAAAAGTAACGTTCTTATTTACTGCCTTAACTTCTTCAAAAGAAGGAACAGAAGCTTCAAAAGTAACTTTCCCTGATTTGCTAATCATTTTTTCTTGTGAAAAACTAATAGCACAAACAGATAACATTGAAATGAGTATGATTTTTTTCATTATTCTGTCTTTTATTTTTTATAAAATCCTTCTGTTTTGTTCGGCTTTTATTTTAAAACCGCAATTATTTGAATCTTGACTTTATTATCCAGTTTATATTTAATAAGTGACGGAATTGGAATACTAAAATCACTTGCATTTACTTCAAAATCAGAAATAAAAGTAATTCGGGAACCCGATCTTGTAATTTTTGCATCGGCATTTATATCCTTAGATTTTCCATGTACTTCTAATTTTCCTTTTATAGTGTAATCTCTATAATCTTCAGTTAGATTTTTAATGTCAAAATCTTCAATTTGTCCTCTAAAAATAGCTTTCGGATACTTATCGGTTTCCATGTAATTTTCATTAAAATGTTCTTCCATTAATGCCATTTCAAACTCGAATCCTTTCATTAAAGCCAAACTTGCTACTTCTCCTGTTACGGGATTTAAAACAAAAGTTACATTGCTGTTAGTTCCCGCAACCGGCTGAAAAGAAGGAACTGAAGCTTCCAGAGTTATTGTTGCAGATTTAGTTACTATTTTTTCTTGCGAAAAAACAATAAAAGAAGCCAATATCATTGGCATTATTATGATTTTCTTCATGTTGCTGTTATAGATTATTTTTCTAATAATCCATCTTGATTCCATTTATTTATAATGTCGATAGTAGCTTGAGGCAATCTTGGTCCGCCTTGCGGCATTAAGGAACTATCTCCATTTTCTAAAGAAATTCGTGTAAGCAATCCTCGGTTTAAAACTGCATTTTTCACCTGTTCATAAGTAACTAAAGACATTGGCGCGCCATTTTTAGGAACTGCCGCATGGCATACAACACAGTTATTATCAATAATAGATTTTACATTTTGGTTGTATGTTGCCAAACCATTAATTGGTGTAGAGTCAATTAAAGTACTTGGATCATCGTTGGCACAACTTACAAAAATTGATGCTAATGATGAGATGGCGAAAAGGGTTTTTAAATTCATAAGACTGGTTTTTAGTTATAAATAAATGCATGATTTTTTTAAGAATCATCAGGCATTTCAAAATCATATACGTTGAAAAGAATAATACAGATTTGGCAAGAGGCATATTTAATGTTTTAAATCCAATAGGTATTTTTTAACGTAGATAATTTGAAATACTAAAAACCAGTTATGAAAAAAAAAATACTAATTACAATTTCCATTTTTATAATAATCGGAATTTCGGCGTACCTCTACATCTACAAAGGGCATAGAGATATAGAATCAGAAACTGCCGATTATGTTGTAACCGTTAACGAACTAGAAAGAGAGTTTACTTCAAACGATAGTCTGGCTTACATCAAATATCAGGATAAAACAATTGAATTATCTGCACGAGTAACAAGTATTGATAAAGCCAGTAATGGAATTGTTATGAGCGAAAAAATATTTGTCACATTCAAAAAACCTTTGCCGCAAAATATTATATCTGGGAAAAATATCAAGATTAAAGGGCGTTTTTTAGGATATGACGAACTGCTCCAGGAATTTAAAATAGACCACTCTTCAGTTGTACACTAATACAAATAACAATTTAAAACTAACCTCATGAAAAACTTTATTCTATTATTTTTTTTATTTCCGCTCTTAACCTTCTCCCAAACCGATTTGTTGTCTGGAGTAGAAACTCCTTCTGCAAAAGAAAAAGTGACTTCTGCATTCAAAGCCTTAAAAATCGTTAATCTTGAGTCTACAAAATTGGCCGCAAAAGGAGATTTGTATTTTGTTGTTGCACACCGATTTGGTTCTATTAAAGATGGTTTTGAAGGTTTCTACGGACTGGATAATGCCAATACACAAATAAAATTTATTTACGGTTTAACAAATGGACTCAACGTAAGTGCTGCCAGAAGTGAATTTGCTTACGATTTTGCAACAAAATATATGTTGTTTCCTCAAATAAAAGATGGTTTCCCAGTTACTATTGCCGGGTTTAATAGTTTGTCTATTAATAACACGTTAAAAGAAAGTCTGTATCCGAAACTTCAATTTAAAGACAGACTTACTTATGTAGCGCAGCTGCTGATTTCCAGAAAATTTTCTGAAAAACTGTCTTTAGAGATTGTGCCGTCATTCTTTCATCAAAATTTTGTTGAAGATGTAGATCAAAGCAATACTCAATATGCCATAGGATTTGGAGGTAGATATAAATTCGCTAAACGCTGGTCTTTAAATATGGATTATGCGGCGCATTTAAACAGAGCACCAAATTCTCTTTATAAAAATCCGCTATCTATAGGTTTTGATTTAGAGACTGGCGGACACGTTTTTCAGATGCATTTTACCAGTTCACAAGCAATTGATGAAGCCGGATATCTTGGAAGAACTACTGGCGACTGGACAAAAGGAGATATATTTTTTGGATTTAATCTTGCCAGAGTTTTCTAGTATCTCCTTTATAATTAAATTATTAGGTAATTTCTGTATTTAAAACGATTCTAAATTAATCGATTTGCAATTATTTATAAAACCGCAACGATAAAGTAAACGTAGATAATTTTAAAACCATAAAAATTATGAAAACTAATAAAATAATCAAAAAAGGACTTTTTATACTGATCGGAATATTTGGGTTATTTATCGCCATTTTACTTTTTCACATTATAACAGCAAAACCACCCGTTTATGATACTCCAAATCTGCAAGTAAGCAGAATCGATTTTAAATCAGATATCGATTCTCTGCAAGCCAGACAAATCTGTGCCGACTTAAGAAGTATAAAAGGTCTGACATCTGACTCTATTATCGTTAAAAGAAATGTTGTGGTGTATTTCCACAATAATAAAATTACAAACTCTGAGAAAGTTTTCAATGAGTTGATGTCTAAAAGAAACTATGATGCTAAGCGTTATATTTTACCGGCAAATTTAGCAAACAAAGAAGTCTGCCCAATGAATCAAAACAGTTTGAGCTATAAATTATCTCAAAAAATAAACCGTTTTTTTAATTAACCCTTTAATACCTTAATTTATGAAAATTTATTCAAAACTTACACTTAGTGTATTACTTGCTGCATCTGCAGCTATGATTTCCTGCAGCAGTAATGATGACGAAACCCCAGAACCTCCTGTAAAGGCATCAATCTATGAACGCTTAGGTGGAACTAAAATGGTTTCTGATCCAGATAACTCCGGTCAAATGATTGAACAGGGACGTTTGAGTTTCCGTAAAGTGGTAAATTCAACTATTGGATTAATTGTTGCTGATATTCAATCTAATGCTTCGGGGAATTTACAAGCACATTTTGCTCCTTTATTAGCAGAAACTGGAACTACTCAGTCTACTAATATTGCTAAACTGTCCGATAATCTGACTGATTTCTTTTCTTATAATACTGGTGGTACAAATGCGGTAAATACATATTCCGGTTTGAACATGGTTGCTGCTCATGATCCTGCAAAAAATCCTCGTATGGGAACAAAATCCAGTAGTGCAGATTATACAAAATTTGAAGGATATGTTGGAGCTGCAGCAAATGCAAATGGTGTTGCTTCAAATACAGAACTTTACACAGATATTGTTGCTGTTTTAGAATCATTGAGAACTCCTATAGTTCAAAAATAATTTTCTTATCAAAACGCTGTCTGAAAAGGGCAGCGTTTTATATTTCAATATCATTTTAAAATATATAAATATTTTTGAAAAACTGTTATTGTTATAATATCAGGAAATTATATAAAATCGCCGGTTTGAATCAATTTGTTCCACAGCGATATAAAAAGCACTTTTAGCGCTGTTGTATAAATTAGCAAGTAATAATTTTTGAACTTTTTAAGGAACCCCATAAATATGGAAAATTTTAATATGTCCAGATCCACCACTTTTTACGCATTAGGGTTAAGTTACAAGAAAGCAGATGCAGTTATAAGAGGAAAATTTAGTCTAGACACTAAAGCACAATCTGATTTATTATTACAAGCTAAAGCAGAAGGTATAGAATCTTTGATTGTTACTTCTACTTGTAATAGAACTGAAATTTATGGTTTTGCCCATCATCCTTATGAGTTAATCAAATTGCTTTGCGAAAACAGCAATGGTTCTGTAGAAGAATTTCAGGAAGTTGCTTATATATATAAAAATGAAGAAGCTGTTAACCACATGTTTCGGGTAGGAACAGGTTTAGACAGTCAGATTTTGGGAGATTTTGAAATTATCAGCCAAATTAAAATCGCTTTTAATAATAGTAAACAGGAAGGTTTGGTAAATACTTTTTTGGATCGTTTAGTAAATACTGTTATTCAAGCGAGTAAAAAAGTTAAAACGGAAACTAAAATTTCTTCTGGTGCAACATCCGTTTCTTTTGCATCAGTACAATATATAATCCGAAATGTAGCAGATATTGGAAATAAAAATATTTTGTTATTTGGAACAGGAAAAATAGGAAGAAATACTTGTGAAAACTTAGTAAAACATACTAAAAACAGTCATATTGCTCTTATAAACAGAACAAAAAATAAGGCCGAATTATTGGCTGGAAAACTGAATGTTATTGTAAAAGATTATGCCAATTTACAAGAAGAATTACAGCAGGCAGATGTGCTGGTTGTGGCGACTGGAGCGCAAAATCCAACTATTGACAAAACATCTCTAAATTTACAGAAACCTTTATTAATCTTAGACTTATCCATTCCAAGAAATGTAGATACTAATGTAGAAGAAATATCAGGAGTAACTTTAATACATCTGGATTATTTATCTCAAATTACTGATGATACGCTGGAAAGAAGAAAACAACATATTCCTGCTGCAGAAGCTATTATTGACGATATGAAATTAGAATTTAATACGTGGATAAATGGTCGTAAATGTGCACCAACTATTCATGCATTAAAATCCAAACTAAATGACATTGTATCGGCTGAATTTGCTTTTCAAAAAAAGAAAACAACCAATTTTGATGATGTTCAGATTGATTTAATCAGTTCCAGAATTATTCAAAAATTAACAAACCATTTTGCAAGTCATTTAAAAAATGAAAATACGTCAGTAGATCAAAGTATCGAATTTATTGAAAAAGTATTTCAAATAGGACATCTCGCAACTAAAAAGCCAGCATCACCAGTAGAAGAAAAATACAAAATCAATCTCTCATAAATACTTAATTAACTACAGTTTCGAACCTATACGATGTCTCTGAAACAAGCTATAAAAAAATAGAACCCGCCAGCGGCGCTGCATGCTTCGACGGGTCTGTCCATAAACATAATCTTCCAAAAAATGTTTACTTAATTTTGCATAGGAGTAATGAATACCTTATTGGTTAAAGTTAGATTAATTAATTTAATGACAATTTACACGATTATTAATTAATTTTATAATTACCTTGTTTACTATAAATAATCTGAGATCATTAATCCATCTTATAAAAAAGAAGTAAACCATTTTTTTTGCTTCTGTGAATAAGCTTTTATGGATTATATTTTAAAATATGACGTATTGGCTGCTCTTTGAAGATAAAAAAGAGGCTCCCAAAAGCCTCTTTTAAATTAATGTTTACCATTTCCTTTTCCCTTGCCATTTCCATTATGGTTTCCATTATCATGGTGGCTTTTATCTTTATTGTTTCCTTTTCCTGGCTTTTGTCCTATTGTTTTTTGAGGTTTTCCTTTATACCCTTTTCCGTATTTTACTTTGTGAGATTTAAAGTTGTCGTAAGGTCTGTCTCCTCTGTAATCAGTCAGTACTACTTTGTATTCATTATAAAGATCATAGTTTCTATAGGCTGAAGGCAGTGATCTGGTTCTAACCCATTGTCCGTTATTTAAATAAACATAATTTGACGTGCTTACGTCATAATAAGTTTCAAGATCCGGCAGATAATAATAACGAACATCTGAATAACCGGCAGGTCCCCATGCAGGAGGTGTTCCTATATTCACATTTACTGATACCTGAGCCTGAGTGTAACTAAATGAAAGGAATAAAATTCCGATCAAAAAATATTTTAAAGTTTTCATGATTTTACTTTTTAAGTCATTAATTATATTTCGGTAAAAACAATAAACGTGCCGAAAAATTTATATGTTTTTAAGTATTTGATTATGTGTTATTTATATTTTATGTTAATGCTGATAATATCAGAAGTCATATTAGTAGTTCTGGTATAATGACCATAACGAATCTCTAACGTATTCCAATGCTTGAGCCCGAAAATGCCATTAAGAGGCGTGAATTTCGTTCCCATCCCAAAGAAACTGCTGTCAAACTTAGACAAATCATAGTTGCTGGTATAATATTCATCAGCTGCAGTATGTTCGCCGTAAGGTTTAAAATATTTCGTTCCTGACTGGGTATAATATCTGTAGAACGGACTCACTGAAAATGCCTGTGTTAACTTCACCGGAATTTCAAGATCAGCGGTATGAGCTTTTAAACTCCAGTCATCAGTATAATATCTGTAATATGCACGAATAATTATATTATCCCCAAAAAAATAACTGGCCCTGATTCCAAGTGGAATTTTAAGTCTTGTATCCGGCATTTTTTCCTGATGAACAGATCCGTCTGCAAAATAAACCCTGTGAAAAGGAAGACTTAAATACCCATTTTGTCTGATAACATCACCTACAAGCATTACCTGCAGGTTTTTGTTTACAACCTGAGAATAACTTAAAGTTCCTGCAAAAGTATTTCTGTTAGCGCTGTCATAACCTTCACTTCCAGGTACACGAAGTTCCACGGGTTCAATTAATTTCAGCTGATCTATAAAGGTTTGAAATTTAGCGGTAAATTCTCCGTTTCTGTCCTTTGTTTTTTGTGAGAAGCTGATGTTTCCTCCAAAAGATTGATAATCAAACTCAGTTGATGATGAAACGCCAATCCCAAGTGTTCTTCCTTTTTCCTCATTTTCTCTCAGATAAGTTAATGAAGGGTAGAAGCGGTTGTCTGAAGATGAAGCAGATGAATTCGCACTCAAATCAATCATATCTGATGAAGCAGAAGTATAATGGTCAATGCCGGCTTCAATATCAAAGGTATGTTTGATCCCGTTTTCACCATATTTTACCAGTTTAACATCAATAGTGTTAGCGATATCAGTAAGATGCTCAGAACCAATTCCTCCTGTAACGGCAGAATTGTTTCCATCCTGTTTATAATAACTGGAAACCAGATTTACCTCTTCCAATTTTAATTTTTTGCTTTTATAACTGGTAGAATCAGTAGGAACATTTTGTGCTCTTAGCTGAAATAGTGCCAATAAAGCAAATCCTGTTATGAATATTCTTTTCATTTTTTGATCAAATCAAATTAGTTACAGCCGCAGCCGCCGCCGCTTTTTCCTGAATTTGCTCCGGAAGCTCCCTCACGGTAGGATTGAAAACTAAGTTCTGTCTTTTCGATTTTTCTATTAGAAAGTACCATTTCAGAATCGTTGATTTTCCCTTTCTGGTATTCCTTTACTGAAGTGCAGGAGGTGAGCAGTATACCTGTAAAAGCAATACTGTAGAGGAGCACGAGATTTTTTTGCTTTGGCTTTTTCATTTCAGGTTAATGTTTTTAGAAGTGTAAATTTTATTGTTGTCGTCGATTATAATACAATACAGATCCGGTATCTGATCTATTAAAAACAAGCCGGCTTTAATACCCATAACTGCTATTGGGGTAGCCATTGCATCTGCAAATTCTGCATTTGATGCGATAATGGTCACGCTTTTTATTCCGGTTATTGGCAGTCCTGTTTTTGGGTCAATGGTATGCGAATATTTTTTCCCGTTAATGGTCACGAACTTTTCGTAGTTTCCAGAAGTTGCCACGGCTTTATTAGAGATTTCCATGTACGAAAATGCCGCATTTGGAGCATCGGGATCCGCCACGCCAATGGTCCATTTTTTACCATTAGGCTGTAATCCCCAGGCCGAAAGATCTCCGCTGGCATTAATAATGCCGCTCTGCACATTATGTTTTATAAGAATTTGTTTTGCCATTTCAGCAGCATATCCTTTTCCGATACCTCCAAAACCAATTCGCATTCCTTTTTCTTTTAAGAACACTGTTATATTTTCTCTGTCAAGGATTATGTTTCGGTAGTCAATAAGATGTACCATTTTGAGTGCCGTCTCAGGATCAGGAAGACTTGTCATTGTTTTATCAAAATTCCATAGACTTTTATCGATACTTCCATAAGAAATATCAAAAGCGCCTTGTGTAATTTTCGAAATTCCGATAGATCTTTCGATAAGGTTAAAAACTTCCAGATCTACCTTAACAGGCTTAATACCTGCATTATCATTGATAAAATTGGTCTGACTATCTGCCTTGTAGGTCGTCAAAAGTTTCTCAATCCGTCTGATTTCTTCAATGGCAAGATCGATATTTTCATTACCTAGCTTTTCATTTTCAGCAACAACTGTTATAGTAAAGTTGTTCCCCATAAGTTTTAGGGATTGCGAATATTTTTGGGTCTTAATTATGTTATTTTCGGCTCTCACAGATCGCTTTTATTTCGGCAGTCCACTGTTCAGGAGTAATTTCTGGTTTTCCATGCCAGGTTTTAAGTACTTTTCCATCGGCATCCAAAAGAAGCGTTAGAGGAAAACTTCCTTCCTTGTTGTATATTTCGGCTAAATCTTCGTTTCGTTTGACCTGCTGGGGTGTTCCGATATTTTTCTTTTTCCTTGGAAAATCAGCATTCACCAATACTAAATTCTGGTTGGCCATGTCTGTGAATACCTGGCTTTCAAAATAGTCTTTGCGCGTCACAATACAAGGTCCGCACCAGTCTGAACCGGAGAAGTTCAATAGGATTAATTCATGTTTTTCTTTTGCCGTTTTTTTTGCATTATTAAAATCAGGTTCCCAGTTAATGGGAAGCAGGGTCATTAAAAGCAATAATGTAATTAGTTTCATTTTGCAGTCTGTTTTTAGGTATATACGAAATAACGCATTGCTGCGATTCTTATTTTTTTTAATTGCTTAAGATTCAATTAATTTTTACTCCGCTTCAGGACTGTTTCTTTTTAAAAATTGAATAGGAGAATTAAATTTAACAAAGGAACGTCTTCATGTATACCCATCAATACACAGCTGGCATATTTTAACTATAGTTTTAATTCTAAAAGGTTAATTCTAAATCTCAAATGGTTCAGACTTGACAAGGCCGATAGTTCCAGTTTGAAGGCACTTTCCTTTAATATTCTTGAGCTTGAGCAGTTTCAGGCCTTTATAGGGCAAAATCCACTTAACTTTTCAGGTCAGTCATTTGTGGAGCCCACTAAAATAGAAGAATTTGATTTTTTTATAAACAATAATGTTCCGAAGGGAATATTGTCATTTTATCCTGTTATTTCAAAAATGCAGATACAGACACTCATCCTACAATTCATCAGGTTATGAAAATTGTCCTCACCGATGAAAATTATCAGCCTGCTCTCAATTACACATTGGATTTTGATGTGATTGGCAAGATTGAAATTTACAGGAATGCAAAATAAAAAAGATGTATTTATGAAGCTGTCTAATATTATTTTATCAGACAGATTGCTGTTATTGTAAAATTCCTCTAACGGGTGAAGTTGTAAATTTCAATTGCTACAGCGTATCGGTTTTTTGTTTTAAAGGAAGTGTCACCGTAAATTCGGCGCCGTTGTCCTTTTCTCCGGCTGCAGTTATTTTGCCATTATGCCTTTCGGCAATCTTTCTGCACAGGGCAAGGCCCAAGCCATTTCCCTCGTACTGATCTTTAGAATGCAGTCTTTCAAATGCCGTAAAAATCTTTTCTGCAAATTTAGGATCAATTCCAATACCATTATCCTTTATTTTTATCTGTACAAAATCCTGGCCGTCACTATTGATGATGCTGCTTGTTATGATAACTCTGGGAGGCTCGCCCGCTTTGGAAAATTTCAGGGCATTTTGGATCAGGTTATAGAAAAGCTGGTTAATTAAAATCGGCGCTCCCTGAATCTGCGGAAGATCAGAAGTAACTAAAATAGCACCTTTTTCTCTTATTATGAGCTCGAGGTCTATTTTTATGTCTTCAATAACCTCATTAAGAGTAATTGTTTCTATAACCTGTGAAGTTTTGTCAAGGGTGGAATAGGTCAAAATTCCTTCTATAATATTTTCCATTCTCTGGGCAGACTGGCTTACTTTATGAAGGTATTTTTTAGATTTTTCATTAACATTGTCTTCTATGTCATTTCGTAAAAGGGTATTGAAAAATTTAATTTTTCGCAGCGGCTCTCGAAGATCGTGGCTTACTACGCTGGCAAAATGCATCAGATCGCTATTAGAACGCGTGAGCTCATTTGTGCGGCTTGCGACCTGCTTTTTTAGTTCTTCCTGAAATTCCTTATGCTCATGTATATCCTGAACAATCCCAATGATGGTCTTTGCAGACCCGTCCTTGTCCTTGATAATCTTTCCATTGATTTTAGCCCAGCGGTAGGAGCCGTTATCATTTAAAATTCTTGCCTCATAACATATTTTTCCCGTTGCCTCAGCCTGCTGGTGTGCTTTTTCGCGCGCCGGGAGGTCCTCTTGATGAAGTTTTGAAATTAAATCGTCATTTGTTGTTTCGCTTCCAATGGAACAGATCGTATTGAAATTTGCTGAAGTCTTGATTTTTTTGGTCTCAAGGTCTATTTCATAACTTCCTATCCCGGAGCTTTCTATGGCTATGGTTAATTTTTCATTCGCTTTCAGGGTTTCTTCTTTTGCTTTGTGCAGATCCGTGATGTCAGCGCCGGTGTTAAGCACGCCATAGACTTTTCCATGCTCGTCAAAGAGCGGAATAAAACTATAATTAAAATAATGTTCGGTCATAATTCCCTGCATGACCAGATCTACTTTTCTGCCCACAGCATGAAAGGCTGTTCCGGTTTTGAGAACGCCAAGGGCCTCATCGAGAATCTGCTGGTTTTCAATTTCAGGAACAACACTGAGATAGGTTTTTCCAAGTACATCATTTCCTTTGCCCCATGTTTTGATCATGGCATCATTGGCCAGTGCAATTTCTAAATTATCTCCCACATACACTCCGACGGGAAGAGGGATGGCATCAATTATATTTTGTAGAAGCCCTGGATTACGGTACATAGCGTTAGATTTGATTGGTATAGTTTTAATGGCGAAGCTATTGGCTTTTAAATGTTTATGGTTACATGAATTCTGCATTTTGTATCATAATTTCAATAATACAGCTGATTGTTTCTATTGTTTCTGCTTCGATTTTTGTTATTGGAAATGGCCCGCTGCTCGCTGCATCTAAAGCGTTTAATTGCGTCACTGCGTTTCCGCATATGCTTTGTTTGACAGTTTTCTACCCTTTTGCGCCAAAGTTTATAGCTGCCGGGTTTGAGTTCCTTCTTCATTAAAATTTTTACATCAGATTCCTGAAGCTCAAACTGATATGCAATGGCCTCAAAAGGGGTTCTGTCTTCCCATGCCATTTCAATGATTCGATCCAGGTCACGATCGGGAAATTGCCGTTTTACTTTTTTCATAATTGTATTTTTTTGAGGGATTCCCAATAGGGAATTAAGGAGAGCATAGCGAAGTTAAATAAAATAGTTTTTAATTTGTTTAATATTTATTAAAAATAGTTAAACAATTATTATCTTTAACATTAAGATATCATCTTATATGAAATACCCCTTTGGTCTTTTTGATATTTAATAAATAATATCTTATTTTCTTGAAAATCATAACAGAAACAATCAGAACGGTTCTTTAATTCTAATCTTTAAAAAAATGAAAACTATTGTAATTGTTGGCGGCAGTAAAGGAATCGGTAATGGTGTTTTAGTGCAGCAGCTGGAAAATTATAAGGTAATCAATATCAGCAGGACAGCTCCCGATATTACCCATCCAAATTTAATTCATTTTTCAGTTGATGTGCTCCGTGATGCTTTGCCTGAATTTGAAAGTATAGATGCCCTGGTGTATTGTCCGGGGTCCATAAACCTCAAACCCATTCTGGGCTTAAGCCTGGATGATTTCAGAAAAGATTTTGAAATTAACGTGATGGGTGCCGTCAAAGTGATTCAGCATTATCTGCCTGCGTTAAAGAAAGGGGAAAACCCTTCTATTGTTTTATTCAGTACCGTTGCGGCAAAGCTCGGAATGCCTTTTCACTCCAGTATTGCGGTCTCTAAGGCAGCAGTAGAGGGTCTGGTTAAATCGCTCGGTGCCGAACTTGCCCCGTTAATTCGTATCAATGGTATTGCCCCGACTATTACAGAGACTTCTTTGTCGGGATCTATTTTAAGAAACGACCGTATGAAAGAAAATATGATCGAGCGCCACCCCTTGAAAAATTACCTCAAGCCCGCAGAGGTGGCCCGTATGGCAGGGTATCTTATTTCTGAAGATGCAGCATCAATTTCAGGCCAGATTTTCGCGATGGATTATGGTTTGGTAAGCTTTAAATTGTAAAACAGCTCGGAGATGAAAATTCTATTAACAGGTGCTACAGGTTATATCGGCAAGAGGCTGCTGCCCTTGCTGCTGGACCACGGAAATGAGGTGGTCTGCTGCGTCCGGGATAAAAACAGGTTTTATTTTCCTGAACAGTTTAAAAATAAAATACAGGTCATTGAAGCTGATTTTCTGGATGCGGAAAGTCTTAAAAATATCCCTGATGATATAGATGCAGCTTATTACCTGATCCATTCCATGTCCGGCGCTTCCAATTATGATGAATTGGAAAGCATTTCGGCACATTATTTCATTGAAAAAATAAACCAGACAAATGCAAAACAGATTATTTACCTCAGCGGAATTGTAAATGATAAATCACTATCCAAACATTTATCATCAAGAAAGGCGGTGGAAGATATTTTAAAGACCGCAGCAGTGCCTTTAACTGTACTTCGGGCGGGAATAATAGTAGGATCAGGAAGCGCCTCTTTTGAAATAATACGTGATCTGGTGGATAAACTGCCCGTTATGGTTACCCCTAAATGGCTCAATACAAAATGCCAGCCGATTGCCATCAGCGATGTTTTGGAATTTTTAATCCGCTCGCTGTTAAACCCGGCAGTTTATAATGAAAGTTTTGATATCGGGGGACCTGATATTTTGACCTACAAGGAAATGCTGCTGGAGTTTGCCAGAGTAAAAAAACTCCAAAGATACATTTACACCGTACCGGTGATGACCCCGAAATTATCGTCTTACTGGCTGTATTTTGTGACGTCAACTTCTTTTAAGCTGGCCTCGGCGCTGGTTAGCAGCATGAAAGTGGAAGTCATCTGCGGAGATAACAGAATTAATAATTTACTGGGAGTTACACCGATCTCTTACCGGCAGGCTTTAGAAAGGGCTTTGAAAAAGATCAGTGATGATGATATTATTTCGAGCTGGAAAGATTCACAAGTAAGCGGGCAATTTAGAGGAAATGTTTCTCAATATTTAAAGGTTCCAAAAAGAGGCTGTTATATTGACAGAAGAAAAAGAACAATTATAAACAGGGAATATACCATCGCACGGATCTGGTCCATAGGTGGGGACACAGGATGGTATTATGCCGATTGGCTTTGGGATCTGCGCGGGTTCATCGATAAGATTTTTGGCGGTGTAGGCACAAGGAGGGGAAGGACACATAAAAAGGAAATACATGCAGGGGATGCGCTGGATTTCTGGAGGGTTGTATACGCGGATAAGAAGCAGGGCAAACTGGTTTTATATGCCGAGATGAAACTTCCCGGCGAAGCCTGGCTGGAATTTAAAATAATCAACAATACCTTATATCAGGCGGCCACTTTTAAGCCCCGCGGGCTTATGGGAAGACTATACTGGTATGCCGTGCTGCCGTTTCATGGATTTATATTTAACGGCATGCTTAAAAAACTAATTTAAGGGATTGTCGGATAACATGGGCTTAGCCTGTGGACTATTTTACAGCAGGGGGTATATTGTACCGGCATAATGCTGTTTTCAATATTCCGCAGTTTAAAAGGGTTTGTAAAATGAGATCCTTTGACCATTAATTTTGTACGGCATAATTTCATTTGGGCATTTTTAGTACATTTGGAAATTATAAAACCGCTTCAATATGATAAGTGCTGAGAATCCGGATGCTAAAAGCCCAAAAGAAAAAGAGCCGATAAAAATTCTGCTGGCCGAGGATGATACCGAAGACCAGGAATTATTCATCGATGCCCTGGATGAAGCGCAGATTGCTTCTGAGGTAACGACCGTTGAAAATGGGCAGGAGCTCCTCGATACGCTCAGGGATGAATCTCAGAGCGATCCCGATATTATTTTTATAGATGTCAATATGCCCGTTAAAGGGGGCAAAAAGGCGCTGGAAGAAATAAAGAAAGACGATGATCTTCGTGGCATTCCCACCGTTATGCTCTCCACCTGGGATCATCCTGCCGATATTGAAGATGCCTTTGCTAAAGGGGCAGACCTTTATGTGCAGAAACCAAATTCTTTTAACGCTTTTGTGCTGCTGCTGAAAAAAGTCTTTCTTCTGCACTGGGCAAAAGCCTTATTGGGTCCGGTGAGAAATTTATTTTTTGTTTCGGAAAAGAATGTCGGAAAGGGGTAAAGGATTGCTTTTTAGTCTGCGTGTTTGACCTTGCGCGCTCATATAATTGATTTGGCTAATTTAGTTTCAGGCTGCGCAGGGAACTTTATAAAACTTCGGGCTGTCGAAAACCCGGTCTATAGTATCCAGGGTCAATTTTATATGATATTATTTTTTGGAGCTCTTTCCGCTATACGTTCCACCCGAGCGCAGCGAACTGGCGAAGCAATCTTTTGCACCGAACACCAGCACAAAAGGATTTTCACTGCTATCGGGGCTAATAGGGAAAGGGCGTATCTATTTTTTCGGAAATGATTTTAATACAAAACTTTGACTGTAAATAATATGCTGATGTAAGACCTTATACTTATAATTTCTAAAAGAGCATATGGCAGCATTATCTCTAACAACAAAGCAGTCCTATTATTTATTAAACTTCCCTGATCTTGTCACGGTGGTTTTTACCCCACTCAATCATTTCGGAGATCATATTGTGCAGCGTATCGCAATACACAGAAGCTGTATACTCAACGGTCGGAGGTGAGTCATCATAGACCCTGCGCAAAATGAGCTTGTTTAGTTCCAGTTCTTTAAGTTCCTTTGACAGTACTTTGCTTGTGATGCCGTTCACACTCCTCTGTATGTCACGGAATCGGCTGTTACCCTGGTGCACAGCTGTCAATATGGGGAGTTTCCATTTCCCGCTTATCACGTATAGGGCATCCTGCAAATGCTTGATCTGCTGTGCATTTTCTGAATTATCTTTTTGTATATCTGGCATGCTTTAGGTAACTGGTATCTTTTGTAAACCAATTACGGCGTAAATTTACAAAAAAATTAAATTATAAAAATATGAAAGATAAATCATTAATACTGGTAGCTGGCGCGGCAGGTACTCAGGGAGGAGCAGTGATTGAAGCATTATTAGCTAAAAATATAGCGGTGAGGGCTATTGTACGAAATAAAAACAGTGAAGCTGCAAAAGCACTCGCTGCAAGGAATGTTGAATTAGCTGAAGCGACGTTCGATGATTTAGAAAGTCTGACTGAAGCCGCTAAAGGTGCAACAGGCGTATTCTCGATGCAGATGGGGTCCCATCCTGGAAATAAGGGAGAAGAAACTAGACATGCAAAAAATCTGGTTGCTGCAGCAAAAGCCGCTGGGATTCAGCAGATAGTTCACACCTCTGTTGCCCGCGCGGGAGATCATCAAAACTTTGCGGACTGGGATAAAGGCAGATGGGAGCCGCTTTACTGGGAAGAGAAAGCTGCAGCTATAAACGCTGTTAAAGATGCCGGATTTAATTTCTGGACGATCATAAAACCACCGTTTATCATGGTGAATCTGCTTCCTCCTAAAAATGAATGGATGTTTCCTACTATTTCTGAGGGTAAAATAATGAGTCCAACTGCGCCAGATACAAAAATAGACTGGGTGTCTCCTGAAGATATTGGTCGTTTTGCAGCTGAGGCATTTGCAGAGCCTGACAAATTCAACAAGAAAGAATTCGCTATAGTGGGAGATTCACTTACAATGGGAGAGGTTGCAGATGTGCTTTCAAGCGTTACCAGTAAGCAATTTGAGGCCATTAGTATAACAGATAAGCAAGCCGTCGAAAGCGGATTGTTTAAATGGGGAACCGAAACTTTTATCTGGCAGAATGTGGAAGGGTATAAAGTTGACCCTCAAGAAGCAGCAGGTTTAGGAATTGAGCCTGAATCGCTAAAAACTTACTTGGAGAGGAATAAATCCCTTCTCCAGAGAGTATACAATAATCTAAAATAAATCCAATTATTAGGTGTAAAAATGTAGGTATAAAAGTTTTTTTGCATAGATTTTATTGCCCTGTGATTTGACAATTTTTAACTCATTTAGTTAAATTAAAAAATAATATTTTATTTTTTTAATGTATTGCAGTTTTATAACAGCACAGAAATATTTCTAAAAAGTATAAGTATGTGAGGGCAATTTCAATAAATCGTAAAATTTCAGTTAACTGATATTTAGCTTTCAAAAAAACAGGCTCCTAACTGATTATTGTTATACTGAATTTTTAATTACCCTAATTAGAAATAATGATTTTCTGAGTGATATTTGCACCATCGGCCGCTTTGAATATTGCGATGTATATCCCGGCACTTAACCCTGAAGTTGAAAAGCTAAAGTTTTGTTGGGTGCCTAAATTATCTTCTGAAATAACAGTCCTTCCAAGAATATCATAAAGCTCAAATGATTTCATAATTTCATTATTTGGATTTGTGGCATTTAAAACCTGGTTTTTATTGTCCTGACTAATAAAAAAAATGCCTCTGACTGCATTATTTGTTGCCAACGTTGTATCATTAGTAAAGCTTATTTTAAATCGTTCTGTATCTTTTCCGGGTGCAACTACAACTTGATATGGGGTGTTTCTAATATCATGATAAGACCCATCAAGTGCATCGTATATATAAATTGGCTGTCTATCATCAAAACCGTCATTTTCAGAAATGTAAAATTTAAATTTTGTACTTACAGCTGCTTTTACAGAGAGTGGAATTTTTTTGAATAAATTGAAACTGAGTCCCTGAATTACGTAATCTCCGTCTTCAATCCAGAAAGAAATGTCCTGAGAATAATCTCCATCCATATTTTTTACATCGAAATTACTATCGACGCCGTCTGTTGCTTCATAAGCAAAAACTAATTTAAGCTCTCTTGTAAACTCATCGTTTATTATAGTATTGAGCTTAAAATAAGGAATTAGGGGAGGCGGGGGAGGCGGTCCATCATAATTGTCACCATTACCATTATAGATAGGTGTATTGGCACTAATATGTATTTGTGAAAAACATTGAAAAGAAAGCAAAACAGAGATTAATAGTAAAGTTTTTTTCATATTCTTTTGGTTTAAATTATAATACTATGGCGCGTTTTAAATTTAAAGTCTATTTCTTTTTAAAATGATAACTATCAAATCCGATACCTCCTGTAAATAGTAAAAAAAGCATCGAGTCAATAGGAGCTTTAACTGATTCATCGGGTAAACCTGGGGAAGGTAGATTTGTTGAATGAGGTATTATTCGAATAAGAAAAATGAAATAGAAAGTTAGTTTTTTTCATTATTTTGATAACAGTTTATTACGCAAAAAAAAATTGACATTTTACAAAGCATTGATTTTAAAAGCTTATATACAAATTAACTAGAATGCCTTTTAATGTAAAAGGGAGAAGTAATAACTGACAGCTATACGGTATAACCGTTTAATGAAGGAAAACTATAATGCTGAAAATTATAAAAGGAGCAACAAAAACCAGCATACCTGATTTTTAAAATTCTGCTAATTTGTTATGCTGAATTTCTGATTTAAATTTTAAGAATTAATATATCAATCTGTTATGGAAGTGGGGCACACTTAAAAACAACAGTTGTAGTAATTCTTAAAATCACTGCGATAGTGCCAGCTTAGTGGTGAAGTATAAAAATACTGATTTGGTTTGATTGAATTATTGGAAGTAATATTTAAAGTAACTATTCCTAAATAATTCGGTCAAGAAATTCTTTGGTAAGCGGTTTAACATGAAAAGAAACCACATTCTTATTATTGCTTGATCGTGCGATATCTTCATTATCTATTGTTGAGGATACAATATAGGTTTTGCAATAATTTTTTAAAGTAGTTGATAATGTCTCATACGTTTCCATAAATTCAAATCCAGACATTAAAGGCATGTAGATGTCTACAAAAATGATTTGAGGTAATTTCGAAATATTATCCTGATTCTCCTGCAAATATTTCATTGCTTCTTGTGCCTCCGTATAATGCAGCACATTTTTTCCAAAATTATTCTTAGTGATCATACGCGAGATAATATATAAATCTACGAGATTATCATCAATAATCATTACTGTTTCAAATTTTGAGTCTAGTTGTTTTGACATGGTTTCAAATTTTTTAGTGTGATATTAAATTTGGTTCCAGTCCCTTTTTCTGACTGTACCTCTATAGAGCCCTGCACTATTTCTACGGCATCTTTTACGATATATAAACCAATACCAGAGCCATCTTTGCCCGAAAGACGAAAAAACATTTCAAATATTTTTTTATGATACTCAGAATCAATTCCTATCCCGTTATCTTCTATTGAAAAATGGAGATTTTCATGATCTGAATATCCCAATATTTTTACAAATCTGTCAGCATTCTCTTTTTTATGGTATTTTATGGCATTGGAAATTAGATTTTTTAGAATGGTTGTAAATCGCAGCCTGTCTGTATAAAAAGGTTTTTGTTCTTGTATTTCAATTTCAAAACGAATTCCTTTTGCTTCTTTCATTCTTTGAAGCGAATCTACTATGTCAAGTATCATTTCTTTCAGCGAAATTTGTTCCACTTCAAGCCCTGTACGGTTATTTCGTGAATAACTTAAAATGTTTTTTATAAAGTCATCCAGACGATTGATACTGATCCGTATCAGTTCGGCATGTTTAAGCGTATCAATTTCCTTGCTTTCTGTTTCAATAAAAGAGATCAGACCAAGAATTGAAGTTAGGGGGGAACGCAGATCGTGTGATACACTGTATACAAATCGATCCAGTTCCGAATTGGTTTTGATGAGTTCCCGGTTTCTTTTTTCCAGATTTGTTTCTGCTTTTTTACGATCAGAGATGTCATTAGAGAGAATCAATCTTGCTGCAGTTCCTTCATATATAATATTATGGGCAATAATTTCAACTGGAACAATAGTTCCATCTTTTTTTATATGATTCCATATTCCCCTGTTATAATTTGATTGATTAATATTTGAAGTATCACTCGATTTTATGAAATGGATTTTATCATCATTTGGACGTATGTCCAAAGCAGTCATAGAAAGGAATTCTTCACGGCTGTATCCGTATTGCAGAATTGCCATTTTATTTACATCCAGAAATTTAAAAGACACTAAATCTATAATCCACATTGGCATGGGATTGTTGTCAAAAAGATACCGGTATTTTTTTTCACTTTTTCTCAGTTCTTTTTGTGCCAATTTCATTTCTGTAATATCAGAAAGTACAATAACGGCTCCTGTTATATCACCATCAGTATTGTGAAACGGAACTGGATAAGGCAATACATTGCGTTTATCTCCATTAGGGCGTTCTATAATTATTTCCTTATTGTCGGTACAATTCCATGAATTATACCATACATCTTTTCCTAGTTCAGGCTCTTTGCCCCATAACGCAGCTGCAGCTTTATTATAAAGCACTATTCGTCCTTCAGCATCGCAAGAGTAGGTGGCAACTGGCAATTTATGGATTAGATCTTTATACATTTTTTCGCTTTCTTCAATTTTTTTTCGCGATAGAACCTGCTCTGTTACATCATTGCCAAAAATAAATATTCCGTCAATAGTATTATTAGCATCCCTTCGAGCCTGAAAAATAAAATTTAAGTAAACATCTTTTAGTTTTCCGTTGCTATAACGATCAAATGTTATGAGCATTTCATTAGCTGAAAAGCTTTCACCTGTTTGATATACATTATCTAGAATTTCAAAAATTCCCTGCGTTTCAAGTTCGGGTAAAACATCTTTGACGGCCTTCCCAATAATATCCTTCTTATCAATTAATTGCAGATAAAGTTCATTTGCCAATTCATAAACATGGTCGCGACCAGTTAAAATTCCCATATAGGAAGGTGCCTGCGAATATATATTAAAGAATTGCAGTCTTTCTATTTCAATTGCTTTTTCTATATTTTTTTTCTCCGTAATATCTCTGCCTATGCAATAGGATAATTTTTTAACATCATCCCGTACAGCAGACCATTGCAAATAAATAATGCTTGTATTTTTGTGTATGAACTTTTTTTCAAACATAGGTAAGTGTGTCTCGCTTCTAAAATCAATATTTTCATTTATAGGAATATTAGCATCCTCATGAAATATAAAATCACGGCATTTTTTACCAATTAATTCTTCAGGCGTATAGCCTAAAATACGTTCTGAAGCTTTATTTACCCATACAAATCTTCCCTCTTCATCACAAGAGCAAATTAGATCCATGGAAAAATCTAAAATTTTAGCAAGTTCATGTAACGGTTCTTCAAAATAATAAGGAGTATTATTATTTTTCTTTTTTGCCGCATCGTTTTCTGGAATATTATGGGTATTCATTTGCTAGTAATTATATTTAGCTTATATTATTTTAATCTTTAAGTTTTATAAATTTATTAAAATCATCTTGTCGTCTTTTGGCAACTGGTAAAACTGATCCATTCGAAAGTTCGCAGAAATACCCATCTTTTTTTGAAATTTTAACAATATGACGTAGATTGATAATATAGGAATGATGTATTCTAAAAAAATAATTGTCATCTAAAATTGCACTGTATTCACCCAGATTTCTGCTTGACATTATACTGGTTCCGTTGGGTAGAATAAAAACGGTATACTTTCCATCTGCCTTACAAAAAATAATTTCTGACATTGGTATGAGTTCTATTTTTTCTAATGATGCAACAGCAACGTAGTCATTTTTTTGATTAACAGTGTTTGAAATATTTAAATTGTTAATTTTTTGATGCTGATAAGAGCGTTCCATTTCCCTTCTTTTAATTACTTTATAAATAGCCATTATTATGGAATTAAAATCAATTGGTTTCAGTAAAAAATCAACAGCATCGTGTTTAAAGGCCTTAACAGCGTAATCCTTGTTTGCTGATATAAATACAATTTTTGGAATGCTAAATTCCAATTGTTCGAGCATTTCAAAAAACAGGTCATCCTTAAGATAAATATCTAAGAGGATAAGGTCTGGTTTTCTTTCTTTTATTAAAATCATTCCGTCTTTTATACCATCAGCGTTACCAATTATTTCCATAATCATAGCATTTTCTTCTTCAAATTTTTTTAAGATTTGAAAAGTCTCTTTTTTTTCAGATATGATTACGGCATTAATAGGAGTCATAGTTTTTTTTACTTTTATTTATCAATTCAAAAATTTAGTTCTGAAAATCAGATATTAATGCGTTGATTATTAATTGTTTATTGATATATAGAATATCATATTTTGAAAGATAAATTACAGGAACATTTAGTAATACTTTTATAATTTAGTTGTTAGATTTATCGAAAAGTAATAAATGAACCAATAAGAGTATAAGTGTGTTAAATTGGCGGTTATTTGTGGATCGTTGCTATTTTTAAACTATAATACAGTTAACAAAAACGCCAAAATCTAATGGAACTATTGTGATTCTCAATCCTTCAATAGCGAGGATCCCTGGCTCTTCTAATAAATTGAAGATGATAATTGAGATGTTTTTGTGTTGCCAATTTTGCGTTACTAATGATATGACTGAAAAGACGGACCCTTTATTTTTCTGACATTATTTAATCTCCGTTCTAGTTTAATTACTCTGTTTTATTTTTTATGAAATAGAAATGTTTAAAATAAAGCTGATGCTTTTTTTGGAGTTCTATTTCTTTTGCAAAATAAGATACAGTTAGTGAGATAGTTATAGGATAAAATACTTCATTTATAGGACTATTGTCTCTTTAACAAAAATTTGTAGGTGGTGAAAAAAATAGTGCTAATTGTGATCAACTGGCCATTTGGCTGTGTTGGCCGCGAGTTAATGTAAATATTATAGTTTCTGAAAATATTCTAAAGAAAACTATGGTCAACCGGTTTTTTTCTAAAAGCAACAACATTTTATCTATTAGCATGTTTAATTCTCTTTTGATTAATTGTAGATGAAATGATGTAACAGCTTGTATAGGTTTTTAAATCTTCGGGCAGTGAATTGTATTTATCTAATCCCCAACTTTTGTACATGATCCTTATTTTTTAGTATTTTATGAATGGTTTGAATCCAGTCAAGTTGACTTTAGTGGATTTACAAGCCGATCATACTTTATAAGTTAAAGTGGGTTAAATTCTAGAAATAAGACTGTTAAAACATATGTATATTTAAATTTATTAAGATGTAATAGCTTTTTACAAAATTCTTGAAAATAAAATTTCGTACTATGTAAAGAGAACGGGTTAGTTTTTTGTAAAATTGTATAATAATTTTGAGATTATTCAAATCAAAATTTGGTCGGGATATTAGACTTTTTAAACCGCTTTAATCTAATTAGAAGATAATTATTTATGCATTTTATTGCAATGAGGAGAGCAGGATTCGAACCTTACGCACGGAACCCGCGTATTACCTGCGTTTGTTGTTTTTTTAACCTCTTTTACCACGATTTTACATTGAACTTTACTGAAATGTTGGCAAAGAAAATTTGTTGATTATAATAATGAGAAAATTATGAGGTGTCATTGTTAAAACTTAAAAGTTTAATTTTATCTTTACAATCATATACTCACTTCTTACTTGTCATAACAAAATAATCCTTCCTAATTATTTTGGCAAGTTACTAGTTTAAGAAGGTATTTTCGAAACTCACTTTCATTTACATAAACTTATAATTTCATGTTTCACACTGTAAAATATATTTTGCTGCTTTTTTTGGCATCATCAACTTTAATTTCCTGCAAACAAAAACTGGACGATAAAATAAAAGTTGGATTTTCTCAGGCTATGACTACAGATGATTGGCGTAAACAAATGAACAGCTCAATGAAGATTGAAGCTTCCTTACGACCAGAAGTAGATTTAACTATAAAAGACGCTAATAACAATATTGAGAAACAAATAGAAGATATTGAAGGGTTTATATCTAAGAAAGTTGATGTTATTATTGTCTCTCCAATTCAATCTAAACCTTTGACTGCAGTTGTAGAAAAATCAATAAAGGCAGGAATTCCTGTTCTTGTTGTAGATCGAAAAATCGAGGGAGAAAGCTATACTGCCTACCTTGGAGCTGATAATATTGAAATTGGAAGAATTGCTGCCCGATATATTATTTCGCATAGTAAAGGGTCAGGTAAAATTATAGAAATTACAGGAGCAAACGGTTCTTCACCAGCATACGAGCGAAGTCTTGGTTTTGAACAGATTATCAATGACAATAAACATTTCAGAGTCGATAATATTATTCATGGCAATTGGGAAGGAGAATCTGTTAAAGAGCCTTTAAAAACTATCCTTTTGCAAAACCCTGACATCGAATATATTTTTGCCCATAATGATCGTATGGCTTTAAGCGCCTGGGAAACTGCTAAAACTGTTGGATTAGAAAAGAAAATCAAATTTATTGGTGTTGATGGACTAAATTCAGTAAATGGGGGGATAGAATTGGTGAAGAGCGGAGTTTTAGACGGTACAATTCTATATCCGACAGGAGGAAATGAAGCGTTGAAATTGGCCTTAAAAATGTACAATAAAGAAGCAATTGCCAAAAATAATATTCTCAATACAATTGTAATAGACAAGAATAATGCTGAAATTATCGAAAATCAAATGGACAAAGTCGATCAGCAGCAAACAGTTATTGAGTCGCAGCAGGGAGCGATAAAAGTTCAGGAAAGAGAATATGCTTCACAGAACAATCTGGTTCGATTGCTAAGTTTTTTCTTAGTGATTATTTTGAGTTTGACGATTTACAGCATTTATTCAACGATTTCTATTTCAAGAAAGAAAAAACAGCTTGAAAGAATTAATCAAACTGTAATTGATCAGAATAATGAAATTCAGGAAATGGCTAAAATAGCGCAGAGAAGCAACGAAGCAAAATTGAATTTCTTTACAGGACTTTCACATGAATTCAAAACTCCAATAACCTTAATTATGAGTTATGTAGAGTCTTTGATTGAAAACGAAAAAATTAAAGGCACTGCTCTTATCGATGAAGTAAAACTAATCCATAAAAACTCAAATCGACTGCTCAGATTAATAAATCAATTGCTGGATTTTAGAAAAATTGAAGAACAAAAATTTACTTTAAGAGCTTCAAATACTAAAATCTCTGATTTTACCAACGAAGTGATGATTAATTTTAAAGGTGAAGCTGCCCGTAGAAATATCGATTTTCAACTTATATGTAAAAACAAAAATCTAGAGTTATTTATTGATAGGGAGCTCATGGATAAGGTGTATTTTAATTTGCTTTCAAACGCTTTTAAATTTACTCCAGACAATGGAAAAATTAGTATTTCGATTATCGAAAATCACGACAACACAGTTAAAATTAGTTTTAAAGATTCTGGAATTGGGATACCGGAAAATGAATTGTCTAACGTTTTTAATCCTTTTTTCAGGGCTTCAAATAATAATAAAAACAGCTCCGGAATTGGTTTGCATTTGTCTAAAGAGTTTGTGCTTTTGCATCATGGAACTATCGAGCTAAAATCAAAGCAAGGCAGCGAATTTGTGATTACGTTATTAAAAGGAAACAGTCATTTGCAACCTGGTGAAATTATTCAGAAAGTCGAGGGCCTAATCAGTATTCCGAATTTAATTACCGATAATTTAAACATAGAACCTGATTTAAAAGAATCAAATACGAGTTCAGATGCTGAAAAACATTCGTTGCTAATTATTGAAGACAATGTAGATTTAGTTAATTTTTTAAAAGCTAAACTTTCGAATGAATATGTAGTTTACAATTCTGACGGAAGCGATGCAATTGAAAAAGCGTTGGAAATTATTCCGGACATTATTATCTGCGATATTAATTTGATAGACAAAGATGGTTACGAAATCAGCAAAGAACTAAAGAAAGATCTTCGTTCGTCACATATTCCAATTATAATTCTAACGGCGCAAAGTAATAAAGAATCAGTTTTAAAAGGCTTGCAGAGTGGAGTAGACCAGTATTTGACAAAACCTTTTAGCCTTTCAATTCTAAAACAATCTCTATCGAGTTTGCTTTTCAACAGAGAAAAACTACGTTATTATTACACCAATAATATTTACCGAGTTGAACCTGAATCTAAGTTTGGAAATCAGGAACAGTCATTTATTACCAAAATGAATGATATTATTAAAAAGAACGTTGAGAATCCAAAGTTTTCTGTTGAGGATTTGGCGGATAAACTTGGGGTTTCGAGAGTTCAGCTGTATAGAAAAGTGAAAGCAATTATCGGAATTAATATTAGCGATCATATTAATAATGTCAAATTAGAGAAAGCAGCAGAGCTTTTGAAGTCAAATGAAATGAATATTTCTGAAATTGCCTACTCGTTAGGTTTCTCTTCTCCAAACTATTTTTCTACAGCTTTTAAGAATAAATTTGGAATTTCTCCTAAAGAATACAAAACGTCAAGCTAATTTGTCTTTGAAATTGTTTCTTTTAAAGTATCAATTTTGAAGGTTATGTAACAAAATCGAAACTACAAGGTTTTCGTAAAAGTTTTTTAATTTGCGTAAAACCTTGTAAATAAAGGCTTTGAGTTTAAAATGCTAAACTATCAATATTTATAGAAATAAATTGTAACATCATTAAAAATAAGTTGTTTTTTTTGCAGATATCTTAGCAACAAGTTTTTAATACATGTACAATGAATAAGATATTGATTTGGTCTGTTACTGCTGCACTGGCAGGTTTTCTTTTCGGTTTTGATACCGTAGTTATTTCTGGAGCTGATAAACAATTACAGCTTCTGTGGCACTCGTCAGATGCCTTTCATGGTTCAATTGTTATGGCAATGGCATTATGGGGAACTGTAGTTGGTGCAATCTTTGGAGGAATCCCAACAAATAAAATAGGACGTAAAAAAACCTTGTTCTGGATTGGGATTTTATATTTCGCTTCAGCAATTGGTGCCGCTTTTGCTAATGATCCGTTTGTTTTTGCTGCTTTCAGATTTATTGGTGGTTTAGGGGTTGGCGCTTCTACTATTGCTGCTCCGGCCTATGTATCAGAAATTGCTCCGGCAGACAAAAGAGGAAGATTGGTAGCTTTGTATCAGTTCAATATCGTACTAGGAATTTTAATTGCTTTTATCTCTAATTACTTTTTAAAAGACATTGGCGAAAATGCCTGGAGATGGATGATTGGTGTTCAGGCAATTCCTTCTATTGTCTATATTCTTTTTATTTTGACAATTCCGGAAAGTCCAAGATGGCTTTTATCTAAAAATCGTGATGAAGAAGCTCGTAAAGTTTTATATACCATTGATCCGTCAGCAAATATTTCAGACTTGATGGATGATTCCCGTGAAAACGGTGTTACCAAACACGAAAATATTTTCATGAAGAAATATCGTTTCCCATTGATTCTGGCTTTTTTAATTGCTTTTTTCAATCAGTTTTCAGGAATTAATGCATTTCTATATTATGCGCCAAGAATTTTTGAAGAAGCCGGCTTAGGACAAAATACAGCGTTGTTAAGCAGTATCGGAATTGGAGTTACAAATCTTATTTTCACCTTAATTGGTGTGGCATTAATCGACAAATTAGGAAGAAAGTTGTTAATGTACATTGGTTCTGTTGGGTATATTATTTCACTCGGATTAGTATCGGCTTCTTTCTATTACAATTGGGGAGGTTTATCGGTTCCTATTTTCCTTTTCCTTTTTATTGCTTCACATGCAATTGGTCAGGGTGCGGTCATTTGGGTTTTTATTTCAGAAATTTTTCCAAATCATATTCGTGCATCCGGACAGGCATTTGGAAGTTCAGTACATTGGGTTCTAGCGGCAATTATTCCGTCTTTAATTCCAATGTTATTTTCAGAAATCGGACCCGAAGTTGTATTCCTTATTTTTACATTGATGATGGTGTTGCAACTGTTGTTCGTAATTTTTCTGATGCCGGAAACAAAAGGAATCTCTTTAGAAGCTTTAAGCGAAACACTAACTAAAAAAAATAACCACAAAAATGAAATCAAAGAAACATCTGCCGTTAGCTCTTTATAGTGCTGCCTTACTGTCGATAGTAGGATTAAAACCATCTTCTGCAACTGCACAAACTGCTGCCGTAACTGTATCGAACACAGCGGAAGAACAAATGTATCGACCACATTTTCATTTTACGCCAAAAAAAGGCTGGATGAACGATCCTAACGGAATGTTCTTCGCCAATGGGTATTATCATTTGTTTTACCAGCATTATCCTGATGGAAATAAATGGGGACCAATGCATTGGGGACATGCCATTTCTAAAGATTTAATTAAATGGGAAGAACAGCCAATCGCGCTTTACCCAGATAAGGACAAATATATATTTTCAGGAAGTGCTGTTGTCGACACTCAGAATACATCTGGTTTAGGAACCGGAAAAGCAGCTCCGATTGTTGCAATTTACACGTTGCATGATATGACAAAGGAAAAAGCAGGGAAAATTGATGTGGAACAGCAGGATATTGCTTTTTCTAATGATAACGGTTTTACATGGCAGAAATTTGAGGAAGGAAATCCTGTCGTGAAAAACCCTGGAATTAGAGATTTTAGAGATCCAAAAGTATCTTGGGATGAAACGCACAAACAATGGATTATGGCTTTGGCAGCTCAGGATCGAATTCATTTTTACAAATCATCGAATCTGAAAGACTGGGAATTTGCATCTGAATTTGGAAAAAATATTGGTGCTCATGGTGGTGTTTGGGAATGTCCTGATTTCTTCGAAATAAAAGTAGAAGGAACAAAAGAAACAAAATGGATTTTAATTGTAAACCTTAATCCGGGCGGGCCAAACGGAGGTTCCGGAGTTCAATATTTTGTTGGAGATTTTGACGGAAAAACATTTACAATGGACACTACTTTTGCTGAAAGAGTAAATAATGAAAAAGCAGTATGGGCAGATTATGGAAAAGATAATTATGCCGGAGTGACGTGGAATAATGTTCCAACTTTAGACGGAAGACGCTTATTTATCGGATGGATGTCAAACTGGGAATATGCACAACAGGTTCCGACAACGACATGGAGAAGCAGTACCACAATTCCGCGCGAATTGAAATTGGCTAAAAAAGAAAACCATTATAATTTGGTTAGCACGCCGGTAAAAGAAATCAATAATTATGTTTCTAAAACCATTAAAACAAAAAGTAAAACCGGAAAAGGAACTTTAAATTTAATTGAAAGCGGAAAAGTAGATTTAACTCAGACAGTTGTTAGTTTAGATTTAAAAAACTTAAAACAGGAAGATTACACTTTTACACTTTCTAATGCAAATGGAGAATCTTTAAGTTTTGGTTTAAACAATAAAGAAAATTACTTATTTATTGATCGTTCTAAAGCTGGTATAACTGATTTCTCAGATAAGTTTGCTTTACCAGTAAGCAAAGCATTTTTGGAAGGAAGCCAAAAAAGTGCCGCTTTTAAAATTATTCTGGATAAAACGTCAATCGAAATATTCTACAATAATGGCGAAAAAGTAATGACGGAAATCTTTTTCCTAAACAAACCATTTTCAGCCCTTACTATTTCTTCAAAGCAGAAAATAGAAATAAAAAATGGGATTATTCAAGTATTGGACATCAATAAAAAGCAATAAGAAAATCGAATAGAATTTTTCTAATTCAATCCAAAAACAAATCGTACAACCGTAAGAAGGATAATCTCTTTCAGGCTAGTTACATCTATTTGCAAAAATAAAAAACTGCTAGGGAATGACAGTAAAACATAACTAACTATTAAAATAACCTTAATCAAACCAAAATTTATGAGAAATAAGATTTTATATTTTCTATTTTTCTTTTTTCCAATGCTCATGATGGCACAGGAAAACGGAATAAAAGGAACGGTAATTTCGTCTGATGACGGAATGCCGCTTCCTGGAGCGACAGTAATTATTTCAGGAACAAATACCAGTTCGGTCACCGATTTTGATGGGAATTTTTCCTTCCCAAATGTTGCTCCAGATGCTGTACTTGTAGTTTCCTTTATAGGATATGCCTCGCAATCGATTTCTGTTAAAGGGCAAAAAACAATCAATATAACACTAAAAGTCGACAACAATCAATTGAATGAAGTTGTTGTAACAGGATATTCAAAACAAAAGAAAACGGATATTACGGGAGCGGTTGCCGTTGTAAACATGAAGGAAGTCATGAAACAGCCAGAGCCAAACCCGATCAAAGCTTTACAAGGAAGAATTGCCGGAGTAAAAGTATCGTCTGATGGTTCGCCAAGCGGTGGAAATACAAAAGTGGTGATTCGTGGCGTGGGGACGCTGAACAATACAGATCCGCTTTATGTAATTGATGGAATGCCGACAAAATCCGGAATGCATGAATTAAACCCTAATGATATTGAAACCATTCAGGTTTTGAAAGATGCTTCTTCGGCAAGTATTTACGGTTCCCGAGCTTCAAACGGTGTGATTATCATTACAACCAAAAAAGGAAAAGAAGGTAAAATGAGAATCAATTTCAGTACCTATGCTTCCTTTTCTGATTATTCAAGAAAGTTAGATGTACTAAATGCAAACCAGTTTGGGCAGGCACTTTGGCAGGCCAATATCAACGACGGTTTAAATCCGAATAATAATAATTTACGCTATCAGTTTGACTGGTCGGTAAATAACAATAAACCACAGTTGAATAAAGTTTTGGTTCCGGAATATTTAGATACACAGCAAACCCTTAAGGCTTCAAATACAGATTGGTATGACGCAATTTCTCAAACCGGAATTGCTAATTCTTATGATTTGTCTGTTTCGAATGCTTCTGACAAAGGAAATTATGTTTTCTCTCTAGGATATTATGGAAATGAAGGCGTTGTAAAAACAACAGATTTTGAAAGAATTTCTGCGAGAATGAACAGTTCTTATAAATATTTTGATGGCAAATTAGTTATCGGAGAAAACTTCAGTTTAAACCGTACGAACGAAGTAACAGATCCGGGCGTTTTAGATCCTGCTCTTAGAGCTTTACCAATTATTCCGGTGCACACAGTTGACGGAATTGGTTGGGGAGGACCGGTTGGAGGTATGAACGACAGACAAAATCCGGTTCGTCTTTTAGAATATAATAAAGACAACAAATACGATTATTTGCGCCTTTTTGGTAACGCTTACGCGGATTTGGAAATCATTAAAAATCTGCATATCAAAACCAGTTTCGGAATGGATTATGGTTTTTACAAAAAACGCACGTTACAAAGAAGCTATAAATCAGGTTATCTGCAAAATGATCAAACGTCTGTTACAATCGACCAATCGATCAGCGACAAATGGACTTGGACGAATACAGCAATTTATAGCTTAAACTTTGGAAAAAGCAATCTGAATTTGATGGCGGGAACGGAGATGTACAAGGACACTTACGATACAAATACATTACGTAAAAATGACTTTTTGATTGAAACGCCAGATTACATGTATCCAGATGCAGGAACAGGAGAATCTTTTACAAGCGGAACTTCGACTGTATATTCTTTGCTTTCTTATTTTGGAAAAGCAGATTACGAGTTTGATAATCGTTATTTGGTTTCGGCTACAATTCGTCGTGATGGTTCTTCTCGTTTTGGAAAAAACAATCAATTCGGGACATTTCCGGCAGTTTCAGCGGGATGGAGAATCAGCAATGAAAATTTCATTAAAAATAGTGCTCCTGTTTTTTCAGACTTGAAATTAAGAGCAGGCTGGGGACAAACCGGGAATCAGGAAATAAGTAATACAGCAGTTTACTCGCTTTATTTGGCAAGTTACGCGGGCGGAAGTCCAACTTGGGCAACTTCTTTTGGAACAGCTTACGATATTGCAGGAAACGGAAACGGATTGCTTCCGTCTGGTTTTATTGCAACGCAATCCGGAAATGATGATTTGAAATGGGAAACTACTACACAAACCAATATTGGTTTGGACTTTGGTTTATTCAAACAAAAATTGAGCGGCTCTATAGATTATTATATCAAAAAAACAGATGATATTTTGGTATTGCCGCCTTATTTAGGAGTTATTGGCGAAGGAGGAAACCGTTGGGTAAACGGTGCTTCTATGGAAAACAAAGGTTGGGAGTTTTCTTTAGGCTATCATGATGAAACTTCATTTGGATTGAAATATGATATTTCCGGAAACATTTCGGCAAACAAAAATAAGATTACACAATTGCCGGATGAAGTAAAAAACAACTACGGCGGCGACGGACTGGATGATAATATTTTAGGACGCCCAATTAACTCAATGTACGGTTATGTGACTGACGGATTGTTTACAAGTCAGGATCAAGTGGAAAACTCGGCAATTCAGGAAGGAAAAGGCCTTGGAAGAATTCGTTACAAAGACTTAAATGGCGACGGAACAATTACAGATAAAGACCGCACGTGGATCGGAAATCCAAATCCGGGATTGTTGTACGGAATCAATTTAAACTTGTCTTATAAAAACTTTGATTTTACCACTTTCTGGGAAGGCGCAACAGATGTTGATGTAATTAACAATACAAAATATCAGACTGATTTTTGGAGTGTTGATGATGTTGGATCAAATAAAGGAACACGTTTGCTGAATGCCTGGTCTTTGGATAATCCAAATTCAACTATTCCGGCACTGACAACAGTTGACAGAAATGCGGAATCTAGATTTTCAACATATTATGTAGAAAACGGAAGTTATCTTAAACTTAGAGTTTTACAGTTTGGTTATAGTTTGCCAAAGGACTTACTTAAAAAACTAAGTATGGAAAGTTTCAGATTTTATATCAGCGGTCAAAATTTATTGATTATTGATGCTAAAAGCTTCACGGGTGTTGATCCTGAAAATGCAGGTTTTGGATATCCACAGCCAACAACTTTTACGGCAGGTCTTAATTTTACTTTATAATAAAAGATTAAAAAAATGAAAAAAATAATATATATGGCAGGATTTTTAGCGATAGGTTTCTTCGCTTCCTGTTCCGATTTTTTAGAAAATGATCCGCGTGGTGTGTTGTCTGAAGAAGATATTGTAACACCGCAGTCGGTTGAAGGATTTATGAATGCGGCTTATGCACAGTTAGGCAATGATCATTACGATTCTCCTTACAGTTTATGGCCGTTTGGTAATGTTCGTTCAGATGATGCTTATAAAGGCGGAAGCGGTACAAATGATATCCAAGATTTTCACTTTTTTGAAGTTTCAAATAATATCCGTCCAGATTTTGGAGAGTTGGACAGTTTCTGGTACATCAGTTATGTGGGTGTTTCAAGAGCCAATAAAGCGTTGAAAGCTTTGGAACAAATCTCAGAAGCCGATTATCCATTGAAGAAAACAAGAATGGCAGAAATGCATTTTTTAAGAGGACATTTCTATTTTATGCTGAAAATCATGTTCAGAAATGTGCCTTATATTACCGAAGATGTTCCCGTAGAAGATTATAAAACGATTTCAAACAAATCACTTTCAAACGAAGAACTTTGGGAAAAAATTGCAGAAGATTTTCAAGCAGCGGCTGATAATTTGCCTGACACACAACCAGAAGTTGGACGCGCCAATAAAAAAGCAGCTTATGCGTATTTGGCAAAAACTAGATTGTATCAGGCTTATACGCAAGATGAAACATTTAAAGTTACAGGAATCAGTCAGCAGCATTTGCAGGAAGTAATTGCAGCAACGGATAAAGTAATTGGAAAAGCTTCTTTGGAACCGGATTTCGCCAACAACTTCTTACCGGGAACATACGAAAACGGACCGGAAGCTATTTTCTCGATTCAGTTTTCTGATAACGATGGAACGCTTTACGGAAGATTGAATTTTTCTGATGTTCTTTCTACGCCACAAGGTTTAGGTTGTTGCGATTTTCATAAACCAAGTCAAAACTTGGTGAATGCTTTTAAAACAGGAGCAAATGGTTTGCCTGAGTTTGACACTTACAACAACGAAGATTTTGATTATAAAAATATAGATGCCAATACAGTTGATCCAAGATTGTATCATACTGTTGCAATGCCTGGTCTGCCTTATAAATATGATCCTGAATTTCTATATGTTGAAGCTTGGGTAAGATCTCCGGGAACTTATGGTTATTATGCTTCTTTAAAAGAAAACGTTGCTCCAAATTGCACTTGTGTCGTAAATATTGATCCGTTTTACGGAAATTCTAAAAATAGAATTCAGATTCGTTATGCTGATGTGATTTTGATGCGTGCAGAAGCTTTGATTGAATTAGGAAGACAATCTGAAGCTTTACCATTAATTAATGAAATCAGAGAAAGAGCAGCGCAAAGTACGGGAAGACTGCCGTATGTGAGTAACTTCAAAATCAATACGTATGTGGATGGAAGCAATTGTAACTGGACACAAGATTTTGCCCGTAAAGCGTTGCGTTGGGAACGTCGTTTAGAATTGGCAATGGAAGGAAGCCGATTCTTCGACCTTGTCCGTTGGGGAATTACAGATCAGGTGATGAATGATTTTTATGCTAAAGAAAAAACAAAACGTACGTATTATCAGGATGCTTTTTTTGATGCACATAAAGAAGAATATTGCCCAATTCCGTTGAAGCAAATTAATTTCAGCCAGGGATTGTACAAACAAAATCCAGGTTATTAATCTTTAAAAATCAGCAATATGAAAAAAGCTTTAAATAAATATTGGACCAAAGTGTCTATAGTATTGGCAATGATTTTTATGATTACTGCCTGCGAAAATAGTTTTGAAACTGGCGGATTTGACGTGAGTTCGCCTTCAGATGTACTTTCCTTCAAATTAAACGGAGTTTCAGGAAACATTGATCAGACAACAGGGAAAATTACTGTTGTAATGCCTTACGGATCTGATATAACAGCTATAAAACCGGAAGTTGTTTTTGTCGATGGCGCAACATCAAATCCGGAATTAAATTCGGCTATGAATTTTACAAATCCGGTAAAATTCAGAGTGGTTAATGGGAATTTATATAAAGATTATACGGTAACAACAACCGTTTTAAGTCCAATTAAGAGTTTTACAATTAATGGTGTTGCAGCGACTGTAAACGACATTAGCAAAACCATTAATATGACGCTTCCTGAAAACACTGATTTGACAGCGCTTAAACCCGTAATTGAAGTTACAACGGGTGTTACCATTTCACCACCTTCGGGAGCAACAATTGATTTTACCAATGCTGTGACTTTTGTAATAAGATCAAACGGAAAAAGCGTTAATTATACGGCAAATGTAGGAGTTCCAGTTGCAGGATTGACAGTTGCATTTTTAGGAACTGCCGCTACAAGATCAGGAATTACAAATATGGATGAAGTTACAGCTTCAAACTGGCTGTTTGATAATTTCCCGGGAGCTAAATATATTTCTTTTGAAAGTGTACAAAACGGTGCAGATTTAAGTGATATCGACGTCATTTGGTGGCACTTTGATTCGGCTGCAAATTTACCTTCTGTGGCTTATAATCCTACCGTTACAAACGCATTGAAAAACTTTAGAACAAATGGCGGAAACTTGCTGTTGACTTCTTTTGCTTCGCAATATGTCGATGCTTTAGGAATTGTTCCGTCAGGAAAAGGACCGAATAATGTTTTTGGTGATTTTCCTCCAAATGGATTTGTAGACGGTAATTCATGGGGAATGTCATTCGTTGGTCATGAAGGTCATCCAATTTTCCAGGGCCTAACCACTTTTGAATCCGGAAAAGCCAATTTATTACAAAGCGGAACTTTCAGATTAAATCATACAGCGTGGTGGTTTTTACCGGAATGGGGAGGCTACAATAATGGAGAAGGTTGGAGAAACCAAACAGGAGGAACCAATCTGGCAAGTGAAGCCTGGGATAATGAACTGAACGGAAGAGTAACAATTGCAGAATTCCCGAACACGAGTACAAATAAAAATGTAATTGTTATTTCTATGGGAGCTTACGATTGGTACAATGAAACCAATAGCAGCGGAGTGCCAAGTCAGGCAAACGAGTTTATTACAAACATTAAACTGCTGACACAAAACAGTATCAATTATCTAGCGGCAAAATAATCCACCTTGAATTTAACTAAAATGAAATATAGAAATATAATCACAATCGCTTCGATTTTCTTTTCGCTGGTTTCGTGCAGTCAGGATGAAACGTATATTGGAGGTTCGATTTCAGGAGGAAATTCTGAAATAACTAGTGTTTTTCCTGTTCCGCCCGCGCAATGGATGGGCGCAAACGACCCATATTACAGTGCGGGTTATACCGGAGATATTATGCCTTTTTTCGATAACGGAAAATTCCATATTTACTTTCTACATGATGCACAGAATAAACCTGCAGGAAAAGGGTTTCATGATATTCATGAATATCAAAGTACAGATTTGGCGCATTTTACTTATGAAGGTCAAACCATTCCATATGGTACAACGCTTGAACCTGATTTTGCTATTGGTACAGGATCAGTTGTCAAAGTGGGCAATCTTTATTATTTCTATTATACAGGGCACAATGAAAATCCCGTTTTTGTTCAGTCCAATGCCAGAGAAAGTGTGTTGTGTGCAACAAGTGGAGATTTGAAAAACTGGACAAAAGTTCCTTCTTTTAAAATTACAGCTCCAGCGGGCTACTACAATTATGATTTCAGAGATCCGCATGTGTTTTATAATGATGAATTGAAAAAATATTCCATGTTAGTAAGTACACAGACAGAACCTGGAAGAAAAGCCGTTTTGTTACATTTTACAAGCGCTGATCCTGCATCAGGAAAATGGGATGTTCAAGCTCCAATTTATACCACAACGCCTGAAGATAATTATCTGATGATGGAATGTGCGGATATTTTCAAAATGGGAAGCAATTGGTATTTAATTTTTTCTGAGAATTGGAGTGGCAATAAAGGAACGCATTACAGAATTTCATCATCAATAACTGGTCCATGGACAAAACCGGAAAATGATAGAATTGATGGAGAATACTTTTACGCAGGAAAAACGGCTTCTGACGGAAATAAAAGATATGTTTTTGGATGGAATGCCAGAAAAACGCCTGAGAATGATTTAGGAAATAAAGATTGGGCGGGGAATATGGTCATTCATGAATTAACTCAGAATTCAGATGGAACTTTAGGAACTCAATCACCGAAATCGGTTAAGGATTTATTTTCGAAAAAGAGTGCTACTGCAGAAGTAGATGCGATTTCAGCCAACGCAACAGCCAATAACGGAACCTATTCTTTATCCGGAGAAACAGAAAAAGCAATGGTTACTTTTAAAAGTTTTGGAAAAAAAGTCAAAATAAAAGCAGAAATTACTTTAGCGAAAGCTTCAGGAACAACAGGATTTGTTTTTCATACCAATGATACAGGAAGTTACTATAAAGTGATTTTGGATATTGCTAACGGAAAGATAAGCGGTTATAATTCGGCTTTACAGGAAGTAACGCGTTTGCCATTTGCATTTCAGACGAATGTAAAATATGATGTTGAAATAATTGCTGAAGGAAGTGTTGTCGTAGTTTACATAAACGGAAAAGCAGCGCTCACAAATCGCATTTACGGAAGAGACAAAAACAAATGGGGTTTAATTGCTGAAGGACAAACGAGCACAATCTCAAATCTTCAGATAACCCAGCCTGAATAAGAACAATAATAAAATATTTTAGAATGAACAATGGAAAAAACCTTAAGGCGGTGGCATACGGAGAGGTACTTTGGGATGTTTTTGCCAATGAAAAAAAGATTGGAGGAGCACCATTGAATGTAGCCTTGCGTATGAAAACGCTGGGTTGCGAAGTGGCTATGATAAGCTGTGTAGGCAATGACGAAGACGGGAAAGCAATAAAAGAGCAAGTGAAACAACTGGGACTTGAAACGGATACAATTGTAGTTTCTAAAGATTTCCCAACTGGTTTGGTCAACGTAACCTTAAATGAGCGGGGATCTGCAAGTTATGAAATCAGTTATCCGTCTGCATGGGATAAAATTGAATTGAATGATTTGGCGAGGAATTCAGTTGCTAATGCGGATGTTTTAATTTATGGCAGTTTAGTTTGCCGAGATAACGTTTCAAGACTGGCACTTGAAGAAATGCTTCAAAAAAAAGTCTATAAGGTTTTTGACGTGAATTTAAGAAAACCACATTATTCATATGAAATGCTCGAAAGACTAATGCATTCAGCGGATTTTATAAAGTTTAATGATGAGGAATTATTAGAAATTACTGCAGCTATGGATTCGCCGTTTACAAGTCTGGAGGACAATATGAATTTGATAGCTGAAAGTAGCAAAGTAACGGGAATGTGTGTAACAAGAGGTAAACACGGAGCTTTGCTAATGTGGGAAGGCCGAATTTATGAAAATGAGGGATATCCTGTTGAAGTTGCTGACACCGTAGGTGCCGGAGATTCATTTCTCGCGGCTTTGATAGCTTCATTGTTAAGTGGAAAAGAACCTCAGTATTCAATTGATTTTGCCTGTGCAGTAGGTGCATTAGTAGCTGAATCTCCTGGAGCGAATCCCGAAATTTCACTTTCCAGAATTGAAAAAATGATGTTAAAAATGAAAATTTAACTTTGTATGAAATTTAAATAAAATATGAGTTATCTAAAACAAAATTCTTGCAATTGGCCTTGTTAACAGCAATAAGTTTAATATCGCTTATTAGTGGTCTTATCTATTTTTTAAAATCCGATTTTTATTAAATGCATGGAATTTTGTTTAAGTTTTAATTACTTACTTAAATATTCGTTTTTTGAAGTAAAGCCTGATATCTTTTTAGATATTAGGCTTTTATCGTAATATTATAAAATTTGGAAGCAAATACATGCAGGATATGCACTGGATTTTGGAAGGTAATATACGCCGAGAAGAAGGAAGGTAAACTGATTTTGTATGCATAAATGAAACTTTCGGGCGAAGCGTGGCTGGAATTTAAAATAATCAACAATATATCAGGATGCTACTTTTAAACCACTGGGACTTATAGGTAAAATATACTGGTATTCTGTCTTGCCGTTTAACGGTTTTATATTTAATGGAATACTAAAAAAAATAATTTAGGGGTTCGGTGAGGATAATTTAATACAGTTTCGAACCTAACCTCGTTAACACTTGAATTTGTTTACTTTCTATTTCCGAAAACACTATACGCCATCATTCTGCCACAATAATAAAAGTGTTTCATTTAAAGCTTTTGTAAAAAGTAAAAATCACGCCCTCAAATTCATTTATTCTGTAGGGCGTAATTCAATTTTAAAAAAATAATCTCTAGAATTTTAATTTTAGAAAGAAGCACTTTTAACTAAATTGCTTCAGGGCTTGCAATAATTTTTAGGAATCCCAATCCAGTATAATTTTACCAATATGGCTTCCTTCTTCCATGCATTGATGAGCGTTTATAACATTCTGGTACGAAAATGTTTTGTAAATAACGGGCTTGAATTTTCCATTTTCGATTAATGGCCAGATGTTTTGGAATACTTCTTTTGTTAATCGTTTTTTGTAGTTATAATCTCTTGCGCGGGTTCTGTCGCATCTAAAGCTAAGTTTTATCTTTGCCTTTTTAAATTCTTAAACTCATGAATACTAAAGGTCATTGCTATCCGAAGTCTATTATACTGCAGGCCGTATATTTTAAGCTTAGGTTTACATTAAGCTATCGGGATGTTGAAGAGATTATGAAAATGCGAGGAGTTTCTGTTGATCATGCTACTATTCAGCGCTGGGTTTATAAGTTTTCACCTTTGCTTGAGTCGCAGATGAAGCAGAGAAAGGGTAGAGTGGGGACAAGCTGGAGATTGGATGAAACCTATATCAAAGTAAAAGGCATTTGGTGTTATTTATATAGAGCAGTAGATAAATTAGGTAATACGGTTGACTTTCTTTTGACCAGAAAAAGACAAAGAATGAGTGCCCAGTCATTTCTAATTAAAGCAGTTAGTAATAACTACAGGCCAAGAGTAATAAACATTGATAAAAGTGGTTCTAATAATGCCGCTATCAAAGTCTATAACAAGCGTTCGTTTTCGAAGATTAAAATCCGACAGTGTAAATATCTCAACAATATTGTAGAGCAAGATCATCGTTTTATCAAGTGGCGCATACAAAACGGATTAGGCTTTAAAAGTTTTGAATCGGCCAAAAGAACCTTGAGTGGAATTGAGGTTGTGCATATGCTGAGGAAGAATCAGATGGTTAGACCAGGGATAACTATGTTTAAATCATTTTGTAAATTGACTTATTAACTTTTAAAATATTTAAATCCTTATATTAGATTCTGACAGATGCGACAGAACCTATTTAGATTGTTCTATTTTTCAAAAGCCTCTACATATCCAGAAGCTGTGGTAGCAAGCTCATAAACTTTAAAACCTTCAGTGTTGTAGTCGTCTATGTTAATTGCAGTAAAGAAAAATTGGAAATCAGGCTTTTCGTCCTGAATTGTTCTGAATAAATTGTTTATTCCTGCATGATCAATACTGCTGAAACTTGTTTTTTCAATCAATAAAATTGTAGAATTGAATTTTGAGTAGTAATGTGCAATTTTTAGAGTTATCTCTAGAATAACCCGTAGCTTCTCACCATTAGATAATGATCTAAAAGAGCGGTAAAATTCATTTCTTGGACCATTAAATCTTATAAGAATTTCATGGTCGTTTTTATCATAATCAATATCATTAAAAAAAAGCTTCTTATCCCTGCTAATAGAGCCGATAATATTTATCAGTTCGCTTTTTGTAAGTTTAAAATATAATGAAATCAGAGAAATTGTCGATTTTTTTTCTCTTTCTTCCGTTGGTATTCCAGTGAGGAAATCCCAATAGCTTTCACTTATATAAAGAATTGACATCGTTGGCAGAAGAAACGGCATTGAAGCATTATTGAATGAATAAGATAGCCGGTTTTGACGGTCGATTGAAATACCGAATTTATCAGTCTGTTTCTTAATATAATGAATATTACAGAAGGAATTTACTTTGATTCTTCTTTCATTAGTCCATCGATCCAGAAATGACTTATCGGAAAGAGATCCGATTAATTCAAATATGAGCGTCTTTCCAACACCGTTATCGCCGTAAATTATGTTGCGATCAGTAAAATTTAAAGTGATAGATGAGGAAATTTGCCCAAAATTAGAAATCTCAATTTTGGACACGAGGCCTTTTTCAACATTTACGCCTAATTGCTTAAGCCTTATCTTTTCTTCATGCTCATGTTTTATATTCTTGAGATATTGAACTGTATAGGTTTCTTCATCACGGTCAATTAAAGTTGCGTGGTTGTTACACAACCATATGCCATTATCTATTGATCTGCGCTGTTCTGGCGTTAGGGTGAGGTCATATCTTCTACTGCCGGCACCTCCCGATGCGGCAGAAATGTGCGCAGCTTGACCGGTTAAACTTATTGCAGTTTCGTTTTCATGGGAAGGACCAACAGTAATATGGCTACAAATGGAGCACAGATAGCCGGCTCTTTGGGCCAGCTCTCTCTTTGTAGATGATAAAAATTCATCTCTAGGCATAATGGATATATAAGTGGTCTAATTTATTCATTTTTATGATTTAATCTCTAGATGTTTTTTATTAATTGAAAAATTTAATTTCAGAAATTACATCTGGATATTGAATGAAATCGATATGCTGCAGAAATACATTCATGTAATTGATAATATTGCTTATCCTCTCATTGATTTTTATGAATACATAGCTGTTATTTCCCTGCATCTCTAGAAATTCACCACTTTTGAAGATAAATTGGATGCCATCAAATTCGTACTCGAAATCGTTTCCTTTATAGTACCCCGGTATATTATTTTAATAAACACGTATTTATACGTATTCTTTATAATACACTAAGTATTATTTTTAACATTTTATAAATTAATTATACTTGTAAAGTGTTTGTTTAAGAAAACTATAAAATTATGCAAAAAAAAGCGTTAATTATTTGTTTATTATTAGTTCCTATCTGCTTACTAGGCCAAAAATCTGCACCCGTAGCAGGTGATGCAGCAATTTTAATTGATTTATTACATAAGGATTATGCTAGTGGTAACCCAGAAAGCATCGACGAAGATATAGCACGCGACCGAAGTAAAGCAATTTCTATTTTCAAGGCTTACAGTAATAATTTAACATTAAGTATAGTAAAAGAAAAAGATGAAAAGGGAAATACTATAAAAGATATAGCTTCTGGTAATGATAAAGAATTAAACATCCAAGAAAAGAGAAGTAATTATTTACAATCTATAGATAATTATAACGAAGAATTTAAGAAAGCAAAATCTGATGAAGGAAAGTTAGTTAGCTTGAAAATAACCTTAAATACAAATAAAAAAAACTATTATATAGCTTTATTTTATGTAGATAAACAACAGTTTGATGACCTTGAAAAGCATTTTCAAGATAATAACAATAAATTTCTAGCGACTGTACTTAATAGTGTCAAAAATAAATATGAGAATTTAAACAAAGGTAAGGCGGATGAATTAGCATTAAATAACAGCAATTTATCGATTCAAAAAGGATTGCCTTTTGTTGGAGGCGATATTTTAGTTGAAGGGATTGATGGGTTGGCACGTTTTTTAGCAAAGCGCATTAAAGAAGAATTGACCTTAAATGCCATAGATAATTTAAAAGACTATTTAGAAAAAAAAGATAAATATCCTTATCTCTATGAATTGGAAGTAGTGCTGCCTACTACAGTAAATTATTTAAAAAATTTTAATGCTGATCAGTTATTAAGTTTTAGCGATGATTTAAAGCAATATATCGAACAGGACTTGAATAATCTATTGCCTAATGCAGCTAATTTGAAAGCCACACCACGAATTGCATTAGCGATACAAAAGAATCCTGATTTGGATTTTGCTTTTGAAGGTTTGGAGATTTTACAACAGGTTTCTAAAATTAAAAGTCCTGTAGATTTTTTTACCATCTTAGCAAATAGCAGAAATCTAAACAGATGGCAAAATGATTCTGATGCTACAAAAAAAGAAATAGCACAAGGATTACAATTAGCTACTATGCTCGCCTATAGCTTAACAATTGTTGAAAATGGTGAAGTTAAGTTTGTCACGACTGACTTTTTTGCAAATTATGGGAGCCAAAAAGATTTTTTATTTCTCTATTTTGGCTTTCTACATCAGCAAAACGTAAAATATTATAATTCCTTATTACCCTTAGCAGATACAGTTAAAGAAACAGACAAAATTAATACAATAGAACATTTTATAAAATCTGATGTAATAGAAATTGTTCAAAACGCAGAACGAATACATACCCAGTTTTTAGTCATCAAGAAGAAGAATAAAAACGAGGAAAAAGTTGAATATAAAGAAATGCACCAATTGATTGGTGATATTGTAAATTTTGCAGAAGAAACCACTACTGTAGTTGATGGTATATTAGCCCTTAAGCCTGACAATACATTAAAAGATATTACTCAAAAAGTTAAACCTTATTTTACGGTTGCACGATTGGCTAATGACATCACATTGGATTTACATGAAAAAAGGTATACTAATGCCATTACCAAAGCTATTGAGATACCATTAATTTTAAAAATAGTAAAATCAGAGTACATCAATATCTTTGAAGAAACTAAATTAACTACACAGACTTTTACCGAATTACAAGCCCTTAAAACTTTGCTAAGTATTGATACTAAACTGAGTGATACTAAGAAGGTAGAATTATGGAAAAAAAACAAATTTGAAATTAAAATTATTCAATTAAAGTTTAATGAAATTGAAAATGGAAAATCACTTGCAACAAGTATTGATACTTTTTTAGAATCACAAAAAGACTTAAATTGGAATCAAGAAGTCTATAATAAAAATGTTCAGATTTTAAAAAATCATTTACTGGAGGAAAGAATGATTGTTTTTAAATATTTAGGCTACGATGAGACAAAGACGAAAGCCAAAATAGAAGCGGTGCTGAAAGAAAAAAATGTCACTGATAAAACTAAGATTTTTATATTAGATAAATTTACAGAATATCAAGTACAGGGATATAAGAAAATCTTTTTGGGCGAAAATATAAGCGTAACTACACAAGAAGAACTTACTCAATTGTATCAAGCTTTTGTGCCAGAGTTATTAAATCAGGTAAGCATAAAACAAGATAGTCAAAATAATAAATTAGTTAAGTTTATCCATTTTGTTAATGATATAGCCGTAGCGGATAATCCTGAAGCTTATGAAAAAGCGATAGAGGCTTTTGTATTACCTGTTGGAAGTTCTTCCCTAAAAGAAAAAGCAAGTTACTATTATTCAATTAATGCTTTTCCAGGACTATTAGGCGGATGGGAATTTACTAAAAGTGACGATCCAGAAATCAAAAAAGCAGAATTTATTGGTTTTACAGCACCAGTAGGGATCTATTTACAACCTTGGGGTGCTATTGGAAGTGGGTATAACTTGGGATTGTTTTTACCTATAATAGATATAGCTGCACCGGTGCGTTTACGTCTTGATGATGCTAACAATACAAAAACATTACCCGATTTTGAGGTTGCTGACATTTTTTCTCCAGGTATTTATGCTGTTTTTGGTTTAAAAAGATCTCCGTTGACGTTTAATTTAGGAGTTCAATATGGACCAAAATTACGAGATATTCCTGTTGAGAATACAGACACATTTACCTCTATTGAATCCTATCGTGTAGGACTAGGAGTTACTTTGGACATACCTTTATTAACCATTGCCTCTAAATATAAAAATGAATAATATGTTTAGATATTTTATACTATTCTTGTTTTTTAATGGCTTTATTCTATTTTCACAGGTTCGGGATAGTATAGCAATAAAGAGTGATTCTTTAAAAAATATGCGAAGTGTAGAAAAAGCGCTTTTCAAAAAAGCAACCCCCATAAACCAAGAGGGACACAACAAAATTTTTTATGAACAAATGCTAATACAGGAAATTCAGAAAAGTACAGAGCAACTACAAATGGAAACTGCAAAAGCAATAATAGGAGATCTTAACAAAGAAGATGGACAATCAAAATTATCACTAAAACTGATGGTCGAAAATGTGGATCCAAAAGAAATAGAAGTAGTAGATAGATTATTAGGACCGTCGCAATATGACAGTCGAATTGAACCTTTGCAATTGAATGAAGATATAGATTGGCAAAAACGTATACATAACGTTACTGAATCCGTTGGAATCATTGTGGAGATAGAAAAGCTTAATTCAATTTCTAAAACCAGTTATCAACTGGATATTAGTCAAAAATTAGGAGAAGTTTACAAGTTATGCCCAGATGAAGCATTTTTTAATCAGCCAACTCTGGGGGTTGGGACTGCATTTATATATGATAAAAAAAGTATGTTAACAGCCTTACATGTTTTAGAAAGGCCACTACAAAAATACGCTGTTGTATTTGGCTATAAGATTATAAATCCCAATGGAATTGTACATGTTTTTATTGATCAGGATGATATTTATTATCCCCAGAGAATTTTAAAAAAAAATACTGAATTAGATGTTGTAGAATTTACTGTTGATCGAAACTTTAATAGACCTGTATTGGAATGGGAACATTCAAAAAAAATAAAAAAAGAGGAGAGCGAAATTTATATGTTGGGTTATCCTAGTGGTTTGCCTTTAAAATTAGCTTTAAATGCTTCAATATTTGAAAATAATCTTCCCTTTTATTTTTATACAAGTTTAGACAGTTTTCAAGGAAATTCAGGGTCACCTGTGTTTAATTTTTTTACTAATAAAGTAATTGGCATTTTGGTGTCTGGGGGAATTGATTATAAGTTTAATGGTAATTGCAATTATAGTCCACTTTGTAAGTATCCTTATTGCAAAGGGGAAAAAGTGGTTCGTATTGAAGAAGTAATTAACCAATGGTAATACTTAGATCGAGCAATGTATGATTGTAGTTTTTCCTTCTTTACATTTATCATTAATGAGCTTGGATATGCAAACAAAAACTGGAGAAAAAGTTAAGCTACATTTTTATAATTAGTT